>CAYUXB010000248.1:0-5970 GCA_964448525.1 uncultured Acidimicrobiaceae bacterium
CGTCGCGGCCCGGGAGGATGTTGACGAACGCACCGAACTTGGTGATGTTCACCACACGGCCCGGGTACACCTGGCCGACCTCGGCGGTGGGCGGGTTGAGGATGAGCTGGATCTGGCGCTTGGCCTCTTCCACCGCACCCTTGTCGGACGAGCCGATCGACACCCGGCCGACCATGCCGTCGTCGTCGACGCTGACATCCGCGCCGGTCTCGGTGGTGATGGCGTTGATGACCTTGCCCTTCGGCCCGATCACCTCGCCGATCTTGTCCATCGGGATCTCGAAGCTGACGATCTTCGGAGCGGTGTCGCCGACCTCGTCACGCGCGGCGGGGATCGTCTCGTTCATGACCTCGAGGATCTTCGTGCGAGCCTCGTAGGCCTGCTGCAGCGCCTGGGCCAGGACGTCGGCCGGAAGGCCGTCGATCTTGGTGTCGAGCTGCAGCGCGGTCACGAACTCGGACGTACCGGCGACCTTGAAGTCCATGTCGCCGAACGCGTCCTCGGCACCGAGGATGTCGGTGAGGGACGTGTACTTGCCCTCGGCGAACACCAGACCCATGGCGATGCCGGCGACGGGCGCCTTGATCGGCACGCCGGCGTCCATGAGCGACATCGACGACGAGCACACCGACGCCATCGACGTCGAGCCGTTGGAGGCGAGCACCTCGGACACGAGCCGCAGCACGTAGGGGAACTCGTCCTGGCCGGGCACGACGGGCAGAAGGGCCCGCTCGGCCAGCAGGCCGTGACCGATCTCGCGGCGCTTGGGGCTGCCCACGCGGCCGGTCTCGCCGTTGGCGTGGGGCGGCATGTTGTAGTGGTGCATGTACCGCTTGCGGTCGCGGTTGCCCAGGTTGTCGAGGATCTGGTCGGTCTTCGGCATGCCCAGGGTGGTGACGTTGAGCACCTGGGTCTCGCCGCGCTGGAAGAGGCCGGAACCGTGGGCCGCCGGGATGAGCCCGACCTCGGCCGACAGCGGCCGCAGGTCGGCGGGACCACGACCGTCGATGCGGGCGCCCTCCTCGACGATGCGGCGGCGGATGATCTTCTTCAGCAGCGCCTTGGCGGCGTTGTTGATCTCGCGCTGCTGCTCGGGGAACTCGGGCAGCAGCGTCTCGATGATCGCCTTGGCGGCCTCGCCCTGCGCAGCCTCGCGCTCGGCCTTGACCGTGATGCCGGCCACCGTGGTGAGGCTGTCGGTGCCGACGGCCTCGACGCGGGCGAAGACCTCGTCGGTGTAGTCGACCTGCGGCTCCCACTCGAGCTCGTGGATCAGGCCCTTGGCGTGCGCCTGCTCGACGAGATCGCGCTGCGCCTCGATCGAGGAGCGGATCCAGGTCTTGGCGGCCTCGAGCCCACCGGCGATCACCTCTTCGGTGACATACGGCGTGCCGTCCTGGTAGAGCTGCCAGGCCTGCTCGGTGCCGCCGGCCTCGACCATCATGATGGCGATGTCGCCGTCGTCGAGCTGGCGACCGGCCACGACGAGCTCGAAGGTCGAGTCCTCGCTCTGGCTGTAGGTGGGGTGCGGGACCCACTTGCCCTCGGACGTCCAGGCGATGCGCACAGCACCGATGGGCCCCTCGAAGGGCAGGCCGGACAGCATCAGCGCCGCGGACGCGCCGTTGATGGCGGCGACGTCGTAGGGGTTCTCGCCGTCGACGCCCATGACCGTCACGACGACCTGGGTCTCGTTGCGGTAGCCCTTGGCGAAGCTGGGACGCAACGGCCGGTCGATGAGGCGACAGGTCAGGATGGCGAGGTCGGTGGGGCGGCCCTCACGACGGAAGAAGCTGCCGGGGATGCGGCCCGCGGCGTACATGCGCTCTTCGACGTCGACCGTGAGGGGGAAGAAGTCGATGCCCTCGCGGATGTTGCGGGCACCGTTGGCGGTGACGAGCACCTCGGTCGTACCGAGGCGGACGACGACCGAGCCCTGGCTCTGGAACGCCAGCTTGCCGGTCTCGAAGCTGAGGGTGGTGTCGGTGCCCTCCACGGGCGCCGATACGACGATGGGATCGACCATGGGTCGCTCTCCTTCCCGGCGGATCCTCCGCCGGATCGGGCAGCGGGGCCAGTTCCCAGTCGGCAACCACCGCGCGGACCGTGATGTCTGCGGAGGACGGCGACTGGCAGCTGACCTTCACGCTGCCGGGATTCTGTTGTCAGGCCCGCCGCCGGATCGGCCGGTGGCGGGCTGGTCTCACGTGCCAGCGCGATCTGCGCTGGATGCACCAGGAGCGGCCCACGGGGGCCGCTCCTGTTGCGTGTCAGGCCTCAGCGGCGCAGACCGTTCTTGGCGATGATCTCGCGGTAGCGCTCGACGTCGTTCGATCGCACGTAGTCGAGCAACCGGCGACGGCGACCGACGAGCTGTAGCAGGCCCCGCCGACTGTGGTGATCCTTCTTGTGCTTCGACAGATGGTCGTTGAGGTGGTTGATGCGTGCGGTGAGCAACGCCACCTGCACCTCGGGCGACCCCGTGTCGGAGTCGTGGAGCTTGTTGTCGGCGATGATGCCGCCCTTGGCGGCGTCGATCTGGTCTGACACGCGTGTTTCCTTCGTTCGGGTGACTGCTTACCCTGCCCCGTCACCGGCTCGGCTGGGAGTGCCGAGACGACCACCTGCGATTCGAGCTGTGGTCGAGCTTCGCCTGGTTCGGAGCGCCCCGACAGGGTACCAGCGCAGGTGCCCGAACGGCGAACCCCTCGCTACGGACCGTCACGCGGGCTGCGACACGGTCCACCCATAGCGTGACCGGCGGTGACGGGCGCCGCCGGTGCGGAACTCGAGCGGGGGCGTCAGCTGCCGCACCCAGGCGTGAGGGCCGAGGAACGCCCGCTCGATCTCGTCGGCCGTCGCGTCCGCGCGCAGGCCGGCAGCGCCCTGCGCAGCGGCCCGCACACGGGCGAGGGGCCCGTCCAGCAGCTCGGCGATGATGGCCGGCAGGGCCTCGGGATCCTTCAACACCCACGAGTGGCTCCCGCCCTTCACGGTCACCAGCGTGCCGGCCGACCGGCGGGCAGCGTCGACCGCCGTGGCGTAGGGCACCGGCATGTCCCGGTCGCCGTGGATCACCACGACGGGGATCCCGGCCTCGCCGAGGTCGTCGAGCATCTTCCCGCTCGGCGCCGACCGCATCATCGAGATGGCGGGGCCGAACATCCGCCAGGGCCGGCGGGCGTGGCCGAGCAGGACGGGGCCGATCAGCCGGCCGAGCTTGGCGGCCTGCGACGGGTTGCGGAGCCACGGCAGCGTCGACAGCGTGTCCGCCACCAGCAGCGCGGCCAGCCCGATCATCACCGGGGGCGCGAAGCGCGACAGCTTGATCAGCCGGTCCCAGCAGTCCCCCACCACGGCGTCGATGAGCACGACGGCGATCGCCCGGTCCGGATCCGCGGCGGCCAACTGGGTCACCAACCGGCCACCCATCGAGTGGCCGGCGAGCACCGCCCGCCGGATGCCGAGCTCGTCGAGCACGCGTGCGAGCAGCCGGGTGTAGGACTCGAGATCGTCGCCGCCCGTCGGCAGGCCCTGGGTCGCGCCGTGGCCGGCGACGTCGATCGCCACCACCTTGAAGCCCATCGCCACGAGGCGGGACAAGGTCTGCGCGTAGAGGATGCCCTCGGCCGTGAAGCCGTGGACCAGCACCACCGGCAGCCCCTGCCCGCAGACGGCCACACCCACCCGGTGATCGTCGGCGAGGACGATCTCGTGACGGGCGAGCCGGGGCACGGCCACGAGCCCGTCGGTCTCCGGTGTGTCGCCCTCCGGCCCGACGATCGGGTCGTCGGACGGCCCGGCGATCGGGTCGGGGATCAGCCGGGTCGCCGAGGATCGTCCCGACGCGCTGAACGCGGTGTCGGGCAGCGGGATGACCTCCGCGATCGCCGAGTCGTCGCTGTCGACCGGGTCGTCGTCCATGTCACCTCCACAGTGCCCCGCCGCTCGTCAGCAGCAACGGATTGTTGCCTTACAGCATAAGTCACCGGGGAAACGTCGTTCCCTCTCCGAACGCTGCCGGCCAGCGGGCACGGACGCACCCGGGCCGACGGATCGGCCGCCTCAGACGCCGAGAACGCGCCGGGCCTCGTCGCAGTCCCGTGCGATCTGCTCGATGAGCGCCTCGGCCGAATCGAACCGCTCCTCGCCCCGCAACCACGACACGAAGCGCACCTTGACGCGCTCGCCGTACAGATCGCCCGTGAAGTCGAGCAGGTGGGCCTCGAGCAGGCTGGCGTGTGCCTCCACGTAGAACGTGGGTCGCCGGCCGAGCGAGATGGCCGCCGGGTGCACCGACCCGTCGGCCCGTTCGAACCAGCCCGCGTAGATGCCGTCCGCCGGCAGGAGGATCTCGCCGGGCACCGACACGTTGGCGGTCGGGAACCCCAGCTCACGGCCCCTCTGCTCGCCTGCGGCCACCAGGCCCCGCACCTCGTGCGGGCGGCCGAGCCAGGCGTTGGCCGCCACCAGGTCGCCTTCGACGAGCGCATGACGGATGTGGGTGGACGACACCTTGCCGGCGTCGCCGGCCGGGCGGCCGTCCTCGTCGACCAAGTCGCGGCTGTCGACCTCGAAGCCCAGCTCACGGCCCATGGTGCGCAGCAGGTCGACGTCGCCCGATCGCCGGTGCCCGAAGTGGAAGTCGTCGCCGACGACGACCACCCGCGCGGCCAGGCAGCCCGCCAGGACCCCGCGCACGAACTCCTCGGCCGGCTCGCGGCTGCGGGACTCGTCGAAGGTGATCACCAGGCAGTAGTCGACACCGGTGTCGGCCAGCAGCTCGAGCTTCTGGTCGAGGTCGGTGAGCAGGCGGGGGGCGGATTCGGGCCGCACCACCGAGGCCGGATGGCGGTCGAAGGTCACCACCGCGGTCGACAGCCCCTCCTCGTCGGCACGGCGACGCACCTCGCCGATGACCGTGCGGTGACCGATGTGGACACCGTCGTAGGCACCGATCGTCACCACGGTCCCGCCCGCGGGGCGGGGGCAGGCGGACAGGTCGCGGATCACCTCCATCGGGGCGGCAGCGTACCGGGCGCCGCGTGGCGGCCCGGGATCGGCCCCGCCGCCGATCGGGCCTCCGCCCCCTCGACCGCCCGGGTCAGCCGACCCCGTCGAGTGCCTGACGCAGGTCGGCGACCAGGTCACCGGCGGACTCGATGCCCACCGACAGGCGCACGAGACCGGGATCGACGGCCAGGGCCGAGCCCACCGCCGAGGCGTGGGTCATCCGGGCCGGGTGCTCGACGAGCGACTCGACCGCACCGAGCGACTCCGCCAGCGTGAACACCTCGGTGCCCTCGCACACCGCGAGCGCCGCCTCCTCGCCCCCACGCAGCACGAACGACACCATGCCACCGAAGTCGCTCATCTGGCGCTTGGCCACGTCGTGGCCAGGGTGCCCGGGCAGACCCGGCCACAGCACCCGCTCGACCTTCGGATGGTCGGTCAGCAGGTCGACCACCGCCCGGGCGTTGTCGGAGTGGCGGTCCATGCGCACGGCGAGCGTCTTGAGGCCCCGCTGCACGAGGTAGCAATCGATCGGCGACGGCACGCTGCCCACCGCGTTCTGGGTGAAGCCGAGGCCAACGGCGAAGTCGTCGTCGTTCAGCGCGACCGCGCCGCCGACGACGTCGGAGTGGCCCCCGAGGTACTTGGTGGACGAGTGCACCACCACGTCGGCTCCCAACGCCAGCGGCTGCTGCAGGTAGGGCGTGGCGAACGTGTTGTCGACGACCAGCCAGGCATCGTGGTCGTGCGCCACCTCGGCCACCGCCGCGATGTCGACGATCGCCATGGCGGGGTTGGTCGGCGTTTCAGCCCACACCAGCCTCGTGCCCTCGGGCCACTCCCGAGCCAGCGCCGCCGGGTCGGTCAGGTCGAGCGCCGCCCACGGGTGGCCGCTCGCGCCGTAGACCTTGTCGATGAGGCGGAACGTGCCGCCGTACGCGTCGTCGGGGATGACCA
>CAYUXB010000249.1:0-5914 GCA_964448525.1 uncultured Acidimicrobiaceae bacterium
GATGTCGATGTTCCTGGTCCCGACGGACACGCCGGGCATCGAGATCGAGCGCAACGTGGGCCTGTGGGGCGAGCCGATCGGCGATGGCTCGCACGCGCTGATCCACTACCAGGACGTCCGGGTGCCGGCCTCCGCCGTGCTCGGCGGCGAGGGCCAGGCGTTCGCCGTGGCCCAGACCCGCCTCGGCGGCGGCCGCATCCACCACGCCATGCGCACCATCGGCCTGGCCCAGAAGGCCTACGACATGATGTGCGAGCGGGCTCTCAGCCGCGAGACGCAGGGCAGCCTGCTCGCCGACAAGCAGTTCGTGCAGGGCTACATCGCCGACTCGTACGCCCAGCTCGCCCAATTCCGCTTGTTCGTGCTGTACGTGGCCTGGTCGATCGACAAGCACAACGACTACCGCAAGGTCCGCAAGGACATCGCTGCGGTCAAGGTGCTCATGCCGGGCGTGCTGCACGACATCGCCTGGCGGGCCATGCAGGTGCACGGCGCCCTCGGCGTCAGCAACGAGATGCCGTTCCACCGCATGATGCTCGGGGCCAGCGTGCTCGGCCTGGCCGACGGGCCGACCGAGGTCCACAAGGTCACGGTCGCCCGCCAGGTGCTGCGCGACCACGCCGCCAGCGACGACCTGTGGCCCACCCGGCACATCCCCAAGCTGCGGGCGGCGGCCCAGGCGAAGTACGCGGAGATCCTGGAGCACGAGGTGGGCAACCTGTGATCGACACCGGACGGCTCGCGACGTGGATGGATGGCCTCGACCTCGCGAAGGGCGAACCGATCGAGGCCGCGTTCATCTCCGGCGGCACCCAGAACGAGATCTACGAGATCCGTCGCGGCGACATCCACGCGGCGCTGCGCATCCCGCCTCCCGAGGCGCCGGCGGCGCGCGACGACGGCATCGTGCGCGAGTGGCGCATCATCGAGGCGCTGACCGGCACCGACGTGCCCTGCACCCCGGCCATCGCGGTGTGCACCGACCCGTCCGTCCTCGGCCGCACCTTCTACCTGATGGGCTTCGTCGACGGCTGGTCGCCGATGGCGCTCGCCGGTGAGGGTTGGCCGGCACCGTTCGACGCCGACCTCGACGCCCGGCGGGGCCTCGCCTTCGCCCTCGTCGACGGCATCGCCCTGCTGTCCACGGTCGACTGGCAGGCGCGCGGGCTCGGCGACCTCGGGCGGCCCGACGGGTTCCACGAGCGTCAGGTCGACCGCTGGACGGCGTTCCTCGAGCGCATCAAGGGCCGCGAGCTGCCCGGCTTCGAAGAGGCCTCCGCCTGGCTGCGCGGCCACCAGCCGCTCGACTACGTGCCGGGGATCATGCACGGCGACTACCAGTTCGCCAACGTGATGTACCACGACGGGGCCCCCGCCCGGCTGGCCGCCATCGTCGACTGGGAGATGGGCACCGTCGGCGACCCGAAGCTCGACCTCGGGTGGGTCGTGCACGGATGGCCGGCGGACACGAACGATCCCGGCCTGGCGTTCTCGAGCTACGTCGACATGACGGGCATGCCGTCGCGCGACGAGATCCTGGCCCGCTACGCCGACGTGTCCGGCCGCCAGGTCGACGACATCGACTACTACGTCGTGCTCGCCAAGTGGAAGCTCGCCGTGGTGCTGGAACAGGGCTTCCAGCGGGCCGGCGACGACGAGAAGCTGCAGGCCTTCGGCCCGATCGTGCTGCAGCTCATGCAGGAGGCCGCAGAGGTGGCCGCGACGACGGGGTACCGCTCATGACGACCGAACCGACTCCCGTGCCCACGCCCGAGGACGTGGGCCTGGCCACCGAGCGGCGCGGCGCCGTGCTGGTGCTGCGCCTGAACCGGCCCGAGGCCCGCAACGCCCTGACACCCGCGCTCACCGCCGCGCTCGGTGCGGCGCTGCTCGCCGCCGACGACGACCCGGAGACCCGCGCCGTCGTGCTCACCGGCACCGGCGACCGTGCGTTCTGCGCCGGGATGGACCTGCGCGCGTTCTCCGGCGGCGACACGATCAACAGCACCGACGACCCCGGCATCGCCGGGTTCGTGCGGTTCGTGCGGGGCGACATCGCCACGCCGATCGTCGGTGCGGCCAACGCCACCGCGGTGGCCGGCGGCTTCGAGCTGTTGATGGGGTGCGACCTCGTCGTGGCCTCGGCCGAGGCGTCCTTCGGCCTGCCCGAAGTGAAGCGCGGCCTGTTCGCCGCGGGCGGCGGCACCGCCATCGGCCAGCGCATCCCGCTCGCCGTCGCGTTGGAGGTCGTGCTCACCGGCGACAGGTTCGACGCGGCGCGCGCCTACGAACTGGGCCTCGTCAACCGGGTGGTCCCGCCCGGCGACGTGCTCTCGACCGCGCTCGACCTGGCGGAGCGCATCGCCGCCAACGGCCCGCTCGGCGTGGCGGCATCCAAGGAGCTGGTGCGCCTCTCCGCCACAAACCCCACCCGCGCCGCCGAGCGGATGGCCCACTGGCAGCCGCTCGTGTTCGGCAGCAAGGACGCCCAGGAAGGGGCCCTCGCCTTCGTCGAGAAGCGACCCCCGGTCTGGACGGGTACCTGACGTGCGCGCCGCCGTGTGCCGGGCCCACGGCCCGCCCGAATCGGTGGTGGTCGACGATCTGCCGGTCCCCGACCTCGGTCCCGGCCAGGTCCGGGTGCGGGTCGATGCCGCCGCCGTCAACTTCCCCGACGTGCTGATCGTGGCGAACGAGTACCAGATCAGCGTGCCGCCGCCGTTCGTGCCGGGCAGCGAGTTCGCCGGCACCGTCGCCGAGGTGGCCGACGGCGTCGAGGGCGTGGCCGTCGGCGACCGGGTGGCGGGCACCGGGCTGGTGGGCGCGTTCGCCGAGGAGGCGACCGTCGGCGCGGATGCCGTGTGGCGCGTGCCGGACGGCGTCGGCCTGCACCACGCCGCCGCCTTCGGCGTCGCCCACCGCACGTCCTGGCACGTGCTGCGGTCGGTGGCCGCGGTGCAGCCGGGCGAGGAGCTCATCGTGCTCGGTGCCGGTGGTGGGGTCGGCCTGGCCGCGGTGCAACTCGGTGCGGTGCTCGGGGCGTCGGTGACCGCCGTGGCCTCGTCTGGCGACAAGCTCGCCGCCGCGGCCGACCTCGGCGCCACCCACCTGATCGACCACCGCTCGGGCGACCTGCGCCAGGGGCTGCGGGACCGGCTCCCCGCGGGTGCCGACGTCGTGGTCGATCCGGTGGGCGGCGACCTGGCGGAGCCGGCCCTGCGGGCGCTGCGCTGGGGCGGGCGGTTCGTGACGGTCGGCTACGCGTCGGGCTCGATCCCCCGCATCCCCCTCAACCTGGTGCTGTTGAAGGGCAGCCGCATCCTCGGTTTCGAGTTCCTGAGCTTCATGTCCCGCGAGCCCGACACCGCCCGCCGCAACGAGGCGGAGCTGGTCGACCTCCTGGCCGAAGGCAGAGCGGTCCCGCACATCGGCGCGACGTTCGCCCTCGACGACACCGCCGTCGCGCTGCGCCACGTGGCCGACGGCCGCGCGATCGGCAAGGTCGTCATCGACGTCGCCGCCGCGGGCTGACCCGCGCGGCGGCCGTCAGCGCGGTGCAGTACCGCGGCGAAGGATCTCCGCCGCCTTCTCGATGTCGATCTCGTGGGTGACGATGCCGATCACGAGGTCGTAGGCCTCGTCCTGACTCAGCGTGACCCGCATGTCGTTGAGGTCGAAGAAGAACAGCATCGACGCCAACGCGGTGCGCTTGTTGCCGTCGACGAGGGCGTGGTTGCCCGCCAGCGATTCGAGCAGTGCCGCGGCCTTGAGGTGCAGGCTCGGGTACGCCTCGACGTCGGCGAAGGCCGCCCGCGGCCGCGCGACCGCCGAATCGATGAGCCCGAGATCACGGACACCGGGCGGCGCGCCGATCACTGCCTCGGCGAGGGCCAGCACGTCGCCGACCCGCAGGTGGCGGGTCACGAGTCGGCCAGGCGCCGCATGACGGGCGCCCAGTTGGGCAGCTCGTCGCGGACGAAGGCAGCGCGCCGGTCGTCTTGAGCGGCCGAGTCGACGCGCTCGAGGACCGCGAGGCGTGCGACCTCGTGCATCGACCGGCGTTCACGCTCGGCCTGGGCCCGCAGCAGTTCGGTCTCGTCCTCGGTCAGCTTCAGCACGAATGCCATATCGAAACGATATCGGCGGCGATCGCCCGGCGGCCACCGAGATGCGGCCCGGGGCGGTGGCCGTGAACGCGCTCGCGTCCAGGTGCTAGGCTCGCTCTCGTCAGGTGTGAATCCCGTTCTCACCCACGAGGGGTGCCCATGTCCGCAGGATCCCAGGACACCGGCAAGCGGCAGATGTCGCTGGTCGGCTTCATGCAGGCCGGCAACGTCACCGTGTACTCCGGCTCGTGGCGCCACCCGGCCACCGAGCACGGCTTCCTCGATGCCGGCTACTACCAGAAGCTCGGCCGCACGCTCGAAGACGGCTGCTTCGACATGATGTTCTTCGACGACCGGCTGGCGATGCCCGGCATCTACGGCGGGTCGGTGGCCGACGCCGTGCGCCTCGGCGCCCGGCCGGTGAAGCTCGACCTCAGCATCGTGTTGGGCCTGGTCGCCGGCGCCACCCGTCACATCGGTCTCGGCGCGACGTACTCGACGACGTACTACTCGCCGTTCCACGTCGCCCGCACGTTCGCCACGCTCGACCACCTGTCCGGCGGCCGCGCCGCCTGGAACGTCGTCACCTCGGTGAACGACAGCGAGGCCCGGAACTTCGGCGTCGACGCCCACCTCGGCCACGACGCTCGCTACGACCGGGCCGACGAGTTCCTCGAGGCCACCACCGGCCTGTGGGACACCTGGGACGACGACGCCCTCGTGCTCGACCGCACCTCCGGCGTGTTCGCGGATCCCGACAAGGTCCGAGCCCTCGACCACGACGGCGAGTGGTTCCGGGTCGAGGGCCCGCTCACCGTCCCCCGCTCCCCGCAGGGCCGCCCCCTGCTGATGCAGGCGGGCTCGTCGGGCCGCGGCCGCGACTTCGCCGCCCGCTGGGCCGAGCTGATCTTCACGGGCGACCCCAACATCGACGTCGCCCGGTCGCACTACAAGGACCAGAAGGAGCGCATCGCCGCCGGCGGTCGCGACGCGGCGGCGGTGAAGATGCTGCCGATGGCCTACACGGTGATCGGCGAGTCCGCCGGCCACGCCCAGGAGCGCGAGCAGGTCTTCCTGAACGAGCTCGTCGATCCGCAGGCGTCGCTGACCCTGCTGTCCGAGCTGATGAACCACGACTTCTCCGGCATGGCGCTCGACGACCCCATCACCGACGAGCTGGTCGAGTCGGTGTCGGGCATCCGCGGCCTCGTCCAGAACCTGCGCCAGCACATCGGCGACTCGGTCACGCTCGGCGACCTCGCCGGGCACCGGGCGACCCTGCTGCAGGGGCCCCGCTTCGTCGGCACGGCGGAGGACGTGGTCGACCAGATGGAGGAGTGGTTCGAGGGCGACGCCTGCGACGGGTTCGTCGTCGCCGCCACCCACGTGCCCGGCGCCTACGAGGACGTCGTGCGGCTGGTCGTGCCCGAGCTGCAGCGGCGCGAGCTGTTCCGCACCTCGTACACGGGCACCACCCTGCGCGACACCCTCGGCCTCGACCGCCCCGCCGTCGCCCGCCATGGCTGACACCGGTCCCGCCGGCCCGCTCCAGGGGCTGCGGGTCGTCGAGGCGGCCACGCTGGCCGCCGGCCCGATGGTGGGCACCGCGCTCGGCGAGTTCGGCGCGGAGGTGATCAAGGTCGAGGCCCCCGGCTCCGGCGATCCGCTGCGCACCTGGGGCGACCGGCGCGAGGGTGTCGGTCTGATGTGGAAGAGCGTCAGCCGCAACAAGCGCTGCGTCACCTGCGACCTCCGGCAGGTCGACGGTCAGCAGCTGTTCCACCGGCTGCTCGACATGAGCGACGTGC
>CAYUXB010000250.1:0-4051 GCA_964448525.1 uncultured Acidimicrobiaceae bacterium
CGCCCTCGTGTCCTTCCTCGCCGCCCGGTTCGACCTCGCCGCCGATGCGCCGTCGACCCTCGGCTTCACCGTGCTCGACACAGCCGACCGGCGTCTGGGCGATGCCGGCGTCGAGCTGCGGCTCCAGCGCGAGCGCGCCGGGGCGAGGCTGGTGCTGGTGCAGCCCGGGGGTGCGGCGCCGCTGACGGCGGACGCCGGGCGTCGTACGCGCTGGCTCGTCGAGGACCTGCCCGCGGGTCCGCTGCGCGACCACCTCACACCGCTCGTCGAGATGCGGGCGCTGCTGCCCCTGGCACGCGTCCAGGTGGACGTCCAGCCGCTGCAGGTGCGCAACGCCGACCTCAAGACGGTCGTACGGCTGCGCCTCGCCACCCAGGCGGCGCTCGACACCGAGGGCGACGCCGTGCCGCTCACCCCGCGGCTCGAGGTCACCGGCGTGCTCGGCTACACGCGACCGCTCGCCCGGGTCGTGTCCGTGCTCACGACCGAGGCCGGGCTGGTCGAGGCCCCCGGCAGCCTGGCCGACGAGGCGATCGCCGCGTCCGGGGGCGATCCCGAGGGCATCCGCACCAAGGTGCGGGTGGAGCTCCGCCCCGACCAGCGCACCGACAAGGCCGCGGTCGCCGTGCTCCGCGACCTGGCGGGCATGGTCGAGGCCAACCTGCCGGGCACGCTCGCCGACCACGACACGGAGTTCCTCCACGACCTGCGCGTGGCCGTGCGTCGCAGCCGGTCGGTGCTGCGCGAGCTGAAGGGTGCCTTCCCTCCCGAGCGGTTGGCCCGCCAGCGCGACGCCCTCAAGTGGATCCAGGCCATCACCGGCCCGACCCGCGACCTCGACGTCCAGCTCCTCGACTGGGAACACCTGCTCTCCAGCGTCCCCGCCGAGCGACACGCCGCCCTCCTGCCGGTGCGCAGCCTTCTCGGCCGCCACCGGACCGCGGCGCTGCGCACCCTCAAGCGCGAGCTGCGGAGCGCGACCTACCGCGACGCCTGGGCCTCCTACCGGGAGTTCCTCTCCGGCAAGCTGGGCCCGGCGGCCGAGCGGCCCGACGCCAAGCGCCCGATCGTCGAGGTGGCCGGCGGCCGCATCCGCACGGTCTACGCCCGGATGGTGAAGGCGGGATCGGCCATCGACGACGCGAGCCCCGCCGATGACCTGCACGACCTGCGCAAGCGGGGCAAGGAGCTGCGCTACCTGTTGGAGCTGTTCGGGAGCCTGTGGCCCCCCGACGTCGTCAAGCCGATGGTCAAGTCGCTCAAGGGGCTGCAGGACGTCCTCGGCCTCCACCAGGACCGAGAGGTGCAGGCCGATCATCTGCGCGGGCTCGCCGACGAGCTGTCGAAGGAGGTGGGCGGCCCGGAGGCCCTCCTGGTGCTGGGGGTGCTCGTCGATCAGCTCGACGCCGAGCAGCGCGCCGCCCGCGACCAGTTCGCCGAGCGGTTCGCCGCCTTCGCGTCCACCGACACGCGGGAGCTCGTGACCAGGACGTTCGCGTCGTGAAGGTCGTCGCCACCTACAACATCAAGGGCGGGGTGGGGAAGACCTCGGCCGCCGTGAACCTGGCGGCGCTGGCCGCGCGCGACGGCCTGCGCACACTCCTGTGGGACCTCGACCCGCAGGGCGCCGCGTCGTTCCTGTTCCGGGTGCGGCCCAAGGTGCGCGGCGGTGGCCGCAAGCTGGTCCGCGGCAAGAGCGAGATCACCGACGTTCTGCGTGGCACCGACGTCGAGGGCCTCGACCTGTTGCCCGCCGACTTCTCCTACCGCCACATGGACCTGGTGCTCGACGAGTCGGGCAAACCCACCCGCCGGCTGCGCAAGGTGCTGGCCCCGCTGGCCGAGCACTACGACCTGGCGGTGCTCGACTGCCCGCCGTCGATCTCGCTCGTGTCCGAGAGCGTGTTCGACGCGGCGGACGCCCTGCTCGTGCCGTTGATCCCGTCGACCCTCACCCTGCGCACGTTCGAGCAACTCGGAGAGTTCATCGACGCCGAGGTCGACCGACGTCCGCAGATCGTGGCGTTCTTCTCGATGGTCGACCGCCGCAAGCGGCTGCACCGCGAGGTGGTGGAGAGCCTGCCCGACGGCCGTGCCGACATCGCCCGCACCGCCATCCCCGCCGCGACAGAGGTCGAGCTGATGGCCGTCGAGCGGTCGCCGGTGACGGTGTCCGCCCCTCGCAGCCGCGGTGCGCGGGCCTACGCGGACCTGTGGGCCGAGGTGCGCGAGCGCCTCGACCTCTGAGGGTCAACCGGGGGTGGTGCCGGCCTCGGTGTCGAGGTCGAGGCTCGCCGAGTTCATGCAGTAGCGCAGGCCGGTGGGCTGGGGGCCGTCTTCGAACACGTGGCCGAGGTGGGAATCGCAGCGTGCGCATCGCACCTCGGTGCGCACCATCCCGTGGCCGGTGTCGCTGACGAGGCGCACGACGTCGCCGTCGAGCGGCTCCCAGAAGCTCGGCCAGCCGCTGCCGGAGTCGTACTTGGTGTCGGAGGAGAACAGGGCCAGCCCGCAAGCGACGCATCGGTAGGTGCCGTCGTCCTTGGTGTCCCAGTAGATGCCGGTGAACGCCCGCTCGGTGCCGCCCTTGCGCGCCACCTCGAACTGCAGCGGATCGAGCCGCTCGCGCCACCCGTCGTCGGTGGTGGGCAACTCGTCCAGGGGGGTTTCCTTCGCGTCGGTCATGGGACCCATGATGCCGTGATCACGGCGTTTCGCACGCGGTCAGGCGAGGGACCCGAGGACGCGTCGGAGGATGCGCTCCGGCGGCAGGCTGGCGGCCCGCTCCATCGCCTCGAGGGTGAGGAACGCCTCGGTGCCGTGCGCCCGGCCCTGCAACGTCACCACGAGGGAGCACGTCTCGTCGTCCTGCCGGACCACCACCTCGAAGATGGCGCAGCTCCGGTCGACGTAGCTGACGTCGCCGACCCGGTGCCCGGCCTCGAGGAGGAGGGCGAAGGCCTCGTCGGGCGGGGCGGCCAGCAACAGGGTGTCGGAACCCTCGACCGACACGCCCACCGGCGGAGGAGCCGGAGGAGCCGGGGCGGGCGGCGGCGTCGGAGCGGCACCGGCCGGAGGGCGAACGGTGGAGCTCCCGGCACGCTTGGCCCGGCTGAGCACCGCGTAGGCTTCGTTGAGCCGGATGGCTCGCGGCGTCGCGCCGACGCCGTGGGTGTCCGGGTGGGCGGCCCGGATGCGGACGCGGTAGGCGCGCCGGACGACGTCCCACCCGTCGTCGGCGGTGACGCCGAGCACGGTCCGGGCCTCGACGACGTCCACGGCCAGAGCCTGTCAGGCGGGGGCGAGGAACGCCGCGAGCAGCGCTCGGTAGCGGCCCGGGTCGTGGCTGCCCGCGAGCTCGCGCGCCGCGTGCATGGCGAGCTGTGGCATGCCCACGTCCACGGTGGTGATGCCGAGCTTCGCCGCGGTGACGGGGCCGATCGTCGACCCGCAGGGCAGGTCGCTGCGCATGGCGAACCGCTGCAGCGGCACCCTCGCCTGCTCCGCGGCGAGGGCGACGAGGGCGCTTCCCGGCGCGTCGGTGGCGTAGCGGACGTTGGCGTTGACCTTGAGCACCGGGCCCCCGTTGAGGGCGATGCGGTGCTCGGGATCGTGGCGGTCGGCGTAGTTGGGGTGGGTCGCATGCGCCATGTCGGCCGACAGGCAGGCCGAGCGGGCGAGCGCACGGTGCAGGGCCTCGCGGTCGCCGCCACGGGCGAGCACCGACCGTTCCAGCAGGCTGGGCAGCATCGAGGAGTCGGCGCCGCGGTCGGAGGTCGACCCGACCTCTTCGTGGTCGAACAGGCACACCACCGGCACGGGCCCGTCGCTCGCCGAGCCGGCGACGTCGGTGAGGGACTCGATCGCCGCCCAGCAGGACGCCAGGTTGTCGAGGCGGGCCGACCCGATCAGCTCGTCGTCGCGACCCACGAGCGCGCCGGGGGCCAGGTCGTGGAGCATCAGGTCCCACGCGAGGACGTCCGCGGCGTCGACGCCGAGCTCGTTGGCGACGAAGCCGACGAAGCCGGCGGTGCCCGAGCCGGCGGACGGC
>CAYUXB010000250.1:4151-5899 GCA_964448525.1 uncultured Acidimicrobiaceae bacterium
GAGCTCGTTGGCGACGAAGCCGACGAAGCCGGCGGTGCCCGAGCCGGCGGACGGCGTCGTGCCGGCGGGCGGCTCGATGCCCCACAGGGGCGTGAGGTGGTGCTGCGCGTCGACGAGCAGCCCCTTGCTGTTGACCTCGCGATCGAGGTGGATGGCGAGCTGGGGGATGGCGCACACGGGCCGGTCGACCCGCAGGAGTCGCACCATGGCGCCGGTGCCGTTGCGGCGCACCGCCACCCGGCCCGACAGGCCGAGGTCGCGGTTCATCCAGCTGGTGAGGAGCACGCCGCCGTACGCCTCGACGCCGAGCTGGCGGACGCCGGCCCGCACGACGTCGGGCTGGGGCTTGATGCGCAGGTTGGGGCTGTCGGTGTGGGCGCCGACGATGCGGAACCCGTCGTGCGGCTCGTGCCCGGCGGCGGTGACCCACGCGACGAGGGTGCCGCCCCGCACCACGAACCAGCGCCCGGGCTCACCGGGCCAGGTCGCGTCCTCGGCCAGGCGGGTGAAGCCGGCCTCACCCAGCAGGGCGGCCGCGGTGGCACACGCGTGGTATGGCGACGGCGAGGCGTCGCAGAAGCCCAGCAGGCGCCGGGCGGCGTCGAGGTCGATGGCGGGCGCGGTCACGGACCGGCGAGCCTACTGCGGCTGCTCGGCAGCCGGTCACTCCCGACCCGCGGGCCGGACAGCGCCGTCGACAGGGCGGCCGGCGGTGCCCGGCTCCGCGGTCAGGGTTGGCGTCGGTGCCCCGACGACCGCCAGGATCGGCCGGTGGAGCACCCTGTCGTCGACCTCGTGATCGTGCACCGGGAGAAGCCGGGTCCCGTGTTGGCCACGGTCGACCGCTACCTCGCGCAGAGCGTGGTGCCGCGGATCGTCGTGGTCGACAACGGCTCGTCACCGGGGGCCCGGCACCAGGTCCGCGACGGTCTCCCGGCGGGCGTCGAGCTGCTGGAGGCCGGCGCCAACACCGGCTTCGGGCCGGGGGCCAACATCGGCTTCCGCTGGTTCCTCGATCACGACCCGGCGCCCTGGCTCGCGGTGTGCCCCCACGACGCCAACCCGCTGCCCGGGTGCCTCGAACGCCTGGTCGACGTGTGCGAGGCGCAGCCCCGGGCGGGACTGGCCTCGGCCGACGTCGGCGACGGCCTCACCCCGGTCGTCGACCGGTACTTCGGGGCGATCCCGGCGCCGGCCACGGTGGTCGACGGGTGGGAGCCGGCCGGCTACCCCCACGGCACGCTGATGATCGCCCGGCGCGAGTGCCTCCGGGACGTCGGCCTGTTCGACGAGCGCTACTTCGCCTATTGCGAGGAGGCCGAGCTGGCGATCAGGGCCAAGTCGGCCGGGTGGCAGGTGGGGGTCGTGCGCGGTGCCGAGGTGCGCAACACCGACGTCGGATCGCGCGCCGCGGTCGTCGACTACCTGCAGCTTCGCAACACGCTGCTGATGGTGCGCGAGCACTCGGGCCTCTACCACGCGAGCATCCGCCTGCTCATCGCCGTCTGGGACCTGATCGCCGGGGCGGTGTCACCGGGGCGCCGGGGGCCGTACTGGGCGCCCCGCGCCCGGCTGCTGGCCATCGCCCACCACCTGCGCCGTCGTTACGGCCCGCCGCCCGAGGCGCTGTTCGGCTGACCGTGTCCGGTGATCGAGCCGTCGTCGTTGCGGAACAACAACCCAGCGGCGCCGACCCCCCGACGCCGAGCGGGTGAGGTGGGCTCAGCGGGTGCCCGGTACCTGGCCCG
>CAYUXB010000251.1:0-5884 GCA_964448525.1 uncultured Acidimicrobiaceae bacterium
GACATCCACGAGGCGCCGCGGGTGTCGGCCACCGCGGCTGGTACCCTGGCCGACGGCCACGTCGTCACCGTCGAGCCCGGCGTCTACCTCCCCGAGCACGGTGGCGTCCGCATCGAGGACACCGTCGTGGTCACCGCCGAGGGTTGTCGCACGTTGACGCTGGCGCCCAAGGACCCAGCTCTCTAGTCACCCCATCCCGATCGCGCCAGGAGCCGACGCCCGCATGGCTGCAACCACCACGAACGACCTGAAGACGGGCATGACCCTCGACCTCCCGGAGGGCCTCTTCCAGGTCGTCGACTTCCAGCACGTCAAGCCCGGCAAGGGCCCCGCCTTCGTCCGCACGAAGCTGCGCAACGCGCGCTCCGGCGGGTCGCTCGACAAGACGTTCCGAGCCGACGAGCGGGTCGAGCAGGCGGTCGTCGACAAGCGCGACATGCAGTTCCTGTACCGCGACGGCACCGACTACGTGTTCATGGACAACACGACCTACGAGCAGATCAACGTGGATCCCGCCGTCCTCGGCGACGCGACCAACTACATCGTCGACGGCTCGACGGTGGTGCTGCAGTTCTACAAGGACGAGATCATCGGCACTGATCTGCCGGCCGCGGTCGAGCTGACCGTCACCGAGACCGAGCCGGGCATCCAGGGCGACCGCGTGTCGGGCGCCCGCAAGCCGGCCACTCTCGAGACCGGCCTCGTCGTCCAGGTGCCCCTGTTCGTCAACCAGGGCGAGCGCATCAAGGTCGACACCCGCAGCGCCGAGTACCTGACCCGGGCATGACACCCGGTCCCGTGGGCGATCTCACCTCGACCGACGCCGAGAACCGCCGGGCCGCCCGCGAGCGGGCGCTCGAGCTGCTGTACGAATCCGAGGCGAAGGGCCTGGCGGTCGACGCGGTCGTCGACGAGCTCCCCATCGCGCCGCACGAGCTGGCCGTCGAGCTGGCCCGCGGGGTCGATGCCCACCGGGCGCGCATCGACGAGGTGCTCACCCGCCTCGTCGCGCCGAAGTGGACGCTCACCCGCCTGGCCGCGGTCGACCGGGCGATCCTCCGCATCGGCAGCTTCGAGCTGTTCGAGGTTCCCGACCGGTCGCAGGCGCTGGTCATCAACGAAGCCGTGCTCCTGGCCCGCCGGTTCGGCACCGACGACTCGCCCCGGTTCGTCAACGGTGTCCTGTCGTCGGTGGCCGCCGAGGCTCGGCCCGAGGCCGGCGGCTCCGGCAGGCAGACCTGAGGCAATGGGTTCCGTGTCGACGAGGTCGAGGTCATGAGCTCCGGATCCGGAACCCATCGCCTCAGGCTCGGGGCAGGGGAACCTGATGCCTCGCCGGGGCGGCCCGTCCGGACACGGTCCCGGCGGCCTCGGCTCGCACCACCATTGGGTGCGAAGGTGGCCCTGCCCGTGCCGCCGCTGGTCGACGAGGAGGCGGCGATCCGCCTTCGGCCCTGGACCGCCGGTGCCGGCGACATCGACGCCCTGGTCGCGGCGTGGGCCGATCCCGCGATCGCGGCGGCCAACGCTGTGCCGGCCGACCCCTCCCCGGAGGCTGCGGCCCACTGGCTCACGGGTGACGCTGCCCGCCGGGCCGCCGGCCGCGCGCTCGACCTGGTCGTCGCCGCGCTCGACGAGGGCGGTGTCGCGGAGGGCGGTGTCGCGGAGGGCGGTGGTGTCGACGACGGCGGCGAGCCCGCGGCGAGCGACGAGGTCGTGGTGCTCGGCGAGGTCGGGCTGCGCAACATCGACCGGATCCACCGTCGGGCCGAGATCAGCTGGTGGACCTCGCCCGACCACCGCGGCCGGGGCATCGCGACGGCGGCCACCCGACTGCTGACGGATTGGGCGCTGTCCGACACCGGCGGTGGCCTCGCCCAGGTCTGGGCCCGCATCGACCCGCACAACCGCGCGTCGGGTCGTGTGGCGGCCGCCGCCGGGTTCGTGGAGCTCGGGCGCGCCGACGACACGTCGGTCTGGGCACGATCGCGACCGGCGGGCTGACAGCGAGTCCGGGATCGTGACGTCCGACCTCGGCCGGGTGTCCGGCTCCGCCCCCGGGCGCTGCTACGATGCCGCCCTGACCGTGAAGTGGTTCCTGTGAGTTCCACACGGACAGATCGATGGGGAGGTCCCCGATTGGCAGAGCGCGAACGCAGAAGCACGCCCCCGTTCGGGGGCGTTTTCGTTGCCCGGACACGGGTGATGGATCCCGACGACGTCCGCCGGGCCATCTGGCGCATGGCCCACGAGATCACCGAGCACAACCACGGTCTCGACGAGGTCGTGCTCGTCGGGCTGCAGACCGGCGGCGTCACGTTCGCCACCGCGCTGGCCGAGGCGCTCGAGAAGATCGACGGCGAGGGCCCACCCCGGGGCACGCTCGACGTCGCGTTCCACCGCGACGACATCGGCCTGCGCCCGGTGCTCCCGTCCGCGGTCACCGACATCCCGGTCGACCTCACCGGCCGGGTCGTCGTGCTCGTCGACGACGTGCTGTTCACCGGGCGCACGATCCGGGCGGCGCTCGACGCGGTGCACACCTACGGGCGTCCCCGCGCCGTGCAACTGGCCGTGATGGTCGACCGCGGCCACCGCGAGTTGCCCATCCGCCCCGACTACGTGGGCAAGAACCTGCCCACCCGACGCGACGAGGCGGTCAACGCCACCCTGGACGGCGTCGACCTGGGCGAGGTGCTGAAGGAGACGCACCGGTGAGCGAGCGTAGCGAACGTGCCACGAGCGGCGACCACCGCCACCTGCTCAGCGTCACCGACCTGTCGGGCGACGACATCGAGCGCCTCCTCACGCTCACCGACAGCTTCGTCGAGGTCAGCCGGCGGCGTATGCCCAAGGTGCCGGCGCTCCAGGGCCGCACGGTCTCGTGGCTGTTCTACGAGGACTCGACCCGCACCCGGCTCAGCTTCGAACAGGCGGCCAAGCGGCTCTCGGCCGACACGCTCAGCTTCTCGGTGTCGACCTCGTCGGTGAACAAGGGTGAGTCGCTGCGCGACACCGTCGAGACGATCGAGGCGATGGGAGTCGACTGCATCGTCGTGCGCCACCGCTCCTCGGGCGTCCCGCACCAGATCGCCCAATGGGTGTCGGGCAGCGTGGTCAACGCGGGGGACGGCTGGCACGAGCACCCCACCCAGGCGCTGCTCGACTGCTACACGATTCGTGAGCACCTCGGCGGCCTCGACGGCCGGCACATCGCGATCGTCGGCGACATCAACCACAGCCGGGTCGCCCGCAGCGACGTCTGGGCCTTCACCGCGATGGGGGCCGAGGTCACCCTGGTCGCGCCCCCGACGCTGCTGCCGGCGCACACGGCGGGCTGGCCGGTGCGCATCAGCCACGACCTCGACGCGGTGCTGCCGACGGTCGACGCGGTGTACCTGCTGCGCATGCAGCGCGAGCGCATGGCCGAGGCGCTGCTGCCCTCCCTGCGGGAGTACACCGCCCGGTTCGGGCTGACCCGCCGGCGGGTCGACCTGCTCGCCGACAAGGCGATCGTCATGCACCCCGGCCCCATGAACCGGGGGGTCGAGATCGCGGCCGACGTCGCCGACCTGCCCCGGTCGGTCGTCGTCGACCAGGTGCGCAACGGGGTGGCGGTCCGCATGGCCGTGCTCTTCGACCTGCTCGGCTCGGGACGCGATCTCGGCCGTGACGTGTCCCCCGACCTCTCCACGGAAGGAACCAGATGAAGTCGATCGCCATCCGCGGCGGCGAGGTGGTCGACGCCACCGGGAGCCGCCGGGCCGACGTGTACGTCGAGGACGGCCGCGTCGCGGCCGTCGTCAGCGACGGGGCGGCGGCCAGCGCCGACGTCGTGCTCGATGCCGGCGGTTGCCTCGTCGCGCCTGGCCTGGTCGACCTGCACACCCACCTGCGCCAGCCCGGCAAGGAGGAGGCCGAGACCGTCGAGACCGGGGCCAGGGCCGCGGCCCTCGGCGGCTTCACCTGCATCCTCGCCATGCCGAACACCACGCCGGCGATCGACTCGGCGGGCGTGGCCCGCGAGGTCCTGGAGCTCGGCCGGGACGCCATCTGCGACGTCCGCACCTCGGCGTCCATCACGGTGGGGCGGGGCGGCACCCAACTCACCCCCATGGGCGAACTGGCCGAGCTCGGCGTCCGCTTCTTCACCGACGACGGCAACGGCGTGCAGGACGCGCGCCTGATGCGCCGAGCCCTCGAGTACGCCCGAGGCCTCGGCGTGACGCTCGCCCAGCACTGCGAGGACGAGGTGCTCGCCGCGGGTGGGGCGATGAACGAGGGCGCGTGGTCCTCGCGCCTCGGCATCCCCGGCCAGCCACCGGAGGCCGAGGAGGTGATGGTGATGCGCGACGTCGCGCTGGCCCGCATGACCGGCGCGAGCGTGCACTTCCAGCACCTGTCGACCCGCCGGTCGATCGACCTGGTGGCGGCCGCCAAGGCCGAGGGCCTACCCGTGACCTGCGAGGCCACGACCCACCACTTCACGCTCACCGACGCGTCCTGCCAGGGGTACGACCCCCTGTTCAAGGTGAACCCGCCCCTGCGCACCGACGACGACGTGGCCGCGGTGCGGGCGGGGCTCGCCGCGGGCGTGATCGACTGCATTGCCACCGACCACGCCCCGCACGCGCCCGAGACCAAGGAGCAACCCTTCGACCAGGCCCCGCCCGGCATGCTCGGGCTGGAGACGGCGCTGGCGCTGGCGCTCACCAACCTCGACCTCCCGGTCGCCGAGGTGCTGGCGCTGCTGTCGTGGCGGCCCGCCTCGATCATCGGCGCCGACGACGCCCACGGGGCGATCGCCGAGGGCCGGCCCGCCAACCTGTGCGTCGTCGACCCCGCAGCCACATGGACGGTCGACCCGAGCCGGCTCGCCAGCCGTAGCCGCAACACGCCGTACACGGGCATGGACCTCACCGGCCGCGTCCGCCACACGGTGTGCGCAGGCGAGGCGGTCGTGATCGACGCCGAGGCCCAGCGATGAGGCTCGGGCATGGCCATTCACTAGACTGCATCGCTATGCAGCCGACCCCACCGACCGTTCCTGCGACCGTTCCTGCGACGACGAGCGTCGCACAGCGACGCTCTCGGGCACACAGTCGGTCGCACGTGCCGTGCTCGGTGCGGGGGAGGCGGTCATGACCGTGCGCGAAGGACTGCTGGTCCTGGCCGACGGCACGACGTTCGAGGGCGAGCTCATCGGCGCCGAGCCCCCCGGAGGCATCGCCGGGGGAGAGGTCGTGTTCAACACCGTCCTCTCCGGCTACCAGGAGGTGCTGTCCGACCCCAGCTACGCCGGGCAGATCATCACCTTCACCTACCCCCACATCGGCAACTACGGCACCAACGAGCACGACGACGAGAGCGCGCGTCCCTTCGCCCGCGGCATCGTGGTCCGCGACCTGGCGCGCCGCCGCTCGAACTGGCGGGCGACCCACGACCTCGACGAGTACCTGCGGCAGCACGGCATGCCGGGCATCGCCGGCGTCGACACCCGCCGCCTCACCCGCCACATCCGCGACGCCGGGGCGATGCCGGGCGCGTTCGGTGACGCGGACGAGGTGGCGCTCAAGCGGGCCGCGATGGCCGAGCCGGGCACCGACGGTCAGGATCTGGCCGCCACCGTCACCTGCGCCGAGCCCTACACCGTGGCCGCCCGACCCGGTGGCGGCGACCGCCGCATCGTCGCCTACGACTTCGGCATCAAGCGCACGATCCTGCGCCACCTCTCGGGGTTGGGCGAGGTCACGGTCGTGCCCGCCGCCACCACAGCCGATGACGTCCTCGCTCGGGAGCCCGAGGGCGTGTTCCTCTCGAACGGCCCCGGCGACCCGGCCGCGGTCACCTACGCCACCGAGGCCATCCGCTGTCTGCTCGACCG
>CAYUXB010000252.1:0-5850 GCA_964448525.1 uncultured Acidimicrobiaceae bacterium
AGACGATCCTCGACGCGGCCAACGCGGTCATCGCCAACAACGTCGGCCGCAAACCCAAGCAGCTGTGGACCGACCAGGGAGCCGGCGACCCCATCGTCCGCTACCACGCCGACGACGAGGTCGACGAGGCGCAGTGGATTACCCGCGAGATCTCCCGCCTGCACGACCGCGACGAGGTCGAGGGCGGCGAGGGCGGCCCGCTGCACTGGGGCGACATCGCCATCTTCTACCGCACCAACGCCCAGAGCCGCGTGCTCGAAGAGCAGCTCATGCGGGCCGACGTCCCGTACAAGGTCGTCGGAGGCACGCGGTTCTACGACCGGCGGGAGATCAAGGACGCCATCGCCTACCTGCGGGCCGTGGTCAACCCGGTCGACGAGGTGTCGGTCAAGCGGGTCATCAACGAGCCCAAGCGGGGGGTGGGCGACACGTCGATCGGCAAGCTCGACGCCTACGCCACCGCCCGGGGGCTGTCGTTCATCGACGCCCTCCGCCGGGCCGACGACGCAGGGGTGAGCGGCAAGGCCGTCCGGGGCGTCGAGGCCTTCCTCGCCCTGCTCGACGACGTCGCCGACATGGCCGCGGGCAGTCCGGGGCCGCTGCTCGAACAGCTCCTCGAGCGGTCGGGCTACCTCGACCAGCTCGAAGCCGAGCGGTCGATCGAGGCCGAGGGCCGGCTCGAGAACCTGGCGGAGCTGGTGGGCGCGGCGAGCGAGGCCGAGACGGTCGAGGAGTTCCTCGAACAGATCAGCCTGGTCAGCGACGTCGACTCGCTCGACGACGACTCGACCTCCGTCGTGCTGATGACGCTGCACTCGGCCAAGGGGCTCGAGTTCCCGGTGGTGTTCCTCATCGGGCTCGAGGACGGGGTGTTCCCCCACCTGCGGTCGCTCACCGAGCCCGACCAGTTGGAAGAGGAACGCCGGCTCGCCTACGTGGGCATCACCCGGGCCCGGCGCCGGCTCTACCTCACCCGAGCGTGGAGCCGCACCCTGTTCGGGGGCACGCAGTACAACCCGCCGAGCCGGTTCCTCGACGAGATCCCGGCCGACCTGGTGCGGGACGTCGAGGGCCACCGCCGGGCCAGTCGTGGCGGCCGCACCTACGGGGGCGGGGGCGGCGGATGGCGGTCGCAGGGCGGGTCGGGGTCGTCGGGCAGCGACCGGGCGCTGCGCGTCGCCGCCGGGCGCGACCGCATCGTCGAGCAGGCGCTGGAGTCCCGCAAGCCGCGGCGCAGCGGTGCGCACGGGCTGGGCCTGAAGACGGGCGACGACGTGAGCCACCATGTCTTCGGTGAGGGCGTCATCATCGGGATGAGCGGCAGCGGCGACAAGACCGAGGCGCTCGTGCGATTCCGGGACGTGGGGGAGAAGCGCTTGCTGCTGTCGTGGGCGCCCTTGAAGAAGCTCTGACGCCAGCCGCGGGCCGTCGCCCACGTAGAGGTGTATCTCCGGTACTCTCTGCGACGCTTTGTCTCGGTTGCGGGTCGATCGTGTGGCAACGTCATCCAGACGCCTGACCTGCACATCTGAGTGGGGAGGGCCGTCGTTAGCCTGTGCCGACCTTGGTTGACACATCGGGTGGCGGCCTGCCCGATCAAGGTCAGATCCCCGGCGGAGGAGCAGCACCCGTGTCCGATCACGACGACGACATCCCTCGACATGCGGCGAGCGGTGGCCGCTTCACCGCTCCGCAGAAGCGTGCCGCGGTGATCGCCGGGGTCGTCGTGATGGTGCTCGCCGCAGGGCTGGGCATGAGCTCGGCGTTGTCCGGCTCCGACGAGACCGCGACGCGCGGGTCGTCGCCGACCACCGACGCGCCGACGACCACGACCGTCGCCACCACGACGACGGAGCCGCCGACCACCACGACGACCGCGCCCCCCACGACGACGACCACCGCGCCACCGGCGACCACGACCACGTTGCCGCCCGACCCGGGCGCCGACGGCACCCTCGAGCTCAACGACAGCGGTGATTCGGTGGCGGCGCTGCAGCAGCGCCTGATCGACCTCGGCTACTGGATGGGCGAGCCGGACGGCACGTACGGCCAGCTCACCCGCCAGGCCGTCATGGCGTTCCAGAAGGTCGAGGGCCTCAGCCGCGACGGTGTGGCCGGCCCGGCGACCCAGGAGCGGCTGGCGGTGGCGGGCCGGCCCGTGCCCCGCGGCGGCGGCGGCATCGAGATCGACCTCGAACGCCAGGTGCTGTTCATCGTCGAGGGCGGCCAGGTCACCTGGGCGATCAACACGTCGACCGGCAACGGCGAGGCGTACACCAGCTCGTCCGGCGGGCAGGCCCGGGCGGTGACACCCCCCGGCCAGTTCCAGGTGCAGCGTGAGATCGACGGCCTGCGCGAGGCGCCGCTCGGCACGCTCTACCGGCCCAAGTACTTCAACGGCGGCATCGCGGTGCACGGCTCCGGCAGCATCCCGGCGAACCCGGCGTCGCACGGCTGCGCGCGCGTGACCAACTCGGCGATGGACATGCTCTGGTCGAGCGGTGCCATGGCGGTCGGCACGCCGATCTGGGTCTACTGACCCGCTGACTGCCGACTTCGGCCCGCCCCGTCAGGCGGCGAGGGGGAGAGGTGGGCTGTGGCCGGGAGGTCGGGTGGTGCGGGTGACGCCGTTGGGGTCGGTGACGGTGAAGGTGCCGTCGGAGGTGAGGGTGGCGTGCCAGCCGGGCCGGTGGACGATGTGGTGGTGCCGGGAGCAGAGGACGACGAGGTTGGCGAGGTTGGTTTCGCCGCCGGCTTCCCACGGGATGACGTGATGGGCTTCGTCCCAGTGCCCGGGTCGGTCGCAGCCCTTCCAGCGGCAGTGCTGGTCGCGTAGCAGGAGGACGTTCCACAGCGGCGGGGGGACGGCGCGGGTGGCGCGGCCGTAGTCGATGATGGCGGACTCGCCCTGCACGAGGACGCGGTGGATGAGGCTGTCGCAGAGGTAGCGGCCGGCGGTGATGGCGTCGATGGGGGTGCCCTCGACGGTGCGGGCGTCGGTGATCGCGAAGCCGTCGGCGGTGGGTGTGGTGTCGAACACCAGGTTGATGTGGGGGCGATGGCGGCCGCTGTCGGGCACGGCGGTCTGGTGGTCGAGGAAGAACCGGCAGATGTCGCCGAGCGCATCGGCGCGGCGTTGCCTCGGCACTCGCACCACGCCGCTGTCGTCGTTGCCGGTGGAGGCCTGGTCGGCGACGCGTAGCGCGGTGAGGAGCAGGTCGCCGGTGTCGGCGTCGAGATCGCCGTCGACGCGGGTGCGCCCGGCGAGGGTGCGGGAGGCGTGCAGGGTGGCGGGTTGTTGCGGGCGGGGGTCCGGGTCCTCGAGGTTGGCGCGCCAGGCCCGCATGGCAGCGGCGAGATCGCGCAGCTCGAGGGGAGCCAGGACGGGGACGAGATCGGATTCCTGGCGGGCGAAGGTCTCGATGAGGGTGTCGTTGAGGAACGATGTGATGACCTCGACCTGTCCGGTGGACAGCAGGCCCGACGCCCAGGCCGCGGCGGTGACCGGGAGTTGGGCGACGTGACGCGCGACCCGCACCAGGGTGGCGGCGCGCCCGCGGGGCATGCGGGCCGCATCGGCGACCCACGCGGTCATGGAGGTGGCGCCCCGCACATCCCACAGCTCGGCCGCGTCGACGGCCCGCACCCCGACGGCGAGGCGGGCGTCGAGCCGGTCGCGCAACGCCAGCACCGCGGCCAGCTCGGTGTCGTCCGTGGCGAGGTCGAGGTCGTCGATCGCTGCGGCGAGCCGCTCGATGCCCACAGACGAGATCACGTCCCGTATCGTACACCTGTTCGCCCTCACGGGCACCTGAAATCATCAGAAATCCACGAGAACCTCAGAACGAGGGTCGTCACCGCTGACGAGTGACGTCGAGGCCGGATGGGCCCCGATGACGAGTGACGTCGAGGCCGGATGGGCCCCGAGGTGCCGGGCGCTTGCGCACGCCAGACACGGCAGCAGGCTCGGTCGCCTGGTCGCTGGCGCCGGTCAGAGCCTGATGCGAGGAGAGGATCGCTCGCCGCCCGGCTCCGCACCCGGGCGGTCGGCGCGGGTCATCCGGAGCGCCCGTGCCGCACCTGCAGTGCCGGTGGCGTCGACCGGGACCACTTGGCGGCGGCCGGCCTTGCGGCGGTCGGACCGGCGGCACCAGATGGCACCACCGACGACCAGAACTCCCACCTCGCCGGCCATCCACCAGGCGAGCGCCCGGCTGTCGCCGGTGCCGGCGCGCTCGGCGGAGCTGACGGGCGCGGTCGGGTCAGCTCGCCCGATCTGAGCCGGCGTCGCTCGCGTGCCGGACCCCTCGTCCGCGCTCGCCGGGGGAGTGGCGAGCGCGACGACGAGCACGGCGACGGCCACGGCGACCGCCGCACCGACGCGGACGAGGATGACGTAAAGCCCCGGGTCGTGCCCCGCTGGCGCGCGCCTCGAGCCGGGCAGCCGGGAACCTTCTCCGTCGTCCATGGCGTACCTCCGCCTCGCGTACACCTTGTAGACGTTCGAGGCGGCCGTTTCGTTCGCACCTGACGCGAACTTTTCCCTCGGGTCAGGCGGTGGTGGAGGTGGCGCGGTCCTCGGCGTTGAGGTCGACGTCCAGCTTGCCGTCCGCGTCGACGGTCACCGGGTAGCTCGGCAGGCCCTCGCCGGAGGGCGGGAACTCGCGCCCGTCGCACGCGTCGGACACCTCGCCGTCGGGATCGAGCAGGCGGAACGGCTCGTCGCGGTCGCGCGACTGGATGGTGCACTCGCGGGCCACGCCCGGCGGGCGGGCGGCGAGGGCGATCCACCCCTCGTTCGGGTCGTCCCCCTGGTGCTGCAGCACGATGTCGCGGTCGCCGCCGGCGGCGTCGGCATAGACGATCGGGCCGCCCTCGGCGATGCGCTCGGCGGCGTCCTCCGCATCCTGCTCGGCGAACGTGTCCGACCCGAGGCGCACGTCGACCTTGCCCTGGCTCGCCAGTTGCGCCACCCCGAACGCGATGGCCAACGCGGCCACGACACCGACCCCCGCGACCGCCAGCGCCTTGCCCGCGTGGCCGCGGCTCTGCTCTACCGGCACCGGCTCGCCGGCGGGTGGGGCGCGACACCGGTGGTCGGCTCGTTGCGCTCGCTCACGCGGGAAATGGGAGGGGTCACGGCCACGCCCGTAGTATCGCCATCCGGCGCACCCCTGAACGAACCCGCGCCGTCCGACCAGCACAGGAGCCCCGCCCTTGGACCTGTACGAATACCAAGGCAAGCAGTTCTTCGCCCGCTACGGCATCCCGGTCAGCCCGGGCGAGGCCGTCACCACCGTCGACGACGCGGTGGCCGCCGCCGAGCGCATCGGCTACCCCGTCGTGGTCAAGGCGCAGGTGCAGGTGGGCGGCCGCGGCAAGGCCGGCGGCATCAAGCTCGCCAACGACGCGGACGAGACGCGCACGCACGCCGGCAACATCCTCGGGATGGACATCAAGGGCCACACGGTCGAGACGGTGTGGATCGAGCTCGCGTCCGACATCGCCGAGGAGTACTACGCCAGCTTCACCCTCGACCGCTCGGCCAAGAAGCACCTCGGCATGCTCTCCGCCGAGGGCGGCGTCGAGATCGAGGCCGTCGCGGAGGAGAACCCCGACGCCATCGCCAAGATCTGGGTCGACCCGGTCGACGGGCTGACCGAGCAGCAGGCCCGCGCCTGGGTCGCCGCGGCCAACCTCAACCCCGACGCCACCGAGGGCGCGGTCGACATCCTCCGCAAGCTCTACACCGCGTACACCGAGGGCGACGCGGACCTGACCGAGATCAACCCGCTGATCCTCAAGCCGACGGGCGAGGTGCACGCGCTCGACGCCAAGGTCACGCTCGAC
>CAYUXB010000253.1:0-5848 GCA_964448525.1 uncultured Acidimicrobiaceae bacterium
CGCCGATGCCGCCGGTGGCGCCCCAGATGAACACGTTGTCGCCCTGCTTCATGCGGGCGGCGTGCTTGCCGACCAGCATGCGGTAGCTGGTCGAGGCGCAGAGGCCGTTGACCGCCGCCTCCTCCCAGGTGAGATGCGAGGGCTTGGGCATGAGCTGGTTGGCCTTGACGATCGACAGGTCGGCCAGGCCGCCGAAGTTGGACTCGAAGCCCCAGATCCGCTGGTTGGCGGCGAGCATCGAATCGTCGTGCGCGGACGGGTCCTGGTCGTCGACGTAGTTGCAGTGCACGACGACCCGGTCGCCCGGCTTCCAGTTGCGCACGGCGGAGCCGACGCGCACGACCACGGCCGAGGCGTCGGAGCCGACGACGTGGTGGTCCTGGGCGTGGCGGGCGCCCCACACCGACTCGCGGCCGAGGCGGTCGAGGAAGCCGAAGGTCGACATCGGCTCGAAGATCGACGTCCACACGGTGTTGAAGTTGATCGAGCTGGCCATCACGGCCAGGACCACCTCGTCGGGCGCCAGCTCGGGGGTCGGGACCTCCCCGACGTGCAGCGACTTGCGGGGGTCCTTGTCCTCGGAGGGCACGCCCTCCCACATGTCCTGCTCGGCGCGCAGCACGTGGGCGGCGCGGTAGCTCTCGGGGAGGGGGAGGGCCGCGATGTCGTCGCCCGACGCGCCCCCCTGGATGGCCTCGAGGATCTCCTGCATGGCGGGCAAGGTACTCGGCGGTAACCGATGGCTCCACCGTGGGTGTGGCCGTCGAGCGCAGAGCGTCGAAGAGTCGTAGCCTGCCCGTCGTGAGCAGCTGGGGGGGAACGACCGGCGAACGCGCGCCTGGGGACGGCGCAGCCGCGACGGTGCCTGACGGCGTCGGCGCCGGCTCGACCGCTGACGCGCCGCCGCGGTCGGACGGGTCGATGCCGTCGGTCCCACCGGTGCCGGCTGCCGGGCCATCGCCGGCCCCCGATCCCGCCACGGCTCGCCCGGGTTCGCTCGCCTACAACCCGGCGTTCGACGGCCTCCGGGGCGTGGCCGTGGCGGCGGTGCTCGCCTTCCACGGCGGGTTCTCCTGGGCGCGCGGGGGTTACCTGGGCGTCTCGACGTTCTTCACCCTCTCGGGCTTCCTCATCACGTCGCTGATAGTCGCCGAGCACCGCTCGACGGGGCGCGTCGACCTGCGCCGCTTCTGGTCCCGCCGTGTGCGCCGCCTCCTGCCCGCCTCGGCCCTGACCCTGGTCGCCGTCTCGGTGTGGGCCCTCGTCGCCGACGCCGGGTGGGAGCGCAACCTGCGGGGCGACGCCCTCGCCTCGCTCTTCCAGGTGGCCAACTGGCACTTCCTGTTCGGCGACCGCGCCTACAGCGAGCTGTTCGCTGCCCCGTCACCGCTGCTGCACTTCTGGTCCCTCGCGATCGAGGAGCAGTTCTACTGGCTGTTCCCGCTGCTGGCCGCCGTGGTGATGCGCCGGGCGAGCGTCCCGCTGCGGGCCCTCGGCGCCACGCTGGCCGTGCTCCTGGCGGGATCCGCGGCACTCACGCTGGCGCTGGGCCCCGACCAGGCCGACGCCGTCTACTACGCCACCCCCACGCGCATGGGGGAGATCCTGGCCGGGGCGCTGCTGGCGGTCGTGCTCGCGGTGCGGGGCCCGGTGCTGACCGGCCGCCCGGCGGCGCGCGGCGTGGCGGCGCTGGGGATCGCGGCGCTGGCCATGTCGGCGTGGGCCTGGTGGGCGGTCGACCAGTCCGAACGCGCTCTCTACCAGGGCGGGCTGCTGGCGTACGCGGCCCTGTCGACGGCGGTCGTGCTGGCCTGCACGGTGCCCGGTCCCGTGCGTGCGGCGCTGTCGTGGGCGCCGCTGCGGTTCCTCGGCATCGTCTCCTACGGCGTCTACCTCGCCCACTGGCCCATCTTCCTGTGGCTCGACGAGGCTCGCACCGGGTGGTCCGGCGTGCCGCTGTTCGCCCTGCGGGTCGTGGTCACGCTGGCGGTGGCCGTCGGGTCGTACGTGCTGGTCGAACGGCCGGTGCGTCAGGGCTGGCGCCCCGCACGCCCCGCGGTCCCGATGCCCGCGCTGGCGCTCGGCGCGGTCGCGGCGGTCGCGCTCGTGGCCGCGGTGGTGCCGGTCGTGTCGAGCCCACCGGCCGACTCGTTCACCGGCGGCGACGAGGACCTTCGACCGATCGACCCGGCCGAGGTCCCCGATGGCGCGCGGTTCGCGCTGTTCCTCGGAGACTCGACCACGTTGAACATCGCCATCGGCCTCAACCGGTGGGGCCTCGAGACCGAGGACGGGGTGGTGGCAGTGCACGGTCTCGGGGGCCTCGGCTGCTCGATCATGCGCGGCGGCGAGCGCCGCTACATGGGCGAGGTGGGGTCGAGCGCCCCGCACTGCGACGAGTGGGCGGACCTGATCCCCTCGGCGACGGCGACCGTGCGGGACACCTACGGTCGTGCCGACCTCGCCATCCTCGGCACCGGCCCGTGGGACGTCGCCGACCGTCGCCTGCCGGGCGACGACACGTGGCGGTCACCGGGCGACCCGGACTACGACGCCTTCCTCCGCGGCGAGATCGAGGCCGCCACCGATGCGTTCCTGGCAGAAGGGGTTCAGGTCGTGTGGCTGACCACCCCCGACCTGGACGTGGGCCGGCGCATGCAGCCGCCGCCGGCCGAGCCGTTCCCCGAATCCGACCCGGCCCGCGTCGACCTGCTGAACGACATGATCCGCGAGGTCGCCACGACGCGGGACGGCGTCTCGGTGGTGGATCTCGGCGCGTACCTGGACGGATTGCCCGACGGTGAAGACGAGCGCCTGCGGCCCGACGGCGTGCACCTGGAGCGGGATGCGGCCGAACAGGTCGCCCACGATTGGTTGGGGCGCGCGGTCGTCCTTGCGACATCGCCGGCCCCCGGTGGCTAGTCTCCGCGGGTTCTGGGGACCGGTTCAAGGGGAGCGAACTGCATGACAGACGAGGCGAAGGGTTCAGGCCGCGGGCGCGGCTACCACATCGAGATCTTCCTCATCTGCTTCGCCGCGCTGCTGCTCGAGGTGAGCTACACGCGCGTCGTCTCGTTCAAGCTCTACTACTACTACACGTACCTGGTGATCGGGCTGGCCCTGCTGGGCATCGGGAGCGGCAGCGTGGTCACCTCGGTGTCGCGCCGGGTGCGCCAGGCCTCGACCGACGGCATCATGATGCTCGGGTCGTTGTTCGGGGCGGTCAGCGTCATCGTCGGCTACCTGATCGTCGCCCGGCTGCCCATCGCGTCGCTCGACATCTGGGAGTACGGCACGGGCGACTCGTGGGTGAACCTCGGCAAGCTCGTCGTCGTCTGCCTGGCGCTGTACGCCTCGTTCATCTGGGTCGGCGTCATGATCTCGACGCTGTTCGGGCGCAAGACCGAGGGCATCGCCAAGCTCTACTTCGCGGACTTGCTCGGCGCCGGCATCGCCTGCGCGCTGGCGGTGCCGCTGATCTCGGTCATCGGCCCGCCCCGCATCATCGCCCTCGCGGGCGCGATCCTCGCGGGCGTCAGCGTGCTGGTCGCGGTCCGGCAGCGCTCGCGCGTGCTGCCGGTCAGCGCGATCCTCGGTGTCGGCCTCGCCGTGTCCGTCCTGTTCTCGGGCGTGCTGCCGGACGTCAACCCCGACGACGGCAAGGCCGATCCCACCGGGGCCGACGTCTCGCGCTGGAGCCCGATCTTCCGGGTCGACACCGGCGTGCTGCCGAACGGCATCCTCCTCAACCACGACGGCATGCTCGGCTCGGTGATCAAGCCTTGGGACGGCGAGGTCGAGAGCCTGGGCGACGACGTCTACAACTTCGACGAGGACCCGCGCTCGCTGCCCTTCGACGTGCTGGGCGACACTCCGGGCAACGTGATGATCATCGGCGCTGCGGGGGGCCACGAGGTGCTGGCCTCGCTGTACTTCGAGGCCGAGAGCATCGACGCCATCGAGCTCAACCCGCTCACCCACGAGCTGGTGACCGAGACCTACGCGGACTACGGCGGCGACATCGGCAACCAGCCGGGCGTGAACTACCGCACCGGCGACGGCCGGTCGTTCCTGGCCCGCAGCGACGACAGCTACGACGTGATCTGGTACCCGGCGCCGGACAGCTACTCGGCGACCAACGCGTCGACCGCCGGCGCATTCGTGCTGTCGGAGAGCTACCTCTACACGACCGAGATCATCGAGGACAGCTTCGACCACCTGTCCGACCGCGGCATCGTCGCCACCCAGTTCGGCGAGATCGACTTCGAGGGCAAGCCCAACCGCACCACCCGCTACGTGAGCACGGTGCGCGAAGCGCTCGCCCGCCACGGGATCGACGATCCGTCGGGCCACGTGATGGTGAGCACCACGCCGAGCGGCGGGCCGTCCGTGCTGTCGACCGTGCTGGTCAAGCCGACGCCGTTCACCCAGGACGAGATCGACACGTTCGTCGACCAGGTCAGCTCCGTGCCCGACAACGTCGTGCGCTACGTGCCGGGCCAGCCGCAGGAGAACTCGGTCAGCAACGTGCTCGCCCTGCCCGACGACGAGCTGGACGACTACATCGACTCCTATGCGTTCGACATCTCCCCGGTCACCGACGACGGGCCGTTCTTCTGGCACTTCGCCAAGTTCAACGACGTCATCCGCAACTTCGGCGACCCGATCAACCAGTTCGACTCGGAGATCGCCATCGGCGAGCGGGTCATCCTCCTGCTCCTGGTGATCGCCACGGTGCTGGCCGCGGTGTTCCTGCTCCTGCCGTTCGTGACGATGCGCAAGGTGTGGCGGGCGCTGCCTCGCAAGGCCAACTCGGCGTTGTACTTCGCCGCGCTGGGCTTCGGCTTCATGTTCTTCGAGATCACGCTGATCCAGCGGTTGATCCTGTTCCTCGGCTATCCGACCTACTCGTTGACGGTCACGTTGGCCTCGCTGCTGATCTTCACCGGCGTCGGGGCGCTGCTCAGCGAGCGGCTGAAGGCTCGGCCCGAGATGATCGTCCGGGTGCTGGCGCCCACGATCGTGGCGCTCGGCGTGCTGTACCTGTTCCTGCTGCCGATCCTCACCGAGTCGCTGCTCACCTCCGCCCTGGCGATCCGCGTCATGGTGGCGTTCCTGGTGCTGGCGCCCCTCGGCGTCACGCTCGGCATGTTCATGCCGCTCGGTCTGGGGGCGGTGGCCGATCTCACCGACCACGGCGAGGAGTACGTCGCGTGGGGCTGGGCGGTCAACGGCTTCGCGTCGGTCATCGGGTCGGTGCTCACCACGATCATCGCCATGATCTTCGGCTTCAACGTCGTGCTCGCCCTGTCGGTGGTCGTCTACCTCTTCGCCCTGGCGGCGCTGCGGCGCTTGCAGCGGCCGCTGCAAGCCTCGGCCGAGGACCGGGATGCACTCGGCTCGACCCGGCCCGACGGGGACGACACGACCGACGACTCGGCGGAGGAGGCGACCGGCGAGACCGTCGGCGCAACCGCCGCCGACGGTGACGCCACCGGCGAGGAGAGCGACACCGCACCCGCCGAACTTCGGTGAGGTCTCGCCCGGTCGATAGGCTCGACCGGGTCCGAGACGTCCAACTCCTTGGGGGATGGCCACGATGGCTGGTTCCGTGATCCTGGCGGGTGCCCGCACGCCCATCGGCAAGCTCTCCGGTGCGCTGGGGGGCTTCGCCGCCACCGACCTGGGTGGCTTCGCCATCAAGGCTGCACTCGACCGCGCCGGCGTGAGCCCCGACCAGGTCGACTACGTGTTCATGGGCCAGGTGCTCCAGGCCGGTGCGGGGCAGATCTCCGCCCGCCAGGCGGCGGTCAACGCCGGCATCCCGATGACCGTGCCCGCCACCACC
>CAYUXB010000254.1:0-5842 GCA_964448525.1 uncultured Acidimicrobiaceae bacterium
GGTAGCGAGTCGTCGAGTGCTCCGGATCGGTGTCGAACTGGGGGATGACCTCGCGGCCGAACAACTCCATCGACCCGACCACGACCTCCGTGGGCAGCGTGTTGGTCGTGGGGCTGAAGGTGAGCTGGTCGAAGCCCAGGTCGACCCAGCGCTTGACGGAGCGGGCGCAGTCGTCCGGATCCCCCACCGCCACGTAGCCCTCGGCCGAGAGCTGCTCGACCTGCTCGGGCGTGGGCTCGGGGATCTTGTTGGGCCACTCGGGGAAGTTCTTGGGCCGGGGCACGTTGTCGAGCCAGTGGTAGGCCAGGGACGAGTAGTAGTTCATGCCCATGTTGGAGGCGACCTCGAAGGCCTTGTTGCGGTCCTCCATGCACAGCATGTTGGTGACGCCCATGATGTTGTCGTTGACGTAGTCGCCGACGGGGGTGGCGTTGGCGATGGCCGTCTTGTAGGCGCTGAGCAGCGGCTCCATGTCGGTCGGGCGGCCGATCGAGAAGCAGAACACGCCGAGGCCCAGCTCGCCCGCCTCGGTGAAGGTGCCCGGGCTGCCGCCCGCCACCCACATGGCCGGGTGCATCGGGCCGTGGGGCTTGGGAAAGACCTTGCGCTCCGGCATCCGGAAGAACTCGCCCTCGAAGCTGTAGGGGGCGTCCTTCCACATCTTCGGGATCTCGCGGATCGTCTCGCGCCACATCGCCTTCGTCATGTCGACGCTGGGGATGTCGAAGCCGAGCACCTCGGTGCTCGAGCTGCCGCGACCGGTGCCGAACTCGAACCGGTTGTTCGTCAGGTGGTCGAGCAGGGCGACGTTCTCGGCGATGCGCTGCGGCTTGTTGACGGGCGGCGTGATGTTGAAGATCGCCGAGCCGAGGTGCACGCGCTCGGTCTGGCCGGCGCAGTAGCCGAGGAACGCCTCGGGCCCGGGCATGTGGCTGTACTCGTCGAGGAAGTGGTGCTGGGGGCACCAGACGTACTTGAAGGCGTTGCGGTCGGCCGCCTTGGCGATCTCGACGTTGCGGAAGATCCGCTTGTGCTCTGCGTGGGGGTCTGCATCGCGCTCGAACTGCGGCACGAACAGCTGGGCGAAGACGCCGAACTCCATCATGGTTCCTTTCAGGATCCGGACACGGCGAGCACGCCGCGGTTGAGCTTGCCGTGGTGCAGGTCGTCGAGCGCCTGCGTGATCTGATCGAGCGGGTACACCTGGCTGACCATGTCGTCGAGCAACAGGCGGCCGTCCTTGTAGAAGCCGACGAGCAGCGGGATGTCGTGGTGCGGGCGGGTCGAGCCGTACCGGCAGCCGAGGATCGACTTGTCGTTGTAGAGGTCGTTGACCACGAAGCTCGCCTCGGTGCCCAGCTTGGGCACCCCGAGCAGCGTGAGCGTGCCGCCCCAGTCGAGCAGCGCGACCCCCTGGCGGATCAGCGCCGGGTGGCCGACGCACTCGATCACGTGGTCGACGCCGTCACCGAGGCCCAGGTCCTTGACCGCGGCCACCGTGTCGTCGGTGGAGCTGGCGTCGACGAAGTCGGTGGCCCCGAACCGGCGGGCGACCGCCTCCTTGTCCGGGTTGGCGTCGACGACGACGATGCGCCCCGCGGCCGAGATGCGGGCCGCCTGGATCGCCGACTGGCCGATGCCCCCGGCCCCGATCACCACCACCGTCTGGCCAGGCTGCACCTTGGCCCGGTTGAGCACCGCCCCGGCGCCGGTGACGACCGCGCAGCCGATCAGGCAGGCGGCGGTGAAGGGGACCTCGGGGTCGATCACGATCGCCTGGGTCTCGGCGACCACGACCTCCTCGGTGAACACGCCGGTGTTGGCGAAGCTGAACGCCTTCTCGCCGCCGACGGTGAACGGGCGGCTGAGCCGGCCCATCGTGTCGCGGCAGTGGGTCGGCTGACCCCGGTCGCAGGCGGCGCAGCGGCCGCAGTTGCCGAGCGTGGTGAGCACGACGTGGTCGCCGACCTGCACCTTGGTGACGGCATCACCGATCTGCTCGACGACGCCGGCGCCCTCGTGGCCGAGGACGACCGGGGTCGGGAACGGGATCGTGCCGTCGACCACGGACACGTCGCTGTGGCACAGGCCGGCGTTGTGGATGCGCACCCGCACCTCGTGCGGCCGGGGGTCGCGCACGGCGACGTCGTCGCGCACCTCGAGCTGCCCTGTCCAGACGATGCCCTTCATTGCCGGCTCCAAGCGTTCTCTGCCACCTCGAAGGCGACTTCGTCGCCCTCGGTGGCACGTTCAAGGCCCCGCTTTCGAAGGCCGAGCGTCGCGACGGCTCTCGACGCCTGTGCGATGGATCCGCTCATCTGCGGTGCTGCTCCCCTCATCCCCAGACCAGTGACTGGAGCTCGCTGTAGGCGTGCATGGCGAAACTGCCGCGGTCGCGGCCGACGCCGGACTGCTTGAAACCGCCGAACGGCGCCTCGGACGGCTGCTGGGCGGTGTTGATGGCGACGCTGCCCGACCGGATCTGGCGGGCGACCCGGATGCCGCGGCTGCCGTCGCCGGTGAACACGTAGTTGTTGAGCCCGAACTCCGTGCCGTTGGCCAGGGCGACCGCCTCGTCCTCGTCGTCGAAGGGCAGGACGACGACGACCGGCCCGAAGATCTCCTGCTGCACCACCGACATGCCCGGCTTGCAGTCGGCGAGGAGGGTGGGCGCCACGTAGAACCCGGTGTCGAGGGCGGGGCGCTCGCCGCCCGCGAGCAGCGTGCCGCCCTCGTCGACGCCGGCCTTGACGTGCGCCTCGATGCGGTCGCGCTGGGTCGCCGAGATCACGGGGCCCACCACGGTGTCGGACGCGAGCGGGTCGCCGACCTTGAGACGGGTCGCCGCCACCTCGAGACCGGCCACGACCTGGTCGTAGACGCCGCGCTGGACGAGGGCCCGGGTCGGCGCCGTGCAGATCTGCCCCGAGTGGAACGCCCACACGCTGGCGATCGCGCCGATCGCCCCCTTGAGGTCGGCGTCGTCGAACACCACCCCGGCGCCCTTGCCGCCGAGCTCGAGGAGCAGACGCTTCATGTCACGGCCGGCGACGGCTCCGATCGCCCGGCCGACCCCCGTCGACCCGGTGAAGCTGACCATGTCGACGTGCGGGGAGGCGACGAGGGCCTCCCCCGCCGCGGCCCCGCTGCCCGTCACGACGTTGACGACGCCCGGCGGGAACCCGGCCTCGACGACAGCGTCTGCGAAGCGCAGGACGGCGAGCGGATCCTGCGGGGCCGGCTTGACGACCAGGGTGTTGCCCATGGCCAGGGCGGGGCCGACCTTGCCGGCCATGTTGACGAGCGGGAAGTTGTACGGCGTGATGGCGGCGACGACACCGACGGGACGCCGCTCGACCACCGCGCCGAGCAAGCCGCCGGGCGCGAGCGCCGTCGTCGGCATCTCGGTGGGCGGCAGCGGGGTCGACATCTGCTCGTGGGCGCCCCGTGCGTAGCGCCGGAACCGGTCGATCGTCTGGGGCACCTGCATGGTCTTGGCGACCCGCAGGGTGGCGCCGGTCTCGGCCTGCACGACCGGGACGAGGTCGTCGGCGTCGCGGGCGAGGATGTCGGCCAACCGGGTCAGCAGGTCGCTGCGCTCGGCCGGGGTCGTGCGGCTCCAGGCGGGGAACGCCTCGGCTGCAGCCCGGGCGGCGGCCTCGACCTGTGCGACCGAGGCCTCCGGCGCCCGGCCGACGACCGCCTCGGTGGCGGGGTTGATGATGTCGTAGGTGCCGTCCGCGCCGGCTTCCCGGTCGCCCCCCACGAGCACGGCGTAGTCGTCGTCGCTCACGGCCGCCAGACTAGAACGTGTTCTAGTTCCCGGCAAGACGGTTTCGTATTGCTACAATCGGTGGGCATCGGCGGCAGGAGACGGAACCGTGCGCACTCTCGACCAGTTGGCCATCGTGGCTCTCGGCGTCATCGTCGCCGTCGGGCTGCCACTCGTCGGGTTCGTGTCTGCGGCCCGCCGCGAACGCGTCGGGCGGGACTACGCGGCCTCCCGCTCGATCGTGCTCGATCCCGACGCCCACGCGCTCGCCGGGCGCCTAGTCCTGGCTGTCCGTCGCGGCCGCTACATCGGTGCGGTCGTCGTCCTGGCCGCCGGGTACCTCCTCGTGATCCGACCGGCGGACCTGATGCACCCGGGATTCGGACACATCGCGACCCCCGTCGGGATGTACGTCGGCAGCTTCCTCGCCGGCGCCACGGCGGGCACCGTCGCCGTCTGGCGGGCCGGACGCGCCCTTCCCGGCGACGTGCGCGTCGCCCACCTCCGGGCGCCGCGACTCGGCGACTTCCTCCCGCCGTTGCTCCGGTGGTGGCCGGCCGTGACGCTGGGGAGTACGACCGTCGCTGTCGCCGCCTTCCTGGTGACCGCCCCCCATCCTGCGCCACCGAGCCGCGCTGCCCTGGTCGCGGGCTGGGCCGTGAGCCTGGCCGGTGTGATCGCCGCCGAGGCGCTGGCCCAGATCGTCATCCGGGCCCCGCGGGTCGCGACGTCGCACGCCGCGCTCGCCCTGCGCGACGAGATCACCGGCGACCTCGCCGCGGTCGTCGCCGCCGGGGCGTTCGGCCCGACCATGGTGATCGCCTCCGTCGCCGCGGCGGTGAACCCCGCAGCCGAGATCGCCGTCGTCGTCCTCATCGCCCTTCCCGCCGTGCTCGAAACCCGCCGTCGGCAGCACGTGCGCAACGGCCTCTGGCGCGCCCCCACCCCCCGCCTGGCCCGCGGCGACGCGACGCCGTGATCATCCACGTCGATCTCGCGTCGGGCGTACCGCCGTACGACCAGGTGCGCGCCGCGATCGAGCGTGCCGTCATCGCGGGCGACCTGGCGCCCGGCACCCGGCTGCCGACCGTGCGGGCGCTGGCGGCCGACCTGGGCCTGGCGCCGAACACGGTGGCCCGGGCCTACCGCGAGCTCGAAGCGCTGGGCCTAATCGCCGGCCAGGGCCGGCGGGGCACGTTCGTCGCGGAACAGGCGCCGGTCACGAGTGCAGCGCGCGAGGCGGCCGAGGCGTTCGCCGCACGCGTGCGGGGCCTCGGGGTGCCGCCCGAGAACGCGCTGCGGCTGGCGCGCGCCGCCTTGGGACTATGAACCCTGCATCCCGACCCCGCCGACGCGAGACAGCGAGGCGATGGCGGTCGTTCCGCCGAACTGGAGGCAATGCCGGTCGCATGCGACCGCGATCGCCTCGAATCCTCGCAGGGACCGCCAATTGCCTCGCTGTCGACGAGCGCCGGCGCGAGACGACGATCGCCGGTCGGGTCAGACCGGGGTCTGTTGGTGGAGGGCCAGGCGCCAGTCGCCGTCGACGCGGACGTAGGTGCTGGCGAAAAGGGCCTCGTAGTCCTGGCCCTGTCGGCTCGCGGTGGCGCGGTACGCCACCACGGCGGAGTCGTCGGTCAGCTCGACCACCCGCTCGTCCGACAGGTCGTACGAGTCCCACGGCGCGCCGCCCATCGAGTCGACCACGGTGGCCCGGTCGTCGATGACCAGGCCGCCGGGCAGCAGCATCAGGACGTCCTCCGCGAGGGCCCGGTCGTAGAATGCCGTCGCCGCCTCACCGGACGTCGACAGCGCCTTCCACGCCGAGCGTTCGAGATCGATCAGGTCGTCGGCAGCGGACATGGCACACCTCCACGCAACGGGGGCAATGACCCGCGCGTACCCGGTGGCGCCGCCCATGATCCGGCGGGTGAGCGGGAGGCGCTGGTCAGCCGCTGGACTGGGCGGTGTGGAGGGCGAACGCGAGGGCGAAGCCGGCGGCGGTGAACAGACCGACCAGGCGGCCCTCGTGGGCGAACGCCTCGGGCATCATCGTGTCGGCCAGCATGC
>CAYUXB010000255.1:0-5787 GCA_964448525.1 uncultured Acidimicrobiaceae bacterium
GTGAGGTGGCGCATTGCTGGTGAGGGACGCCAGTTCACCGACCGGTCAGCCGCCGCCGGCCAAGGCGACGATCTCGGGTAGCCCCGGGACCTGGCGCTCGCGCTCGGACGCGGCGCGGTAGGCGTCCACCTGGGCCGCCAGCTCGGATGCGGACCAGCCGAGCTCGGCGCCGACCAGTTCGGCCACGTCATCGGCGGCCGCCGCGGCCGCGTCGCGGTTGCGCAGGCGGGCGCGGGTGCGGCGGGAGAGCACGTCGTCGAGGGTGACGGCCATCTCGTAGCGGGCGGCGTAGACGGCCTCGGCCCGCCGGTACGGGAGGCCGGGCACGAGCGGCTCGCCGAGCGACGGGTCGGCCTCGATCATCGCGTCGAGCACGCCCGCCTCGCCGCCGTAGCGCTCGCCGAGGTGGAGGTCGGCGTCGGCGGCCTGCTCCCAGCCCTCGACGCCGCGCAGCCGCAACCCCCGGGTGCGGTGCCTGCCGGCCCGGCGGGGGAACGCGTCGCCGGCCAACCGGACGGCGGTGTCGACCGCGTCCTCCGCCATCTCCCGGTAGGTCGTGAGCTTGCCGCCGATGACGGTGATCATGCCGCCGGTGGAGACGAGGACGCGGTGGCGCCGCGACATGTCGGCCGTGCGCCCACCGGCCTCGGTGTCGTTGACGAGCGGCCGGAGACCCGCCCAGGTGGCGAGGACGTCGCTCTCCTCGAGCGGTTCCACGACCGAGTGGTTGATGGCGTCGAGCAGGTAGGCGACGTCGTCGGCCGTGCACTGCGGGTCGTCGAGGTCGCCGTCGTAGTCGGTGTCGGTCGTGCCGATGTAGGTGACCGAGCCGGGACCGCCGACGGTGCCGTCGTCGCCGGGCCAGGGCACCACGAACACCGAGCGCCGGTCCTCACGGACGGGCACGACGGCGGCGATGTCGTTGCGCACCTTGTCCCACGGGACGGTGATGTGGATGCCCTTCGCCGGCCGGATGCTGTCGGGGTCGACGCCCTCGTCGAGGGCCCGCAGGCTGTCGGCCCACACCCCGGTGGCGTTGACGACGACGCGCGCCGACACCTCGATGGGACCGTTCCCCACGGCACCACCTCGGTCGCCGCCGGACGGCGCACCGCCCGGGGCCGGGTCGACGTACGCGCCCGTCACCCGGTCGCCGTCCTTGCGCAACCCGGTCACCGTGGCGTGGTTCACCACCGTCGCCCCGAAGTCGAGCGCGGCGGTGCGGGCGAGCGCCAGCGTGAGCCGGGCGTCGTCGGTCTGGGCGTCGTAGTACAGGTAGGCCCAGGCCAGGCGCTCGGCCAGGGTGGGCATGTGGGCCCGCGCCGCCTCGCGCTTGAGCCGCTTGTGCACCTTGCCGATGCGCAGGCCACCGGTGAGGTCGTACATCCACATGGCCGAGCCGAGCGCGCGGGCGACCTGACGGGGGATGATGCCGCCCTTGCCCGTGAACACGGGGATGAGGAACGGCAGCACCTTCACCAGGTGGGGGGCGTTGCGCAGGAGGCGCTGACGTTCGTGCAGCGCCTCGTAGACGAGGCCGACGTCGCCGTTCTGCAGGTAGCGCAGGCCGCCGTGCACGAGCTTGGACGATTTGGACGACGTGCCCGACGCGAAGTCGTCCCGCTCGACCAGCGCGGTGCGCAGGCCGCGGGCGGCGGCGTCGAGGGCGACGCCCGCGCCGGTGATGCCGCCACCGATGACGAGCACGTCGTAGGTGCCGGCGCCGAGGCGGGCGAGGTTCTGCTGGCGGTCGAAGGTGCCGAGGGGCATGGCAGGGCTGCTCCAGGGGGTCGCGGAGAGCCTAACGGTGCGGTTCCGCCATCAGCAGGCCGCTCCGGCCGCGTGGTTGTAAGGGATGCTGCCCCCTAGCGGATGAGGCATGCCTGACACAAATGGCGTCGTTGCAGATCAGCAAATCGTGCCGATATGGTCCGACGAACGTGCGGTCACCCGACGAGCCCACGGACGACGTTCGGGCACTGGGGGATTTCTGGCTGCATGGCCCGCGCGGGCCGGCGGGCGACGACGAACGGGCCGCGTCAGATTCACTCGCGCAAGATCACAGCAGGAGGCAGTACGTGCCGGAGATCCAGGGCAGCAAGACCCAAGAGAACTTGAAGGAGGCGTTCGCCGGCGAGAGCCAGGCCAACCGCCGGTACCTGTACTTCGCGCAGAAGGCCGACATCGAGGGCTATCCCGATGTCGCCGCCCTGTTCCGGTCGGTCGCCGAGGGCGAGACCGGCCACGCGTTCGGCCACTTCGACTTCTTGGCCGAGGCCGGCGACCCGGTGACCGACGAGCCCGTGGGCCCCACCGCCGACAACCTCCGCTCGGCGATCGCCGGCGAGACCTACGAGTACACCGAGATGTACCCCGGGTTCGCCCGCACGGCCCGCGAGGAGGGCTTCGTCGAGGTGGCGGAGTGGCTCGAGACGCTGGCACGCGCCGAGAAGTCGCACGCCGGCCGCTTCACCCAGGGCCTCGAGAACCTGTCCTGACCTGCACGTTCGGGCCCCGGCGGACAACCCCGTCGGGGCCCGAGTGCTGTCCGGCCACCGTCCCCCGAACCCGGCCACCCGTCGCCCGAACCCGGCCACCCGTCCCCCGAACCCGACCGACCAGCGACCGCAGAGGACACCGACGGCGATGCCCAAGCTCACCCTCGACGACATCAGCGACCTGCGTGCGTACGAGCGGGAGCGCGCCGACTTCCGTCGCGCCGTGATCGAGGTCAAGGCGCGTCGCCGGGTGGGCCTCGGCGACTTCGTCACCCTCGTGTTCGAGAACGCGCAGACGATCCGCTTCCAGATCCAGGAGATGGCGCGGGCCGAGAAGATCATCAGCGACGAGGGCATCGAGACCGAGCTCGGCATCTACAACCCGCTCATCCCCGAGCCCGGACAGCTGTGCGCCACGCTGTTCATCGAGCTGACCTCGAAGGACGCCCTCCTCGAGTGGCTGCCCAAGCTGGTGGGCATCGAGTCCTCGGTGGCGCTGCGGCTGGCGGATGGTGAGGTGGTGCGCGCGGTGGTCGACGAGGACCACGGCAAGCAGCTGACCCGCGAGGAGATCACCGCGTCGGTGCACTACGTGCGCTTCGAGCTCACGCCCGAACAGGTCGACCGGTTCGCCTCCGGCTCGGTGACGCTGCTCGCCGACCACCCTGCGTACGGCGTCGAGGTCGCTCTCCGGGACGACACGATCACGGAACTCACCAGGGATCTGCGCGACGGCGGCTGAGCCACGCGGTCGCACGGCCTCACACCGTGGTCTTCGCTCCCCTGCGAGCGCCCGACCTGCACGGATGGGCCTTGCGAACGACGCGCGCGGGGTGCCAAGATCGGCCGTCCTCCGGCGGTGGGCACGCGTGTTCCCTCCTGTGCGTACGGGTTTGCGCACGGCCTCCCCGGGAACAGAGACTCCGGTCCGGGGCACGCCTGAGAGGGGCGGCGCGCCAGCGACCGCGCACACCGTCGAATCCAGTCACAGGGAGACCTTCCCGCAACCATGAAGCAGACCTGGCGACAGCATGCTGCCTGCCGCGGGCTCGACCCGCTGATCTTCTACCCGGTCACTGAGGAAGAGGCCGAAGACGCGAAGGACGTGTGCGACGAGTGTCCCGTGCGCGAAGCCTGTCTCGAGCACGCGTTGGCCGTGCGTGAGAAGGAGGGCGTCTGGGGTGGAGCGACCGAGCGCGAGCGACGGCGCATCATCCGCCAGCGCCGCCGAGCGTCCTGACGATGGACTTCGAGGGGTGGCCCGCGGTCCTGGGCGAGCTGTCGGCACGACGTGACCTGACCGCCGACCAGGCACGCGCCGCCATGTCCGAGATCCTCGACGGTGCCGCGTCGCCCGCGCAGATCGCGGGGTTCATCGTCGCGCTGCGGCTCAAGGGCGAGAGCGTCGCCGAGCTCGACGGCATGCTCCAGGCGATGCTCGACGCCGCCGAGTACGTGGAACTGCCCCCGGGCGACCCGGTGGTCGATGTCGTCGGCACCGGCGGCGATCGTGCCCACACCATCAACGTCTCGACGCTCTCGGCGCTGGTGCTCGCCGGCGCCGGAGGCCGTGTGTGCAAGCACGGCAACCGGGCGGCCTCGTCCTCTGCCGGCAGCGCGGACGTGCTCGAGGCCCTCGGTGTGCGCATCGACTGCGGTCCCACCGAGGTCGCCCGTTGCGTCGCCGAGGCCGGCATCGGCTTCTGCTTCGCGCCGATCTACCACGGCGCGATGCGCCACGCCGGCCCGGCCCGCCGCGAGCTGGGCATCCCCACCGCCTTCAACATCCTCGGCCCGCTCGCCAACCCGGCGGGCGCCACCCGCCTGATGATCGGTGTCGCCGACGCCTCGATGGCCGAACGCATGGCGGGTGTGCTGGCCGCCCGCGGGGCGGACCGGGCGCTCGTGGTGCACGGCGACGACGGTCTCGACGAGCTCACGATCTCCACGACGTCGCAGGTCGTCGAGCTGCGCGATGGCGAGGTGCGCACCTTCGAGGTCGATCCGGCCGCGTTCGGCATCGAGCGAGCACCGGCCGAGTCGGTGGTCGGCGGCGACCCCGCCACCAACGCTGCGCTCGCCCGCCGCGTGCTCGACGGCGAGCACGGCCCGCATCGTGACATCGTCACGCTCAACGCCGCCGCGGCGCTCGTCACCGCCGGGCTCGTCGACGACATGACCACGGGCATCGAGCTGGCGCGCGCCACGATCGACGACGGCCGCGCTGCCGCCGCGCTCGACCGTCTGATCGCCGTCTCGAACGCCGCGTGAGCCGGCTCGCTTGACGCCCCGATAACGCCTGTTCTTGACTGACGAGGTGGAGCCCGACGCGGTCACGACGTCCGCGGACCCGACGCGCGACCGCCTCGTCGCCGCCGCGGCCGACGTGTTCGCCGAGAAGGGCTACGACCGCGCCGGCGTGCAGGAGATCGCGCGCCGGGCCGGGTTCACGACCGGCGCGATCTACGGGCGGTTCAGCGGCAAGGCCGAGCTGCTGCTCGCCGCCATCGAGGCGCAGTCCGACGACGAGTTCGAGCAGCTCTTCGCCGAGAACCGCTTCGAGGGCAAGGCCACCGACATCATCACGACCGTCGGCTCGCACCTCGTCACCGAGGAGTTCGACAACGGCCAGGCGCTGCTGCTCGAGGCCTTCGTCGCCGCTCGCCGCGACCCCGAGGTGAAGGTCATGCTCCGCCGCGTGATCGAGCACCGCACCGCGGCGCTGGCCACCCTGGTCGACGACGCCAAGCACAGCGGCGGCATCGACCCCGCGCTCGACACGCTGTCGATCGTGCGGTTCTGTCACGCGGTCGGCTTCGGATTTCTGCTCTTCGGCGCGATCGACCTCGACCGACCGTCGGCCGAGCCGTGGGAGGCGCTGATCAATCGGCTGGTCGGAGCCGTGGCCGACCCCACACGGCCGTCCGTGGCAGCGGACGGCGCGCCGCCCGCCTGAACGCGCCGTTCGGTGGTCGCCTCGGTGGGGCCGGGCTCACTCGATGCCCAGGTTCCACATCGAGTCGAGGTCGTGCTGCGAGTACGCCTGGAAGGCGATCATCGTCGTCGTGTGGACGATGCCGTCGAGACCGGAGATGCGGCGGGTCACGACATCGGCCAGCTCGTCGTGCTCGCGCACCCGCACGACGGCGACGAGGTCGAGGTCGCCCGTGACGGAGTAGACCTCGGCGACCCCGTCGACGTCCGCGATCTCGGGGCCCAGGTCCGCGATGCGGTCGGGCTCGGCATGGATGAGCACGAAGGCGGTCAGCACGCCGCGCAGCGTAGACCC
>CAYUXB010000256.1:0-5782 GCA_964448525.1 uncultured Acidimicrobiaceae bacterium
GAGGGCGAGATGGGCGACAGCCACGTCGGGCTCCAGGCCCGGCTCATGTCCCAGGCGCTGCGCAAGCTCACGAGCAACCTCAACAAGTCCGACACCATCGCCCTGTTCATCAACCAGCTGCGCGAGAAGATCGGCGTGATGTTCGGGTGCTTCTCCTACAGCACCCGGGTCACCCTGGCCGACGGCACGACCGAGAAGATCGGCAAGATCGTCAACCAGCGGTTGCCGGTCGAGGTGCTGTCCTATGACGCCGATCTCGACGCCGTGGTGCCCAAGCGGGTCGTCAACTGGTTCGACAACGGCCGCACGGATCACTTCCTCCAGTTCACCGTGGCCAAGCCGAAGGGCAACGGTCGGGCGCAGTTCGCGTGCACGCCCAACCACCAGATCCGCACTCCGGCGGGCTGGCGCGAGGCGCAGGAGCTGTCGGTCGGCGATCGGGTGCTGCAGTCGACGGCGTGCCATCTGTCCGACTTCCAGTGGCAGGTGCTCCTCGGTGGGCTCATGGGCGACGGTGCGCTCTCACCGAGCCGTTCCGGCCATGCCGCTCGCTTCCGCTGGGGTCACGGCTCGAAGCAGGCTGAGTACGGCGACTGGAAGGCATCGCTCTTCGGCAACGTCGAGGTCAGTCGCTCGACCAACGCGCAGGGCGCCGTGTTCCACGACGTCCAGCCGTTGCCCGAGCTGGCCGACCTGCGCCGTGCGGTCTACGTCGAGGGCATGGACGGCCTGAAGGTGCTCAGCCACGAGTACCTGAAGCAGCTCACCCCTCTGTCCCTGGCGATCTGGTACATGGACGACGGTACGTTCGCCCTTCGGGCCAAGGGGGTGCAAGCACGCACGGCCGACGGCAGCGGGCGTGCAGAGATCTGCGTCCAGGCGTTCGACCCGACCAGTCGTGAACGGCTGCGGGACTACCTGGCCGACACGTGGGACATCGAGGCGCGACTCGCCGTGCGCGGGGCTCGTCGTCAGGCCTTCCTGACCTTCCCCAAGGACGAGACGGCCAAGCTGCATGCTCTGGTCGCCCCGTTCGTGCATCCGTCGATGGCTCACAAGCTGCTGCCGCGGTTCCAGGGCCGATTCTCCGTCGAGCCGGTGTTCGCCGCGGTGCGCAACGAGCTCATGCCCTTCCCGATCACCAAGATCGGTGTCAAGCCGCCGAGTCGCAACACCCACCGGTTCGACATCGAGGTCGAGGGGACGCACAACTACTTCGTCGACGGCGTGATGGTGCACAACTCACCGGAGACGACCCCGGGTGGTCGGGCGCTCAAGTTCTACTCCTCAGTGCGGTTGGACATCCGCCGCATCGAGTCGATCAAGGACGGCGTCGAGGTCGTGGGCAACCGCACCCGGGTCAAGGTCGTGAAGAACAAGTGCTTCGCCGCAGGCACGCTGGTGTTCGACCCTCTCAGTGGGCTCACGCACCGCATCGACGACATCGTCTCGGGCGGTGTCGGCGGTTCGGTGGTGGCCTCCGACAAGCTCGGTCAGCTCCACGTGCGGCCCATCGTCGAGCGGTTCGACCAGGGCGAGGCCGAGTGTGTCGGCCTGCGACTCCGCGACGGCACCGAGCTGCGGGTCACGCCCGACCACCAGGTGCTGACCGACACCGGCTGGCGCGAGGCAGGCGAGATCCGCGTCGGCGACCGGGTGGCGCGCCCTCGCCGGTTCCTGGGGTTCGGCGACGTCGAACCCGTGCCTGCCGACCATGCCCGTCTGCTCGGCTACCTCATCGGTGACGGCGATGTCGGCGGCAAGACCCCGGTCACCTTCACCAACATCCAGCCCGACCTGCTGGATGACGCCACAGCGATCGCCGAAGGGCTCGGCTGCTCGACGACACTGCGTGGCCGGCAAGGCTGCGAGCTGACGATCTCGCACCGTCCGGGCGAGCGCAACGGTGTGATCGGGTTGTGCCGGTGGGCCGGCATCTACGGCCACCTGGCACCGGAGAAGCGCATGCCCACCGCCTTCTTCGGTCCGGATGTCGCCGAGGCGGTCGTGGCCAACCTCCTGTTCGGCATCTGGGAGAGCGACGGTCACGTCACCCGCGAGCAGACCGGCGGCGTTCGTGTGGGCTTCACCACCACATCGGAACAGCTTGCCCAACAGATCCATTGGCAGCTGCTGCGCTGGGGCATCGGCAGCTCGGTCCGGGTGTACGACCCCACCCAGAAGCGCCCGAGCGTCATCGAGGGTCGGCGGGTGCAGGGCAAGCTCCCGTGCTGGGAGGTCCGAATCTCCGGCATCGACAACGTCACCCGGTTCTCCCAGGCGCTCCCGATGTGGGGTCCGCAGGGCCAGGTGCTGCTGGCGAGCCTGGCCGATACTGCGCTAGCGGCGCACCGCGGATCGCAGCGGGGCTACATGCCCGCCAACGTCATCGAGCCTGTTCTCGCCTACCTGCGGGGACGAGGCGTCACGGCGGGCATGGCGGCATCGCTGGTGGGCTCCGGCGCCGGCGACCCCAAGGGTGGTCTCAAGCAGGTGCTCGGAGCGTCGCGGCTGCGACGTGACCGGGTCGAGCGGTTGGCCGACGCCCTCGACAGCGAGTTCCTGCGTGGCATCCTCGCCGAGGAGGTCTGGTACGACAAGGTCGTCGAGGTGCTCGATCCCGAGTGGCGCACGATCTACGACATCGAGGTCGGCGAGCACCACACCCTGGTGGCCAACGACATCGTGGCGTCGAACTGCGCACCTCCTTTCAAGCAAGCCGAGTTCGACATCATGTACGGCAAGGGCATCAGCCGGGAGGGCTCGCTCCTCGACATCGGCGTCGACCTGGGCCTCGTGAAGAAGTCCGGCGCCTGGTACACGTACGACGGCGAGCAGCTCGGGCAGGGGCGGGAGAACGCCAAGCAGTTCCTGCTCGACCACCCCGAGATCATGGTCGAGATCTCCGAGCGCATCCGTGCCCAGCTCGGCATCACCGCCGGTGCGGGCGACGACGACAAGATGACGTCGGTCGACGACGAGCCGATCACCCTCGACGACTGACAAGGGTCACGCGTGGGGACGGTGTGGCGGCCGTTCCCACGCGGATCGCACGCGGCCGATGGCAAGGTGACGCACCGGTCTGTTCCCCGGTACTAGGGTGCGCCCGAACGAACGCCGAGCATGAGTCTGGGGAACATGATCGTCGGCAGCAATTCTGCGCGCGAAGGCGCAGTTCGGGAGGGCGGGCGTCGCTGGCGCCACATCGCCGGCTCTGTCGGGCCTGCGGTGGCGATCGTGGCGGCGCAGCAGGTGTTCTTTCCCGCACCGGCCGGCATCGTGGTGCGCGGGCTCGTGGTCGGCGGGCTCACGGCGCTGATCGCGTTGGGCATGGCGCTCGTCTACCGCGCCAACCGCATCATCAACTTCGCCCAGGCCGATCTGGGCCTGGCGCCCACCATCCTCACGTTCCTGCTGCTCACCGAGTCGGGCGTGCCCTACCCGCTGGCCGTGCTGGCCGGGCTGGCCGCAGCGATCGCGCTGGGTGCCGCCACCGAACGGGTGGTCATCCGGCGGTTCTCGCACTCGCCCCGGCTGCTGGTCACCATCGCCACCATCGGGCTCAGCCAGGTGCTCGTGGCGGCGGGGCTGCTGCTGCCTCGCCTGTGGGACCTGAAGATCGTCGCCGGCAAGATCGACCCGCCGTTCGACGCGACCCGCGCCGTGGGTCTCATCACCTTCGACGCCAACGACCTGATGGCCGTGGTGGTCACACCCGTCCTCCTGGTCCTCGTCAGCGTGTTCCTCCGTCGCAGCGACGTCGGCACCGCCATCCGTGCCAGCGCCGACAGCGCCGATCGGGCGGCGCTGCTCGGCATCCCGGTCGCCCGGCTGCAGACCCTCGTGTGGTCGGTCACGGGTGCGCTGGCGTTCGCCGCGGTGTTCCTGCGCAGCGGCATCCTCGACCTGCCGAGCGGTTCCGCGATGGGTCTCGGGGTGCTGTTGCGTGCCCTGGTCGCGCTGCTGCTCGGGCGCATGACCAACCTGCTCGGGGTCACTGCGGCGGCGGTGGCTCTCGGCGTGCTCGAGATGGGCATCGGGTGGCATGACTCGTCGCTCACCGACGCCGTCCTCGGGCTCGTGGTCATCGTCGCTCTGGTGTGGCGACGGCGGGAGGTCGGTCGCTCCGATGCCGCGGACGCCGCCGCGTGGAAGGCCGCCGAGGAGGTCCGCCCCGTTCCCGCCCGTCTGGCGGCGACCGCCGGCGCACGGCTCTGGCGGTGGGGCGCCGGTGCGCTCATCGCCGTGGTGGCGCTCGGCCTGCCCGTCGTGCTTCGGGCCGACCAGGAGTTCCGGGCATCCGCGCTGTTCACCTACGCCGTGCTCGGCCTGTCGCTGGTGCTGCTCGCGGGCTGGGGCGGCATGGCGTCGCTCGGGCAGGTGGCCTTCTTCGCCATCGGCGCCGCGGTCACAGGGTTCGTGGTCGGCGAATGGGAGGCCGACCTGTTCGCCGGTCTGGTCATCTCCATGGTCGTGGGCGCGGTCGCCGCCGCGCTCGTGGGCGTGCCCGCCGTGCGGCTGCGCGGCCTCTACCTCGCGGTCACCACGTTCGCCTTCGCCCTCGCCACGACGTCGTACCTGCTCGACGACGACCGGTTCGGGTGGGTGCCGTCCGAGCGCATCGGGCGGGCGCCGCTGCTCGGCGGCTTCGAGGTCAGCTCCGAGCTGTCGGTCTACTACCTGGCTCTCGCGGTGCTGGTCATCGTCCTCGCCGGGCTCCGCGGCGTGCGCCGCAGCCGGTTCGGCCGGGCGCTCGTGGCGTTGCGCGAGAACGAGGCCGCCGCCGAGTCCTACGGCATCGACCCACTGCGGCTCCGCCTCGCCGCGTTCTCCCTGTCGGGAGCCATCGCGGCGCTGGCCGGCGGCCTGTTCGTCCACCACGAGCGAGCCTTCGACCCCACCTCGTACTCGCCGCTCGAGAACCTGATGGTCCTCACCATGGTCGTCGTCGGCGGCATGACATCGCTGGCGGGCGCCGTGCTGGGGGCGCTGTTCCTGCTCGGCACGCGCTGGTTCCTGACCTCGGAATGGCAGATCCTGGCCTCCGGTGTCGGGGTCCTGCTCGTCCTGTTGCTCGCACCGGGGGGGCTCGCCGGGCTGGTGTACCAGGGCCGCGACCGGTGGCTCCGCCTCGTCGCCGCCCGCGGCGGCCTGGCGATCGCCGGCTACACCAGGTCGGCGGCGGACAGCGCCGCCGCTGCCGCCGTCGATGTCGACGACGCCGGTGTCGATGCCCATGCCGCCGATGCCGACGACCCCGCTGCCGCCGTCGATGCCCATGCTGCCGCTGCCGCTGCCGCTGCCGCTGCCGCTGCCGCTGCCGATGTCGAGGACGCCGACGCTCCGGGCGAGTCGATCGACGCCGAGGTGGGCGGTACGGCCACTTCCGCCAGCGCTGTCGCAGCCGGCGCCAGCGCTGTCGCACACGGCGTCAACCCTGTCGCACCTGGGGCGGCGCCCGGGGGCGGCGATCTGCTGCTGTCCGTGCGCGACATCGAGGTCGGCTACGGCGGTGTGCCCGTGCTCACCGGCGTCGACCTCGACGTGCGGGCGGGCGAGGCGGTTGCCCTGCTCGGCACGAACGGCGCCGGCAAGTCGACCCTGCTGCGCGCCATCTCGGCGACGGTCCCGCCATCGGCCGGCACGGTCCGGTTCGACGGCGACGACCTGGCCGGCCTCGCTCCGCACCGTGTCGCGGCCCGCGGCATCGCCCAGATGCCGGGCGGCGCCGGCGTGTTCCCGTCGCTGACCGTCGCGGAGAACCTGCGGGTCGCCGGGTGGC
>CAYUXB010000257.1:0-5714 GCA_964448525.1 uncultured Acidimicrobiaceae bacterium
AGTCGTCGTTGATGCCGCCCTCCCGGTAGTGCAGGTCGGTGTGGCAGACGCCGCATGCCTGCACGTCGACCAGCGCCTCGCCCGGGCCCGGGTTCGGGACGAGGATGGTCTCGATCGCCACCGGCTCGCCCTTGCCCCGGGCCACAACCCCGCGTCCCTCGTGCGCCATCGTCGTCCCCTCGTGTCGTGCCGATGTGTCCTCGCCACCGACCCTACGGCGGCGATCCGGTTTCGTGGTAGGGACCTGCGCCCGGCGTCACGCGGCGGGGTCGGGCTCGATGGCCGGCGCCGGACCCGGGACGACTGGCGCGCCGCACAGGAAGGGCGCGAGCAGGCCCGGGACCGCCTCGTCGGCGAGCGCGAGGCCGTCGGCCACCGCGACGTCGGCCACGCTGTAGGAGCCCCGGCCGGCGGCGGTGGTGACGACGATCGTGGCCAGGCCGAGCCGCCGCTGGAAGACCGTGCGTCGCACCGTCCAGCCGATGACGCCACCACGTTGCAGGGCGACCGTCCGGCGGGACAGCGAGCCCCGGCGCGCGACCAGGTACCCGCCCGTGAGCCCGTGCCCCAGGTTGCGGGACGCGTCGAGTGCGTAGCCCACGGGGACCACCGTGACGACGGCGGGCAGCACCCAGGCCCCGGCCGGGACGCCGTCGGTGACGAGGTGGACGGCCAGGGTCAGGCCCCACGCCACGGCTCCGGCGGCGAGGGCCCGGATGAGGCGTCGCCGGCGGGCGGCGGGCGGATGGCGGCGAAGGTCGACCCGTGCGGTGGGCGCCGCCTCTTCGGTCAGCACCGCGGCCGCCACCCGGTGCGCCTCGTGGATCGGACCGGGCGGGACGAGCACGTCCGCCCCCTCGCCCCGCGACGAGTCGGCCCCGGCGAGACCTGTGGTGACGGCCCGCAGCCGTGCGCCGCCGGCCGCCCGCAGCGCGAGCGGCTCGGCGAGCTCCACGCCCCGCAGCCGGGACTCGTCGAGCGAGATCGAGCGCGTGGTGAGCAGGCCCCGGTGGATGCGCAGCCGCCTGCCGGGCTCCCGCACCAGGCGGAACCCCCACCACGTCTCGACGAACCGACCGAGGGCGCCGACCACGCCGACGACCAGGACCCCGGCCACGGCGAGGGCGATTCCGGCAACGAGCGACAGGTCGCGGAACGGTCCCGTCACCCGCGTGTCGTCGGCGACCTCGTCCACCGTGATGCCCACCGACTGGAGGATCTGGAGCAGGCCGGCGACCGCCAGCGCGGGGATCGCGAGGGTCCAGAACGACAGCAGGTCGTACGGCGCCCACCGCCAGTTCAGCTTCGCCAGCACGTCGCCCGCATCGACCCCGGCGTCGCCGTGGACACCTGCGCCGGTGCCGGCGGCGGGCGTGTCCGTCGATCCGGAGCTCGCCCTGTGCACGGCCGGCGTGTCGGTCGGCTCCGTCGTCGACGCGGCGATGCCCGCTGCGGTGGTCGCCGCCTCGGTGTGCGGCGACGGCGTCCCCAACAGACGGCGGCGCATCGCCGCGGCCATCGCTTCGGTCACCGCGTCGAGCTTCAGCTCGTCGTCCGACGACGTCGACTGGTCGCCGGTGGCGACGGTGACGATCTGCAGGGAGAACAGGCGGTGCAGCAGCTTGGCCGTGGCGTCGACGCGGCGGATGCGGTCGCGGGGGATCGACCGGTGTCGGCGCGTGACCAGGCCGGTGCGCACCTCGACCCGTGCCTCGGTGATGCGGTACCAGGTGGTGACCCACCGCAGAAGGTCGAACAGCGCGCTGACCACACCGATCATGGCGAGGGTCGTCAGCGTCGAGGCGACCGCTCCGGCATCCGCGTTCCGCAGCAGGACGGCGATGCCGAGCGGGACGAGCGATCCGGCCAGGCGGGTGACATCCACCGCGATCATCCGGGCGTCGAGTCGCAGCCACGGCGGCTCGGTCGACCCGGTCATGTCGCGTCGCCTGGCGTGGCCTGGGTGCGCTCGGTCAGCCTGTCGACCAGGTCGGCTGCCAGGGCGTGGTCGAGCCCGTCGATGACCACGTCGCCCGCGGCGGACGCGGTCGTGATGCGCACCGACGACAACCCGAACGCCTGCTGGAGCGGCCCGCGTCGGGCGTCCACCGTCTGCACCCTCGACAGGGGCGCCACCCGCCACTCGTGCGTCAGCCAGCCGGCCTTGGTGTAGACCGCGTCGTCCGTGACCTCCCACCGGTGGACCCGGTAGCGGATGCGGGGCATGGCCATCCCGTAGGCGACACCCGCCAGCACCGCGACGGCGACGGCCCCGGCCAGCCACGCTCCCGTCAGGCCGATCAGTGCCGCGGCGCCGGCGACCAGGGCTACGCCCGCGAGGGAGGTGAGCGCGGCGTGCACGGTCCACAGGCGGATGGCGCGCCGGTCGACCAGATGGTGCGGTGGCCGCAACCGCGGTTCCCCGAGCGGTTCGCCGTGGCCGGGCTCGGCGGCCGTCACGATGCGCCCGGGCGGGCGCCCGGCCGCAGGGCGCGCACGGTGTCGATGGTGTCGGCCTCGGCGGGGGGCTTGTCGTCGCGGTAGCGGCGCACCCGGGCGAACCGGAGGGCGACACCGCCGGGGTAGCGGGTCGAGGTCTGCACGCCGTCGAGCGCGATCTCGACCACCTGTTCCGGTCGCACCCACACGACGTGCCCCTCCCGTCCCGTCTCCAGCGCCAGGAACCGCTCGGTCTGCCAGGCGAGGAGCTCGTCGGTCAGCCCCTTGAACGTCTTGCCGACCATCACGAAATCGCCGGTGTCGGGATCCCGGGCGCCGAGGTGGACGTTCGACAGCCAGCCGCGCCGCCGGCCGCTCCCCCACTCGACGCCCAGCACGACCAGGTCGAGCGTGTGCACGGGCTTGACCTTCCGCCAGGCGCCGCCGCGCCGGCCGGCGTCGTAGGTGGAGGCCGCGTCCTTGATCATCACGCCCTCGTGCCCGGCCGCCAGCGACTCGTCGAGCACGCCCTGAGCCTCGGCCGGGTCGGAGGTGACGACGCCTCGGATGCGCCACGGTCCAGCGACCCGTTCCAGCACCGCCAGCCGGTCGGTGAGCGGGCGGTCGATCAGGTCGACGCCGTCGAGGTGCAGCACGTCGAAGAAGCGGGACTGCAGGCCTGCGCCCGCCACACCGTCCTGCTGGCTGAAGGCGCTCATCGTGTCCTGGAACACAGTGGGGAGCTCGTCCTCGCCGACGCCGACGGCCTCGCCGTCCAGCACCAGCGCGGTCACCGGCAGCGAGCGCACGAGGTCGACGATGCCCGGCAGGCGATCGGTGACGTCGTTGAGGTTGCGGGTGTAGATGCGCACGTCGTCGCCTGCCCGGTGCACCTGGATGCGGGCGCCGTCGAGCTTCCACTCGACCGAGGCGGGCCCGGCGGGGGCGTCGCTCTTGGCGCCGGTGGCGAGGGCGAGGGCCTCGGTGACGTCGCCGGCGGTCTGGGCCAGCATCGGCTGGACGGGTCGCAGCACGGTCAGCCCCACCGCCGCCAGCCCGGCCTCGCCCTCGTCCCGGGCGATGACCGCCACCCGGGCGAGGTCACCGGCCAGCATGGCGGCCCGCCGCACCGCCGCCAGCCCGACCCCGAACGCCTTGGCGATGGCGTCGGTGACCAGTCCGGCCAGCGCACCGTGGCGCAGCTCGCCCACGAGCAGGCGGCGGATCAGATCCTGCTCGCCGTCGGTCGCCCGGCCGAGCACGTCGGTGAGCAGGGACGTGCGCGCCTTCTGCGACCCCGCACCCCGCAGGGCGCCCAGCTCGTCGAGGGTGCGGTCGAGGTCACCGACGGTCAGCGTCGGGGTGTCCGCCGCAGCGACGTCGATGGCGCCGACCGTGCGCCAGCCGACGCCGATGCGCCCCTGCCGGGGCGCGGCGATGAGGAAGCCGACGACGACCGGCAGCTCGTCGCCGTGCAGCCTCGCCAGCAGATCGGCGAGGGCGGCCACCTTGGTCGAGCGGGCGCGGGTGGCGACCACGGTCTCGGTGGTGGTGACCACGTCGGCCAGCAACGTGTCGGGGGGCACGGGTCCATCCTGCCCCGTGACGGCACGCGAGGCCGGGTGGGTGGCGCACACGCCTCGGCCCGATCGTCGGCGATCCGGTGGTGGCGGACCGGCTGGCCGGCGAGGCGTCCGGACAGCACGTCGGCGAGGAATGGCGTCCGCCCCGCCGGCTTACCGAGACTCCCCCCGTGGACTTCGCGACGATGATGGCCCTCGAACCTCACGGCACCGACGTGTGGGTGGGCACCGGCCCCAGCTACCCGTGGGGTGGGCTGTACGGAGGACAGATCGTCGCCCAGGCGCTGCGGGCGGCGACCTTCACGGTCGACCCGGCGTTCCGGGTGCACTCGCTGCACGCGTACTTCATCCGCTCGGGCGACAGCCGCGAGCCGATCCGCTTCGAGGTGGAGCGGGTTCGCAACGGCCGCTCGTTCTGCACCCGGCGGGCGACGGCCCGGCAGTCGGTCGGCGTCATCCTGGAGCTGACGGCCTCGTACCAGATCGACGAGGACGCCCCGCAGGTCCAGACCGCGCTCATGCCGACGGTTGGCGGCCCGGACGACCTCGATGCTGCCGGTTGGAGCCCGCTCTTCGAGCGGCGCAACGCCCCGCGCCGTGACGGCGTGGCCACCTCGTGGCTGCGGGTCGCGGAGCCGATCGGCGAGGACCCGGGGTTGCAGGCGGCGGGGCTCGCCTACCTGTCCGACGACCTGCCGACCGAGGCGGTCGTGGCGCTCTACCCGGCGTGGGACCTCGATCGGTCCGTCGACGACCAGATGTTCTCGGCCAGCCTCGACCACGCCATGTACTTCCATCGGCCGATGGCGTCGGACGAGTGGCACATGCACCACTTCACCTGCCACGGGCTGATGAGCTCACGGGGCGTGAGCGTCGGCTACATCTTCACCCAGGACGGCACCCACGTCGCGACCATCGTGCAGGAGGTCCTGCTCCGCAAGGTGCGCGACCGCGCCCCGGGCTGAAACCGAGGCTTCCCCGTCGGGGAGATCGCGGACACCCCGGGGAGGGAGCCTCAGGGCGGGTCAGCCGTGCTTCTCGTCGACCGTGATGCCGGTGCCCGGGCGCCACGTGGTCACGTACATGGTGTCGTCGCGCACGATCACCGAGGAGGCGCCCAGCAGGTCGAGCTCGAAGGCGACGAAGTCGCCGACCTCGAAGCGGTGGCCCACCGAGACGAAGATGTCGTCGGAGAACCGGGTGAGGGTGGCGTGGTCGGTGACCTCGGTGGCCGTGCCCCAGAGCTTCACGTCGCCCTCGTTGACCATCTTGTCGGCCGTCGCCGTGTGGATCCCGAACCGCCCGTCGCGTTGCAGGTCGCGCACCTTGGTCGAGCCGGGCATCATGCCGAGCCACATCCGGCCGTCGTGCAGCACCAGCCGGTCGTCGGCCAGCACCGCCTCCACCGGGCTGATGCGCGGGAACCCGTCGCGGCGCAGCGTGGCGAGCATCATCAGGCCGGTGGCGCCGAGCCGCCGTTCGGCCAACTCGGCGAGGTCGGGGGCTTCGACGACGAACTCGGTCCAGGTGGCCATGATCCGAACGGTACCGACCATCCCTGACAGGTCCTGTCAGGGATCCCGGCGGTCCTGACGGCGGTCGCGGCGGTCCTGCGGACTGTTCCCGCCGCGTGGCGACGGAAAGGCGGGTGACGGCGATCCCGGCAGGAACCACACTCACGCCATGACCGCG
>CAYUXB010000258.1:0-3292 GCA_964448525.1 uncultured Acidimicrobiaceae bacterium
CAGCAGGCCGCCACCATGCGCAAGATGCTCGTGGCCATGGCCCGCGACCTGCGGGTGCTGATCATCAAGCTGGCCGACCGTCTGCACAACATGCGCACCATCGCGGCGATGCCGGCCTGGAAGCAGGATCGCATCGCCCGCGAGACGCTCGACATCTACGCCCCGCTGGCCCACCGCCTCGGCATGCAGGACGTCAAGACCCAGCTCGAGGATCTGGCCTTCGCGGCGCTGCACCCCAAGCGCTACGCCGAGATCGACCACATGACCTCGGTGCGCACGCCCGAGCGCGACCTCTACCTCACCCAGGTGCTCGAGGAGGTGCGCCAGCGCCTCGCCGAGCTGCGCATCACCGCGGACGTCACCGGCCGCCCGAAGCACCTGTACTCGATCTACGAGAAGATGGTCGTGAAGGGCCGGGAGTTCGACGACATCTTCGACCTGGTGGGCATGCGGGTCGTCGTCGAGTCGGTGAAGGACTGCTACGCGGCGTTGGGCTCGATCCACGCCACGTGGAAGCCGGTGCAGGGCCGGTTCAAGGACTACATCGCCATGCCGAAGTTCAACCTCTACCAGTCGCTGCACACGACGGTGATCGGGCCCCAGGGCAAGGCTGTCGAGGTGCAGATCCGCACCTGGGAGATGCACGCGCGGGCCGAGCAGGGCGTGGCCGCCCACTGGGCCTACAAGGACCGCGACACCAACGCCGCCGACATGCCGTGGCTCAACCGCATCGTCGACTGGCAGTCCGAGACCAGCGATCCCGACGAGTTCATGCAGCGGCTGAAGGTCGACCTCGAACAGGACGAGGTCTTCGTCTTCACCCCGAAGGGCAAGGTCGTCACGTTGCCGGTGGGGGCCACACCCATCGACTTCGCCTACGCCATCCACACCGAGGTCGGGCACGCCTGCATCGGGGCCCGGGTCAACGGCCGGCTCGTCCCCCTCGACTCGACGCTGTCGTCAGGCGACACGATCGAGATCTTCACCTCGAAGGTCGAGGGCGCGGGCCCGTCGCGCGACTGGCTGCAGATCGCGGCGACGCCCCGGGCGGCGTCGAAGATCCGCCAGTGGTTCTCGCGGGAGCGGCGGGAGGATGCCATCGAGTCGGGTCGCGACGACCTGATCAAGGCGTTGCGTCGCGAGGGCCTCCCGGTGCAGAAGCTCCAGTCCGGCACCGTGCTGCCCGAGACGGCCCGCGCGATGAACTACGCCGATCTCGAGTCGCTCTACGCCGCGATCGGCGAGAACCACGTGTCGGCCCAGGCGGCAGCCGCCCGGGTGTCCAAGGCGCTGCGCGACGTCGGGCCCGCCGAGGAGGAGACGCTCCCCACCACGATCCGCCAGCCCCGGCGGTCGCGCCCCAACCGGGGGCCGGCGGGGGTGCACGTGGAGGGCCTCGACGACGTGTTCGTGCGGCTGTCGCGTTGCTGCACGCCGGTGCCCGGCGACGAGATCATCGGCTTCGTCACCCGTGGCCGCGGCGTCTCGGTGCACCGGGCCGACTGCGCGAACGCCGTCTCGCTCGTGGCGGGCCAGGGCGACAGGCTGATCGACGTCGAGTGGGACCTGGAGCCCGGCGGCGTGTTCATCGCCTCCATCGAGGTGAAGTCCCTCGACCGGGCCCGGTTGCTCCGCGACGTGACGGCCGCGTTCGCGGACCATCACGTCAACATCCTCACCTGCGCCACCCAGACCGGCTCCGACCGGGTGTCGAAGATGCGCTTCGACATGGAGCTCGGCGACCCGTCGCACCTCGACTCGCTGCTGTCGACCATCCGTGGCATCGATTCGGTCTACGACGCCTACCGCATCGTCCCCGGCAAGGGTGGCTGAGCCTCGTCACCGGCGCCCGGCCGTCCGGTTCTGCGCAGACGTCCGGTTCTGTTCCCCACCGTCCGGTTCTGCGCCGACCTCCGGTCAGATGCGGGTGACGTGCAGGATGAGGCCGCCCGCCAGCAGGGGGAACGCCCCCTCCGCGGCGTTGACCGCCCGCTCGGCGGCCCGGACCAGGCGGCGACGCGATCCGGTCGCGGCGAGGATCATCTCCGTGTAGCGCACGTGGTAGGGGACGATCGTCCACGCGTCGAACGACGCCCGCCGGCAGAGGGTCGTGAGCGTCTTGAACGAGTAGACCTGCACGTGGTCGACGTGGGTGGACTCACGCCCGGCCGCGCCGAGCAGGACGTTCGAGAGAGAGGTGGCGTTCGGGGTCGACGCGATCAGCTCGCGGCCCGCGAACTGGCTCTTGACCATCGCGAGGAGGGCCGAGGCGTCGGGCACGTGCTCGATCAGCTCACCGGCGACGACGACGTCGAACTCGACGTCCGCCGGCATCGCCTCGTGGAGCTTCATCACATCGCCTCGGACGATCCGGCTGCGCGGGCCCGTGTCGATGCCCTCGGCCGGGAGAGCCGGGGAGCAGTCGACGCCGACCACGTGTGAGGCCACCCCGGCGATCGCCCCGTGGAGCCAGTGGCCGGTGTCGCGCTTGGATTGTGCGGTCTCGTCGAAGCACCCGAGATCGAGCACCGACCGGTCGGCGCACCTGTCCCGGATGAACGCGATGCGGTCGACCGGGCGCGCGACCGCGAGCTTCTCCAACGCCGTGTACTCGAGTTCCCCCATGCGCCGCCCATCCTGTCAGGTCGCTGCGAACCGGTGCTCGCACCCTCCGGCGTGATCTCGGCGTCAGCGCGCTCGCTCCTGTGGGCGAGGCCGCCGTCTCGTCCACTGCGGTGCGGACGGCCCGCCCATTGCGGTCGCGGAGGTCTGTGGGCGCGGGAGGCTGGGTACGCGTGGAGGAGGACGCACGTGGTTCGCGTGTGTGCCGTCCGCCGATCCAAGGAGGGCCACCGATGGCCGACGAGAAGTTCGACAAGGCGAAGGGCCGGGCCAAGGAAGCCGCCGGCGATCTGACCGGCGACCGCGATCTCGAGCGCGAGGGCAAGGTCGACAAGACCTCGGGTGGCATCAAGGAGAAGCTCAACGACGTCACCGACAAGGTCAAGGGCGCCCTCCGGCGCGACGACCACTGACCCGTCTCGTACTCAACCAGTCACCTTCGCCGAGGCACGGGCCGCCACCCGCGCCTCGGCGAAGGCCGTTTTCGTCGGCGCGGCCGGCACGCGCCGCCACGAGTTCCCGTTCATGGCGCACACCGGCATTGCCATGTTCCGCACAGCTTCCGCCCGGCGGACTTCCCCACTGGGGTGGCTCGCACCGCTGACATCCGTCCGGACGCCCGATGCCACAGGAACATGTTCGGCCCCCAGGTCGGGCACCGCTAGCCTCG
>CAYUXB010000258.1:3392-5684 GCA_964448525.1 uncultured Acidimicrobiaceae bacterium
ACGCCCGATGCCACAGGAACATGTTCGGCCCCCAGGTCGGGCACCGCTAGCCTCGCGCCGTCATGTCCGAGACCTTTCGCGCCCCCATCGGCACCCAGGACGTCCTGCCGCCGGCGTCCGCCCGCTGGCAGGCACTGATCGCCACCTTCGCCGGCGTCGCCGAGCGGTTCGGCTACGGCCTCGTCCACGGGCCGCTGTTCGAGGACCTCGGGGTCTTCCAGCGGCTCGGCGCCGGCACCGACGTCGTGCGCAAGGAGATGTACGACTTCCACGACAAAGGCGACCGGCACATGGCCCTGCGGCCCGAGGCGACCGCCTCTGTGGCGCGGGCCTTCGTGCAGCACCGGCCGCCCGTCCCGTGGAAGGTGTGGTGCGTCACCCCCGCGTTCCGCTACGAGCGTCCCCAGGCCGGCCGCCTCCGGCAGCACCACCAAGTCGACGTCGAGGTGCTCGGCGCCGCCGACCCCGACGTGGACGTGGAGATCATCTCGTTCGGCGTCACCTACCTCGCGGCACTGGGCCTGCGGCGGTGGCGCCTGGTCGTCAACACGATGGGCACCCCCGACGACCGGGCTGCGTACGCGGCGACGCTCACCGCCTGGCTGCGCGACCGTGCGGCCGACCTCCCGACCGACGACCGCGACAAGGTCGAGACGCACCCACTGCGGGTCCTCGACTCGAAGCGCCCGGAGACGCAGGCGGTCGTGACCGACGCGCCCCGCATCGCCGACGTGCTCGACGACGCCTCCCGCGCCCACTTCGAGCGGGTTCAGGCCGGGCTCACCGCGCTGGGCATCCCGTTCGAGGTCGACACGCGCCTCGTGCGGGGGCTCGACTACTACACGCACACCCTGTTCGAGTTCCAGAGCGAGGCCCTCGACACGGCGCAGTCGACCATCATCGGCGGCGGGCGCTACGACGGCCTCGTCGAGCAGCTCGGCGGGCCATCCACGCCGGGCATCGGCTTCGGTTCCGGCATCGAACGCATGCTCCTGGCCTGCGACGCCGAGGGCGTGTTCGCCGGGCCGTCGTCGTCGCTCGACGTGTTCGTCGTCGACGCCACCGACGGCTCGGTCGCGAGGGACCTCGCCCACGAGCTGCGCCTCGCCGGGCTGCGCACCGACCGGGCGTTCGACGGCCGGTCCATGAAGTCGCAGATGAAGGCCGCCGGGCGCTCGGGCGCCCGTGTGGCCGTCATCCTCGGCGAGCAAGAGGTGGCCGACCGCACGGCCACCGTGCGCGACCTCGCCCGCGGCGAGCAGGAGCTCGTCCCCCGCGACGGCCTCGCCAAGCACATCCGCACGATCATCGAGACACCGGCCGCCGCTGACGACAGTCCGCAGGCGCCGGCATCCCCCACGGAGGCAGAGTGACCCAGCCCGCGAGCGAGCCCCGCGAGTTCCCCCCGGCCTGGGGCATGCGCACGCACTGGTGCGGCGAGCTGCGGCCCGACCACGTCGGGCAGACGGTGTCGCTCTGCGGCTGGGTCGCCCGGAGGCGCGAGCACGGCGAGCACCTGGCGTTCCTCGACCTGCGCGACCGCGAGGGCGTCGTCCAGTGCGTGATCGACGGCTCGGTCGACGTGCGCAGCGAGTGGGTCGTCCGGGTCACCGGCATCGTGCGCATCCGCCCCGAGGGCACCGCCAACCCCGAGCTCGCCACCGGTGAGGTCGAGCTGGGGGAGTGCACCGTCGAGGTGCTCAACAGCGCCGAGCCGCCCCCGTTCCCCGTGGGCGACCGGGTCGACACCGACGAGAACATCCGGCTGCGCCACCGCTACGTCGACGTGCGTCGCGACCGCATGCAGCGCAACCTGCGGGCCCGGGCCAAGGCGAACAGCGCCATCCGCCGCTCGATGGAGACACAGGGCTTCATCGAGGTCGAAACGCCGATGCTCATCGCCTCCACGCCCGAGGGCGCCCGCGACTTCGTGGTGCCGTCGCGCCTGCACCCGGGCAGCTTCTACGCCCTGCCGCAGAGCCCCCAGCTGTTCAAGCAGCTCACGATGGTCGGTGGCATCGACCGCTACTTCCAGATCGCCCGCTGCCTGCGCGACGAGGATCTGCGCGCCGACCGCCAGTTCGAGTTCATGCAGCTCGACGCCGAGGCCAGCTTCGCCAGCCAGGAGGACGTGCTCACGTTCATCACGCGCGCCGTGTCGGCCGCGGTCGAGGCCGCCACCGGCGACACCGTCGGCGACATCCCGCGCATGACCTGGCTCGAGGCGATGGAGCGCTACGGCTCCGACAAGCCCGACGTGCGCTTCGGCATGGAGCTGGTCGAGCTCACCGA
>CAYUXB010000259.1:0-5681 GCA_964448525.1 uncultured Acidimicrobiaceae bacterium
GCTACGTCATCCAGCAGATCGGCCTGTTCCCGCACATGACGATCGCCGAGAACGTGGGGCTCGTGCCTCGGCTCCTCAAGTGGGACAAGGCACGTGTCGGCGAGCGCATCGACGAGCTCCTCGCGCTGGTGGGCCTCGAGCCGTCCGAGTACCGGAACCGGTACCCGAAGGAGCTCTCCGGCGGCCAGCGCCAGCGCGTCGGCGTGGCCCGGGCGATGGGCGGCGATCCGCCCGTGATGCTGATGGACGAGCCGTTCGGGGCCATCGACCCGATCACGCGGGACCGGCTCCAGAACGAGTTCCTCCGCATCCAGGCCGACATGCGCAAGACGATCGTGTTCGTCACCCACGACATCGACGAGGCGATCAAGATGGGCGACCGCATCGCCATCCTCGCGATGCAGTCGCGGATCGCCCAGTACGACACGCCCGAGACCATCCTCACCGCACCCGCCGACGGCTTCGTCGAGGACTTCATCGGGGCGGGCGCCGCCCTCAAGCGGCTCAACCTGACCCGGGTGCGCGAGGTCGAGCTCGACCAGTGGGCCGTCGCTCCCATCGACGAGGACCGCACCACGCTCCGGCGCATGCTGGCGGACAGCGACCACGGGTCGTTGCTGCTCATCGATGCCCAGAACCGGCCGCAGCGCTGGATCACGGGTCGCGACCTGGCCCGGGCGGGCGAGACGCTCGACCGCGCCGGCCTGCCGGCGACGGCGCTGGTCGAGCCCCAGGCCACCCTGCGCGACGCCCTCGACGAGATGGTCACCTCGACGGTGGGTTGCGCGGTGGTGATCGACGGGCAGGGGCGCTACCAGGGCGTCGTCGATCTCGGCACCGTCATGAAGGCGGTCGACGAGATGCGCGCCACCGCCCTCGAGCGCGACCGGGCCGCGGCCCGCGCCGGTGCGGGGCCCCAGGACGCGGTCGAGGAGGCGGGCTGAGTGGCCGATGCCGACGTCGCCCGCGGCGCGGACGAGCTGCTGGCCGAGCTCGGCGGTCCGCCGCGTTTCTGGCGCTGGCTCGCCACGCCCGCGCTGCTCAGCCTCGTGTGCATCGCCCTGTACGTCTACGTCCAGAACCAGGATCTCGACCGCATCGAGGTCGTGAGCCTCAACGCCGACATGATCCGCCAGCGGCTCGAGGAGCACCTGCGGCTGACGTTCGTCTCGACGTTCTGGGTCGTGCTCATCGCCGTCCCGGCCGGCATCGTGCTGACCCGGCCGTGGGCGCGGCGCTTCTCCCCGGTCGCTCTCGGCATCGCCAGCGTCGGGCAGGCGGTGCCGTCGATCGGCGTGCTCGTGCTGCTGGCCATGCTCGTCGGCATCGGTTTCGAGGAGGCGATCTACGCCCTCGTGATCTACGCCGTCCTCCCGGTGCTGCGGAACACCATGGTCGGCCTCGACCAGGTCGACCCCACGCTGATCGAGGCCGGTCGGGGCATGGGGCTCACCACCCGGCAGGTGTTGACGCGGATCGAGCTGCCGCTGGCCGTCCCGGTGATGTTGGCCGGCATCCGCACCGCGCTCATCATCAACGTCGGCACCGCCACGCTCGCGACGTTCATCGGCGCCGGGGGTCTGGGGTGGCTGATCAACCAGGGGAACATCCACGATCGCACCCCGGTCCTGCTGGTGGGCAGCGTGCTCACCGCGGTCGTCGCCCTCACGCTGGACTGGGTCGCCGGGATCGTCGAGGACGTCGTCCGTCCCAAGGGGCTCTGACCGGGGCGGCATCACGTTCGAACGCGGCGCGCCCGGCGACGGGAGCTCGCCTACCAGGGAGAAGACAGCCCATGCTCACGAAGACACGCAGCCTCCGAGGGCTCATCGCTCTCGCCTCGGCCGGCGCGGTGCTGGCCGCGGGATGCGGCGGAGACGACGACGGCGCGGACGGTGGTGGCGCCAGCACCGATGCGTCGATCTGCGTCGGCGGCGAGTTCTCGACCCGACCCGACGGGCTCCCGGGGCTCGAGGAGGCCTATGGCTTCGAGTTCCCCGCCGACTCGGTCACCGCGCTCGACGAGGACGCCCTCGTCTACAACGAGGTCGATTCGGGCAACTGCACGTTCGGGTCGATCTTCGCCACAGACGGGCGGGTCGGCGCGCTCGGCCTCACGGTGCTGGAGGACGACGAGGGGTTCTTCCCGCCGTTCAACGGCTCGCTCAACGTGAGGACTGAGGTGCTCGACGCCAACCCGGAGGTCGCGGACCTGTTCGCGCCGGTCTCCGAGGCCCTCGACGACGAGACGATGGTCGCCCTCAACGCCCAGGTCGACGTCGAGGGCGACGATCCCGAGGACGTCGCGCGCGAGTGGCTGGACGAGAATCCGATCGACGACTCGATCGACCTGTCCGGCCTGTCGGTGACGGTGGGGAGCAAGGAGTTCACCGAGCAGCTCATCCTGGGCTACATCACCAAGTACGCGCTCGAGGACGCCGGCGCCGAGGTCGGCGACCAGGTCGGGCTCGTGGGCAGCACCACGGTGCGGGAGGCGTTGACCTCTGGTGAGATCGACCTGTACTGGGAGTACCTGGGTACCGGGTGGGTCACCTACCTCGGCAACGAGTCCGGGATCCCCGACGTGCAGGAGCAGTTCGAGGCCGTGCGGGACGCGGACGCCGCCAACGGCATCACCTGGCTCGAGCCGGCGCCGTTCAACAACACCTACGCCCTCGCCATGACCGACGAGAGCGCCGAGGAGCTCGGCATCACGTCGATCTCCGAGATCGGCGACCTGATCGAGGGCTGACGCAGCGTGCCCCCCGCCTTCGCCGACCGTCGGGATGCGGGGCGCCGGGTCGCGGCGCGGCTCGCGGACCTGGCGGACGACGGGGGCGGGGCCGGCGTCGTCGTCCTCGGGCTGCCACGGGGTGGAGTTCCCGTGGCAGCCGAGGTGGCCGAGGCGTTGCACGCCCCGCTCGACGTGCTGGTCGTCGGCAAGGTCGGCGTCCCGGGACACGAGGAGCTGGCGCTGGCGGCGGTCGCCGCCGACGGCCAGGTCGCGGCCAACCCGTCGGTGATCGCCGCGGTCGGCATGACGTCCGCCGAGTTCGCCGACCTGGCCGGCCGCCAGGTGAGCACCCTCGCCCGCCGTGCGGTCGAGCTGCGCGGCGAGCGCGAGCCGGAGCCGCTGGCGGGGCGGACGGTCGTGATCGTGGACGACGGCATGGCCACCGGCGCCACGATGCGGGTCGCCGTCGACGTCGTGCGCGGACGCTCCCCAGGCTCGCTCGTCGCGGCGGTGCCGGTGGCCGCGGTCGAGGCGGTGGAGGCGCTGACGCCGGAGGTGGATCGGCTGGAGTGCGTGCTCACGCCGCCGGGTTTTCGCGCCGTCGGCCCCTGGTACGTCGACTTCACCCAGGTCACCGACGACGAGGTGCGCTCAGCGCTGCATGGCGCCGATGAGACGTGAGACCAGCGGGTCGGTGAACACCTCACCCAGCGGGAGCGGCAACGGGATCGACCAGTTGGGGCGCTCGTCGGTGGTGCCGGGGAGGTTGGGCCGTTGGCGCAGCGCCAGGGCGTCCTCGAGCGTGGCCGCCACGAGCGAGCTGGGTGCGCCGGCGAGGCGCGCGTGGGCGGCCACGATCACGTCCTCCACCGGCGCGTCCGGCCCGAGCCCGGTCAGGCCCATCAGCCGCCCGCGGAGGCGTTCGAGAGCCCCCTCGTCCGGTTCGATGCCTGCGGCCCGCTGGTCGGCCGCGTCCTCGCCGGACCACACGCCCGCCACGGTCGGCAGGTCGTGCGTGGTGATCGCGGCCAACGCCTGCGCGGGGTACTCGTCGGGTGGCCCGTGCTCGAACCAGGCGAGGCGGTACGACAGGACGCCCGCGTCCGCGAGGGCGTCGCGCACCTCGGGCTCGACGGTCCCGAGGTCCTCCCCGACGACGACGGCACCGGCCCGGGCGCTCTCGATCGCCAGTACCGCCAGCATCTCGTCGCCGCGGTAGCGCACGTAGGCGCCGTCCGCCGGGCCACCGCCCGGCGGGATCCAGAACAGCCGAAACAGTCCCATCACGTGGTCGATGCGCAGGCCGCCGCCGTGGCCCATCGCCGCCCGCCACAGGGCGGCGAGGGGCTCGTAGCCCGCCTCGCGCAGCGCGTGGGGGGCGAACGGCGGCAGCCCCCAGTCCTGTCCCGCCCGGTTGAACTCGTCCGGTGGCGCGCCGACCCGGACGCCATCAGCGAGCAGGTCCTGCATCGCCCAGGCGTCCGCGCCGTCGGGGTCGACGCCGATGGCGAGGTCGGTGAGGAGGGGGAGCGGCTCCTCGGCCCGGCGGAGCTGCTGGTCCGCCTGGAACTGCACCCAGGCCCAGAACGCGATCCGCTCGCGGTGGGCCGCCGCGAAGGCGGCCACGCCGTCGCGGTCCGGGCGGCGGTGCTCGGCCGGCCAGCCCCGCCACCCGGTGCCGTGGTGCTCGGCCAGGGCGCAGAAGCGGGCGTAGGTCTCGAGGTCAGCGCCCATCTCGTCCCGCCAGCGCTCGAAGCGCAGGTCGGCGCCCGTCGCCTGCCACAGCACCTCGAGCGCCCGGCGCTTGAGGTCCCACACCTGGTCGCGGTCGACGACCGGCGAGTCGTTCAGCCGCCGCGCCCGCGTGCCGAGCTCCTGCACGGTGGGGTGGGAGGTCGCGCCGGGCACCTCGTCGATCCGCAGCGCCACCGGGTTCGCCCAGCGCCGGCTGGAGGGGAAGTACGGGCTCGGCTCGACGTGGTCGAGCGGCAGCGGCGCGTGGAGGGGGCTGACCGCGAGCATCCCGGCCCCGCGTCCGGCGGCCCAGGTGCAGAGGGACCGCAGATCGGCCAGATCGCCGATGCCCCAGCTCTCCGCCGACCGGCAGCCCGGGAGCTGCACGGTCAACAGCCACTGGCGCAGGTCGGAGGGCAGGTGGCAGCGTCCGGGCGTGATCAGCAGCCGGGTGACCGGACCGCCGTCGAGCGGCTGGAGCTCGTGGTGGCCGATGAGGAGGTCGGGCGGGAGCGCACCCTCCGCGCGGCGGACGGTTCCGTCCTCCAGGTGCAGGTCGCAGGGGCCGAGCAGCGGTTCGGCCGCTCCGGCGCGCACGATCCACAGCGGACGGGTCGGTGGCGGGGGCCCGTCGCCGCCGGCTCCGTCGTCCATCGCCGCCCGCAGAGCGGCGCGGGTGTCCTCGGACGTGGCGTGCCACGCGCCGTCCACGTCGAAGTACCCGTCGTCGATGCCCCAGGGGTCGGTGGCCATCGCCGCGCACGGTACCCGGACCGATGGCGAACTGCCGCCGTCGCCGCGCCCCCTAAACTCTCCGCATGCCCAAGTCGTCGGTCGAGCGGCGCCTCAGCCAGGTCACCGAACGGCTGAAGCAGTTGCGTGAGGAGCTCCAGGTCAGTGCCGAGCAGCTCGCTCATCTGACCGATGCCGCCGACGACGCGCGCCTGCGCTCGCTGGTGTCCGAGACACCGGTCGCGGACGTCGACCATCGCCAGGCCGAGCGCCACGCCGAGGCGATGCGCCGCCACCAGGCCAAGGTGGCCGAGGAGATCGCAAAGTTGGAGCGCGACCAGGACGACCTGCTCGACCGGTTCGTCGCCGAGTCCAAGTCGCGCTAGAAGTGCAGTTCGACCGAAAGGAACGCCCTTGGCAACACGCGTCGTCATCGCCGAGGACGAGGCCATCATCCGCCTCGACCTGAAGGAGACCCTCG
>CAYUXB010000260.1:0-4445 GCA_964448525.1 uncultured Acidimicrobiaceae bacterium
GTCGTCGTGCGCGGCGACGGGCTGTCTGTCGTCGTGTCCGACTCGTCTGCGATCAGGCGGTCGAGCCAGGCGATGTCGGCGGCGAGCACGGCCGTGTCCCGCTCGAGCAGCGAGCGCAGGTAGGTGTTCACCCGGCCGTCGACGCCGGTGGGCCCGCTGCGCTCCTCCGCGCGGCGCAGGAGCTCCACCCGGCGGCGCTGGAACAGGTCCAGCCGCTCGTCGGGCGCCAGGTGGTGGCAGAAGGCGACGCGCACCGGGAACTCGCGGTCGTCGGACACGTCGGGGTCGGACAGCATCTCCCGCAACCGCTGCCGGCCGGCATCGGTGATGCCGTAGACCTTCTTGCCCCGAGCGCCGCGGCCGCTGCCGCTCGACGCGCGGCGCTGGGCCCGGAAGGCGGCCAGCTCGCCGACCAGAGAGCCGCTCATCGGCGCGGTGGGCCCGGTGGGGGCCGGCAGGTTGGTGACGGCCTTGACCAGGCCGGCCCTTTCCAGCCGGTTGAGCGCCGGGTAGAGCGAGCCGAAGGAGATGGCCAGGCGCACGCCTAACAGCTCACCGAGCCGCTTGCGCAGCTCGTAGCCGTGGAGGTCGTTCTCTTCGAGGAGGCCGAGGACGGCGAGGTCGAGCATCACTGCCGATCAGGTCGCGGTGCCGGGGTGGCGGTGCAGTGCCGGGTGGCGATTGCCGGGGTGCTGTGCCGTCATATCGACGACTCATATCGGATCGATATATCGGGAGCATTGTGGCGTCGGTTCGCCCAGACGTCAAACCTCCCGTCATCGTTCGTGCGCCCCGCGGCCGGCGGCGGGCCACATCGACCCGACCGGTCATGTCGCGCCGCCTCGCACGTGCCCCCTCGTCGACGCGTGACCGACGCGTCGAGCGGTGCGTCGTGCGCCGGCGTCCTGCGGCGGCGTCGTGGGCCGCGTCGTGCCGTGGCCCCATCCTTCGGCGACGGCGGCGCAGCAGGCTCGGCGCGCCGCTACCCTCGCTGCCCATGAGCTTCCGGCCGGAGGCGATGCGCGGAGGAGACGGCACCGGTGGTGTGGTCGACTACCGACTGACCCGCCAGGCGGTGGTGCGCGACTACCGCAAGGGCCGCCTGTCGCGCCTCGACGTGTGCGACGCCCATCCGGAGCTGCGCCGCGCCGCCGCCGGTGCGGGCACCCCCACCCAGGAGCCGTGCCCGATCTGCGAGGAAGAAGCGGTCACGCTCGTCACCTACGCGTTCGGGCCCCGGCTGCCGGCCGGGGGGCGGTGCGTGACGACGGCTCGCGAGATGGCGAAGCTCGCCCGCGGCCGGGTGCAGGTGGCGTGCTACGTCGTCGAGGTGTGCCCCGGCTGCGCGTGGAACCACCTCACCCGGGTCTTCCACGTCGGCGGCACCTGACCCGCCCCCACCCCTGGATTTTCTGCATGGATATGGTCGCTGGAGCGACCATATCCACGGGCGAAATCGACGGGTGGCGGGCAGCCCTGCCTCCGGCGGCTGTCGGTGGCGCGGCGGTGACACCCGCAGGTCGCCGTTGCCCGGTGCCGGGCGAGCGATAACCTTCCCCTCTCGAATGGCTGGACCAACTCGCGAGACCCGTTCAAGCGGCGCGCGCCCGCGGCGCGCCGGCTCGGCGCCCGCAGGCGGCGGCCGAGCCCAGACTCCGCCCCCGGGCGCGCGTCGGGCGCCGGCAGGCGGCGCCCGGGCGCAGACCCCGCGCCCGGCTCGCCGGCCCGTCGACCCCGCGCGTCGCCCGTCCGGGGGCGCCGGCGTCGCCCGCCCCTCGGGTGGACGACCGACCGGGCCCCGGCCGGCTCGTGGGGGAACCGGCGGCGGTGCAAAGGGCGGCGGTGGCCGCGGTCCTGGCGGTCGCGGGCCAGGTGGGCGTGGTCCCGGCGGTCAAGGTCCTGGGGGCCAAGGCCCCGGCGGGCGTGGTCCGTCGGGCGGCGGTTCCGGTGCCGGTGGGGACGGCGGGTCGTCGGGCAGGTGGCCCCTGGGCCGCGGCAAGGACGGCGGACGCAAGCGCAGCATCATCTGGCGCATGCGCCGGCCGCTGTTCCTGATCGGCCTCGCCATGCTTGCGATGGTCGCCGGCGTCGGTGTCGTGGTGGCCCAGACCGAGCTCCCGCCGTTCCGGGCGCTCGACCAGGCCTCCTACATCTGCGCCGCCAACGATGCGACCGAGCCGGGCACGTGCACCCCCGGCAACGCCATGATGCGGCTGCAGTCCGACGACGGCAACCGCACGATCATCGCTCTCGATCAGGTGCCCGAGGTCGTGGTCCAGGCCGTGCTGGCCATGGAGGACCGCGACTTCTACGAGCACGACGGTGTCAACCCCACCGGCATCATGCGCGCCATGTTCCAGAACGTGCGCAGCCGCAGCGTGCAGCAGGGCGGCTCGACCATCACCCAGCAGTACGTGCTGAACTCGTTCTCCCTCGCCCGCGAAGGTGGCATCGCCCGCAAGCTCAAGGAGGCCGTCCTCAGCATCAAGCTCGAGCAGCAGATGTCGAAGGACGAGATCCTCGAGGGCTACCTCAACACCATCTACTTCGGTCGGGGGGCCTACGGCGTGGCCGCGGCCAGCCGCGCCTACTTCGGCATCGAGGTGCAGGACATCACCGATCCGGGCCACGCCGCCTTCCTCGCCGGGTTGATCCGAGCCCCCAACTACGCCGAGCCCACCGAGCGGCCCGAGGAGGCCGAGCGTCGCCGCAGGACGGGCCTCGTCGCGATGGTGCAAGAGGGCTACATCACCCAGGAGGAGGCCGATACGGCCGATGCCGTACCGATGGTCGACCCGTGGCTCGAGGCGTTGGACACGGTGCGGAGGACCGACACGCTGAAGGGTGCCACTCCCGAGGACTACCTGGGCACCGACTACCTGGCGCCGTACATCCAGCGCGAGCTCGAGGCCATCGACCCCGAACGGTTCACGGACGAGACGATCCGCGGCGGCGGCCTGCGCGTCTACACGTCGATCAACTACGACATCCAGCGGTTCGCCATGCAGGCGGTGAGGAACAACCTCAACCTCGAGGAGGACCCCGACGCCGCGCTCGTCGCCGTGGACGAGCAGGGCCTGGTTCGGGCGATGGTGGCCAGTCGCCATTCGTACGTTCCCAACGTGATGGAGAACAACCAGGCGATCCTCGGCCACGAGCCCGGTTCGACCTTCAAGCCCATCGCCCTCGCCGAGGCGTTACGCCTGGGCAACTCGGTCATGTCGCGGTTCGAGGCGCCTGGCCGCATCGAGCTGGACGAGTGGATGACCGAGGGCGCGCCGTGGAAGGTGAGCAACTACTCCGACGCAGGCGAGGCCGTGGTCATGGACATGGTCGAGGCGACCGCCCAGTCGTCCAACACCGCCTACGCCCAGCTGATGCTCGCCCTCGGTGTCGAGCCGGTCGACTCCAACGGCGACGGTGTGACGACGGCCAAGGGGGCTGACAGCGTCGCCACGCTGGCCGAGCGCATGGGCATCGGTGGGGGTGACATCCCCGACCAGCACACGGTGCCGGCGATGGTGCTGGGGACGTATCCGGTCACGCCGCTCGAGATGGCGGGCGCCTACTCCACCTTCATGAACCGAGGCGTGTACCGGGAGCCGAGCATCATCACGCGGGTCGAGCAGGTCGACGACGACGGCAACGTCAACGTCCTGTACGAGCGTCAGGTGCGGGAGGACCAGATCCTCACCGATACCCAAGCCGACGTGGTCACGCATGCGCTCCAGCAGGTGGTCGCCGAGGGCGGCACCGGGACCAACGCGGCGCTCGACGGGCGGCCCGCCGCCGGCAAGACGGGGACGTCGCAGCAGAACCGCAACGCCTGGTTCGCCGGCTACACGCCGGGGCTCACCGCCACGGTGTGGATGGGCTACCCCACCAACGACTACGACGACCCGTCCACACCCGAGGTCGAGAACAACCTCTGGCCGATGAACAGCGACGGCAAGCTGGTCCACGGCCGGCCGGGGACAGGTGGGTCGATCCCGGCGACCATCTGGCACGACTTCATGGAGCAGGCCGCCGCCAACCTGACGGGCGATTTCGCCGAGGTGTCGCCCGAGGATCTCGAGGCGGGCAACATCATCAACAAGGGCGAGCTGACGACACCCTCGGAACAGCCCACGACGACGCTGCCGCCCGAGGGCCCCGACCGTCCCGGCGGGCCGGATCGTCCCGACATCCCCGACTTCACGATCCCGACTCGGCCCGGTCGCCCTGGTCAGACGACGACGACCACCGAGGACGACGACGACTCGACCACCACCACCGAGAGCACGATGCCAGACACGAGCATCCCCACCCTGCCCACCGCACCGCCCGACTTCAACGACCGCGACGGCTGACCTGGGCCGTGGCTGCCGGGCACGGCGACGAGGCGGCGGTGCCCGGCAGCGGCGGTGCCACGCTGCGCTGGTCGCTGGTCGCTGGTCGCTGGTCGC
>CAYUXB010000260.1:4545-5673 GCA_964448525.1 uncultured Acidimicrobiaceae bacterium
CCCGGCAGCGGCGGTGCCACGCTGCGCTGGTCGCTGGTCGCTGGTCGCTGGTCGCCGGTCGTTCGGTCGCCGGTCGTTCGGTCAGCCGGTCCGGGGCATCAGCCGGCCACCGGCTGGTGGGGGTACTGGCTGCGGCACGGGAAGCACCACTGCTCGACCTCGTCGAGCACGTCGACCTTGTCGTCCCCCCGTTCCTCGGGCGACGACAGGTCCCACCCGCCGGGCGTGACGTAGACGCGGTGCACCGCGACCACGTCGTCGGCGGAGGAGCCACACGAGTCGCACGTCTGGTGGTCGGGTGAGGAATGTGCGGGCGACGGCATGGCGTTGAGGGTAGCGACCCGGCTATTTTCGGCCTCACCGCCGGCAGCCACCCAGGCGCTGGACGGAGAAGGAGGGACGTGCCCCCATGCGCACGCACACCGTTCCCGCGATCCGCTCGTCCAAGGTGCGAGAGGGATCCGATCCGCTCGTCATGGTCACCGCGTACGACGCCCCCGGCGCTCGGCAGGCGCACGCCGCCGGGGTCGAGCTCATCCTCGTCGGCGACTCGCTGGCGATGGTCGTGCTCGGCTACGACGACACCCTGCAGGTGACCGTCGACGACATCGCCCACCACACCGGCGCCGTGCACCGCGGGCTGCGAGCCTCGACGGCGGAGGGCCCGGCGCCGCTGGTGGTCGCGGACCTGCCGTGGATGAGCTACCACACGGGCCCCCGCGAAGCCGTGCACAACGCCGCCACGCTCGTCCGCTCGGGCGCGCAGGCCGTGAAGCTCGAAGGGGGCCGCAAGCGCCTGCCGGTGATCGAGGCCATCGTCGACGCGGAGATCCCGGTCATGGGCCACCTGGGCCTCACCCCGCAGTCGGTGCACGCCATGGGCGGGTTCAAGGTGCAGGGCCGCAAGCACGAGGCTGCGCTGGCGCTGCGCGACGACGCCAAGGCGCTCGCCGCCGCGGGCTGCTTCTCGATCGTGCTCGAGGGCGTTCCCGACGAGGTCGCCCGCCTGGTCACCGATGCGGTCGACGTGCCGACGATCGGCATCGGGGCGGGACGCGACACCGACGGCCAGGTGCTCGTCTACCACGACGTGCTCGGCATCGAGGACCGCATGGCGCCCAAGTTCGT
>CAYUXB010000261.1:0-5673 GCA_964448525.1 uncultured Acidimicrobiaceae bacterium
GACGCGGGGCGCCGGCGTCGGTCAGCCCACGGGTTCGCGCCGCCTGACGATCGGGGGCTCGCCGGGGGCGGGCTCCTCCGGCTCGAGCTCGAGCCGTTCCATCAGGTGCTCACCCTCGACGTCGACGTTGGGCAGCAGGCGGTCGAGCCACCCGGGCAGCCACCACGCCTTGCGGTCGAACAGGGCCATCGTCGCGGGGACGACCACCATCCGCACCACGGTGGCGTCGAGGAAGATGGCCGAGGAGAACCCGATGGCGAGCAGCTTCTCGGTGGGATCGTCGACCAGGGCGAAGCTGGCGAACACGCCGATCATGATCAGGGCCGCCGCGGTGATGACCCGAGCCGAGCTGGTCAGGCCCGACACCACGCTCGCGCGGGGGTCGCCTGTGCGCACGTAGTCCTCCCGCACCCGGGAGAGGATGAACACTTCGTAGTCCATCGACAGTCCGAACAGGACGGCGAACATCACCACCGGCATGAAGCTGACGATCGGGATCGTGCCGTCGAGGCCGACGACGTCGCTCAGCCAGCCCCACTGGAAGATGGCGACCGACACGCCGAGGCTCGCCCCGATGCTGAGCAGGATGCCGACGGCGGCCTTGATCGTCACGAGGATCGATCGGAACACGACCAGCAGCAGCAGCATCGTGAGGCTGATCACGATGATCATGAACCGGGGGAGCGCGTCCCCGATCTTGTCGGACAGGTCGATGTTGGCCGCGGTCGGTCCTGCGATGGCGACCTTCGCTCCCGTGGTCGCCTCCGCCTCCGGCACGATGATGCCGCGGAGGTTGTCGACCAGATCGTTGGTCTCCTCCGCCGCAGGCCCGGTCTCGGGGATCACGGGGACCACGGCCGTGTCGCCGGCCTCGTTGACCGACGGCTCGCCCACGTCCGCGACGCCGGGGGCCTGCTCGACCGCGTCCACCGTCGCCGCGAGGGCCACGTCTCGATCCGCGGTCTCGGTCAGGTCGACGACCGCGGTCAACGGCCCGTTGAAGCCGGGGCCGAAGCCCTCGGCGAGCAGGTCGTAGGCCTGGCGTTGGGTCGTCGACGCGGCCCTGGTGCCGTCGTCGGGCGCTCCCAGCCGCATCGAGAACATCGGCACCGCCAGCAGCGCCATGACCCCGAGGCCCGCGGCCAGTGACAGGGCCGGCCGACGGGTGACGCGTCGGGCCCAGCGGGCGCTGAGGGTCTGGTGCGACTCCGCGTGCGCGCCGGTGCGCGCCCGTCCGATCGTCAGCCGGTCGATCTTGTGGCCGGCGAACCCGAGCAGTGCCGGCATCAGGGTCACGGCGATCATGACCGCCACCAGCACGGCCGCGGCGGAGCCGAGGCCGAGCTGGGTCAGCAGCGGGATCCCGACCGCGGTGAGGCCGGCGAGGGCGATGACGACCGTCATGCCGGCGAACACCACCGCACCGCCGGCGGTCGCGTTGGCTCGCGCCGCGGCCTCCGCGACGTCGTGGCCCTCGGCCAGGTTCTGGCGGTGCCGCGTCACGATGAACAGCGCGTAGTCGATGCCGACCGCCAGGCCGAGCATCGTGGCCAGCACGGCGACCGTCTCGCTCAGGTCGGTGAACGCCGAGGCGACCCCGATGCCGAACACGCCGATGGCGGCGCCGATCAACGCGGTCACGAGCGGCAGTCCCATGGCGACGACCGAGCCGAACGACACCAGCAGCACGACCACGGCGATGGCGAGGCCGATGAGCTCGACCGGAGGTTCGCTGGCGGTCGCCTGATCCGACCACACCTCGCCGCCGAGCTCGACGGCCAACCCGTCGCCGTCCGTCTGTGGGGCGGCTCGCTCCATCGCAGCGATGGCCGAGGCCGGTACCTCGTCGGCCGGCATCTCGTAGGTCACGTCGGCGAACCCGATCGTGCCGTCGGACGAGATCGTTCCCTCATCGAACGGGTCGGCCACGGCGGCCACCTCGGGCTCACGCGCCACGTCGTCGAGCATGGCGGTGATGGCGGCGGCGTGGGCGGGATCGTCGAGCGCCGAGCCGTCGTCGGTGGCGAACACCAGCCGGGCGGTCGATCCCGACTCGGTCGGGAACCGCTCGTCGAGCAGGTCGGCGGCCTGCTGCGACTCGGTTCCCGGCATCTCGAAGCTGTCGCTGCTCTGGCCGTCGGCGGCGGTCGCCAGCACCACGGTGCCCACGAGCGCAACGAGCCAGGCCGCCAGCACGACGCGGCGGCGGTGCACCGACCAGTGGGCCAGGCGATACAGGATTCCGGACATGACGCCTCCTCGAGGGGCAGCACGGCGCGAGCCGCCGGTTCTCCGAGGCCGGGACCCCGGTCCTCCGGCCCTGACGTCGCGCCGATTCGGTTGCCCAGCACGATGAGGCCGAGGCGTCACCACGCTCCTGCGGGAGACTCAACAGAGTCGCAACAGTCCCTCACATCGTCAGCGACCGGTGCCGAGACCCGGAAGGATGCTGCATGGCCGAGACGACGACAGTGCTCGTGGCGGATGACGACGACGACATCGCCGGCCTGCTGCGCGACTACCTCGAAGCCGACGGGCACACCGTCCACGTCGCCGGCGACGGCCGAGCGGCGGTCGAAGCCGTCGAGCAGCATCCGGTCGACGTCGTGCTGCTCGACGTGATGATGCCCGAGCTCTCGGGGTTCGACGTGCTGCGCCGCATCCGGCAGGCTTCGGACGTCCCGGTCCTCATCCTGAGCGCGCTCGGCGACGACCGCGACAAGCTGCGCGGCCTCGGGCTCGGCGCCGACGACTACATCGTCAAGTCCGCCTCCCCGGCCGAGGTCGTCGCCCGGGTGCGGGCCGTCCTGCGTCGGGCTGGTGGTCGCGGCCCGGCGAGACGGGCGGAGGCGCTCCTCGACTACGGGCGGCTGGTCGTCGACATCGGTGCCCACGAGGTGCGCGTGGACGGCGAGCCGGTGCCGATCACCGCCCGGGAGTTCGAGCTGCTCGAGCACCTCGCCCGGCACCCCCGCCAGATCCTGACCCGCGACCAGCTCTTCGAGCGGCTGTGGGACGGGTACGGCGACAGCCACACCCTGACGGTCCACATCAGCCGGATCCGGGAGAAGATCGAGGAGGACCCGGCCGATCCCCGCTACATCGTCACCGTGTGGGGCGTCGGCTACCGGTTCGAAGGCGAGCGTCGCACGCCATGACCACCCTGCTCCGCGGCCGAACGCTGTCGGTCCGAGGCTGGCTGGTGCTCGCCGCGGTCAGCGCCTTCCTCGTCGTGATCCCGGCGGGCCTCGTCATCATCTACGTCTTCGGCTTCGGTGAAGCCGAGCCCCAGGACCGCGCGGCGGACGCCGCGACCCTCCTGCACGAGGGTGCCGACCGCTGGCACGACCCCGCGTGGCGCTCGGCCACTGCCGCCGAGCTCGGCGACGACGACGTGCAGTTCGTGCTGTACGAGGACGGCGACGAGCTCTACCGCAGTACGGAGGGCCTGCGAACGGACGACTCGGCGCCGCCGAACGCCGGTCGCCCCTGGGACGCCGACCGCGAGGACGGGGTGGTTCGTTTCGTCGAGATCGAGGGCACCGAGCCCCGGCTCGTCGCCGAGATCTTCACCCCGCTCGACGACGACGACCTGCTGACCACAGCGCTGTTCGCGGCGGTCCTCGTCGGGACCGGCGGGGCCGCGGTGGCGCTGGCGTTCGCGCGACCGTTCGTCCGGCCCCTGCGCGCCGCGCAGGCGGCGGTGCGCAACGTCACCGAAGGGGACCTCACCGCCAGACCTCCCCGCTCGCGGGTCACCGAGATCGACGACGTCAACACCGCCTTCGGCGCCATGACCACGGAACTGCGCCGCTCGCTCGAGCAGCAGGCGGCCCTCGAGCACGAACGCCGGATGTTCATCGCCGCGATCGCCCACGACCTGCGCACCCCGCTCTTCTCGCTCCGCGGTTACCTGGACGGGCTCGACACCGGGCTGGCCGACACGCCCGAGCGTCGCGCCCGCTACCTCGCCGTCGCCAAGGAGAAGGCCGACACCCTCGAGCGGCTCGTCGGCGACCTGTTCGACTACACCCGCCTCGAGTACCTGGAGCAATCGCTCGACCGCCAGCCGCTCGACCTGGCGGACCTCCTGGGCGAGCTCGTCGACGGCCTCCGACCCCGAGCCAAGGCCGCGGACGTGGCGCTGGCGTTCCGATCGTCCGGCCAGGCCTGCCCCGTCGACGCCGACCGTCACCAGCTGGGCCGTGCCGTCGACAACATCCTCGACAACGCCGTGCGCTACACGCCGGCCGGCGGGCGCATCGACGTCACCTGCGGGAACACGGACGGCACGGCCTGGTTCACGATCGCCGACACCGGTCCGGGGATCGCCGCCGACGACCTGCCCCACCTGTTCCAGCCTCTGTACCGGGGTGATCGCAGCCGCGGTGCCGCGACAGGCGGCACCGGTCTCGGTCTCGCCATCGCCCACCGCGTCGTCACCGCCCACGACGGCACCCTGGTCGCCGGTGACAGCCCGACCGGAGGGGCCAGCTTCACCGCCACCTTCCCGAGCGCGCGCCGAGCGTGCGCGAGCCAGCGCCGACCGAGCCCGTAAGCCGAGCCGACGCGAGCTCGCGGTGCAGCTGGGGCAGCGTTGAACAGCCGACGACCGCCGCGCCCACCCGTCACCGCTGAGGTGAGAGGGTGGGTCCGCCGGTGCTGCGTGTGAAGGGACGTCGATGCCCAGCTGGGTGGTGATCGTTGGGGGCCTCGTGCTGCTGGTCGGCGGCGCGGAGGTGCTCGTCCGGGCGGGCACCGGCCTGGCGTCCTGGCTCGGCATCCGGCCGATGATGGTCGGGCTCACCGTGGTGTCGTTGGGGACCAGCGTGCCCGAGCTGGCGATCGGGATCGACGCCGCGCGGAGCGGCAGCCCGGGCCTCGCGGTCGGCAACATCGTCGGCACCAACCTCGTCAACCTCCTGTTGATCCTCGGCTTGAGCGCCGTGCTGTTGCCGATCGCGCTCGACCGGGCCACGCTGCGATTCGACCTACCCGCGATGACCGTGGCCGCGGTCGTGCTCTACCTGCTGTCGTTCGACGGCTCGCTCACCAGGCCGGACGGGTTCATCCTGCTGCTGGGCGTGGTGATCTACACGGCTGGACTCGTGCGGGTCAGCCGGCGCGAAACGAGCGACCCGGCCGAGGGTGCGACGGCCGTCGCCGCAGCGGCCGCTGGTCGCCATCGGCCGTTGCGCCAGGTGGTGCTCCTGCTGGTCGCCATCGTCGTGGTGGTCATCGGCGCCGAGCTCCTCGTCGACGGTGCGGTTTCCAGTGCCCGGACGCTCGGGGTGAGCGACGCGATCATCGGGCTCACGATCGTGGCCATCGGCACCTCGGCACCCGAGCTCGTGACCACGGTCGTGTCGACGGTGCGGGGCGAGCGTGACCTCGCCATCGGGAACCTCATCGGGTCGAGCATCTACAACGTCGGCGCGGTGCTCGGGCTGACCGTGCTGGTCGCGCCGCACGGCGTCCCGGTGCCCGACGAGGTGCTCGCCGCCGACCTCGTGCTGGTCGTCGTGGCGACAGCGGCTGCCGTGCCGGTGTTCCTGACCGGGCACCGGATCTCCCGCGTCGAGGGAGGGCTGTTCGTCTCGGGTTACGTCGGGTACCTGGCCTGGCTGCTGCTGACACGTACCTGACGCAGGCGTACGTCGATCTCTGCCGGAG
>CAYUXB010000262.1:0-5636 GCA_964448525.1 uncultured Acidimicrobiaceae bacterium
GGCGGGCCTGCTCAACCCGATGCTCGCGGGCGCGGCGATGGCGTTCTCCAGCGTGTTCGTGGTGAGCAACAGCCTCCGCCTCCGACGGTTCCGGGCGACCGCCGGGGCCGCGTGACCTCCGGGCAGGTCCGCGATCCGGACCAGCCGCTGCGGCCTCGGTGCCGTATCGTTCGGCGATGGCACCGTGCATGATCGACAGGTTGGTGCTGTTCGGCGCGACCGGCGACCTCGCGGGTCGGTACCTGCTTCCCGCCCTCGCGTCGCTGCACGCCGCCGGCCGGCTGCCGGACGGGTTCGAGGTCGTCGGCGCCGCCCGTCGCTCGCTCGACGACGACGGGTTCCGTGAGCTCGCCTCCAGCGAGCTGGCCGAGCACGCCGGCGACCTGGCCCGCGACGTACGCGATTCGCTCGTGCGCATCCTGCGGTACCTGCCGGTCGACCTGGCCGACCCCGCCTCGGTGTCCCGGGCGATCGGCGACGACGGTCGTCCCGTGGTCGCCTACCTCGCGCTCCCCCCGGCCACCTACGAGACAGCGGTCGCCACGCTGACCGAGGTCGGATTGCCCGAGGGCAGCCGGCTCGCGCTCGAAAAGCCGTTCGGCGAGGACCTCGCCGGCGCCATCGCGCTCAACCGTCTCGTGGCCACGCTCGCGGGCGACGCGGGCGAGCGCGCCGTCTTCCGGATCGACCACGTGCTCGGTCTGGACACCGTGCAGAACCTGCTGGCGATGCGGCTGGCCAACCGCGTGGTCGACGCCGTGTGGAACGGCGTGCACGTCGAGCAGGTCGAGATCCTGTGGCAGGAGACGCTGGGCCTGGAGGGCCGAGGCAGCTACTTCGACGAGGCCGGTGCACTGGTGGACATGCTGCAGAACCACCTGCTGCAGATCCTGTGCTTCGCCGCCATGGAACCACCGGGCAGCCTCGACGAGAACGAGGTGCGCGACCGCAAGGTGGAGCTGCTGCGCGCCGTCCGCCCGATCTCGCCGGACGAGGTGGCGACACGCACGCGCCGCGCCCGCTACACCGCCGGTCGGCTGGTCGACGGCGAGCAGGTCCCGTCCTACGTCGATGAGGAGGGGGTCGACCCGGCGCGCGACAGCGAGAGCTTCGCCGAGGTCGTTGTCCACATCGACAACGAGCGGTGGTCCGGCACCCGCTTCGTGCTGCGCGCGGCCAAGGCGCTCGACCGCGCCCGCAAGGAAGCCGTCGTGCGGTTCCGGCCCGCGGAGCAGTCGCCGTTCCCGGCGGTGTCCGGTGCGGATGGGAACGACGCACGCGGCGCTCCTCCCTCGGCGCCGGAGCTGCGGATCGGGCTCGACGGCCCCGACGACATCCGGCTGCGCCTCATCGGTGGCTCGATGGGCGAGGAGCCGGCCCTCGGGCCGCTGACGCTGACCGCCCCGCCGCCCCCGTCCCCCCTTCCCGCCTACGGCCACGTCCTCCTCGACATCCTGGAGGGCGGTTGTCGCCTCTCGGTCCGCAACGACGAGGCCGAGGAGTCCTGGCGCATCGTGACCCCCGTCCTCGACGCGTGGGCCGACGGCCGCGTGCCGATGGAGGAGTACCCCGCGGGTTCGTCCGGCCCCCCACCTCGCTGAGGGGTCAGCGACGACGCCGGCGGCCGGGACCACGGGACGATCCCCGGCGACGCGACGTCGTCGACCGGAACGGGATCGGCGACACGCGCGGCGGGGCGATGGCCCGCAGCTCACCGGTGCCCGCCTCGACGGCGGCGCGCGCCTCGGACTCGTCGACGCCGGCGAAGATCATGAGATCGCCGATCACCATCTGGACCGCCAGCAGCGCTCCCGGCTCGTCGACCGGTGAGGCACGGCGGGCCAGGCGGCGCGCGACGCCGAGCGCGCGATCGACCGCGTCCTGGCGCGTCGGGCGATCGCCGGGATCCGCCGCCAGGTCGGCCAGCGCGCTCGCCAGGTCCTCAGTGCACGACGCCAGCACGCGGCGCTCCGGCAACCCGGCGGCCTGGGCCGTGCGCGCCAGCAGCACGCAACTGTTGCCGAGGAGATCGAGGTGACCGGCGTTCTCGTTCTCGTCGACGACCGGCGTCATGCGGGACCGCCAGATCAGCGAGTGGCGCACGATCCGCGTGCTCGCCCGCCGGAGCCGTCCGAGCTCCGCCAGGTCGTCGCGCACCCCGCGCAGCCGGTCGGTCGCCCGGTCGGCCAGCTCGTCGTCGTCGCGCTCGAGGGCTCCCGCGGTCAGCTCCAACCCGCGCGCCATGCCGGCGAGCGCTCGCGCCTCGGCCCGCCGCACGAGGGCCACCGGTTCGGGCGAGAACAGCACCTGGGTGAACAGCAGCGCGACCCCGGCCCCGATCAGCGCGTCGAGCAGGCGGTCGGGCCCGGCCTCGCCATCCGCCACGGCCACCGTCAGGATCGCGCTCGCCGCGGCCTGGTTGAGGATCAGGCGGTTGCCCCCGAGGGTGTGGGCGACCGCGAGCGCGACGAGCAGGGCCAGGGCCAGACTTCCCACTCCGCCGCCCAGCAGCGCGACGGTGACCTCACCGACCACGATGCCGACGATGACGCCCGCCAACAGCCGCAGCGCCGTCGTGCCGCGCTCACCTCGGGAGGCGTTGAGCGCGATCGCCGCGGCGATCGGGGCGAAGAACGGATCCTGGTGGTCGCCGATGTGGAGGGCGATCGTCCACGCGAGGGCAGCGGCGGCCGTGGCCTGGAGGGCTGGCCACATCTCGGCGCCCCACCGACGCAGGCGATGAGCCACCCCCGTCTTGCGCATGTCATCTCCTCGGCGGCTCGGCCCCGCGCAACGGAGAGTAGGGGTTAACGACCGGGCTGTGTCGGGCTATCCTGCGCCGAACGCGAGGAGGTGCGAGTGCAGCCCGAGCAGGTGACCGAATCTGTGGCCTTCCACGGCGAGGGTCCGGTGTGGTCTCCACGTTGGGGTGGCCTGCGCTGGGTCGACATGCTGGCAGGCGACGTCCTGTCCCTCGCCGACGACGGCACCGTCAGCCGGGCTCACGTCGGCGAGATCGCGGCCGCCGTCCGGCCCCGCCGGCAGGGCGGTGCGGTCATCGGCGTCGAGCGGGGCTTCGCGCTGGAAGACGCCGACGGCGCCCTCACCCGGCTCCCCGAGGTGTGGTCCGACACGGGGGTGCGCATGAACGAGGGGGCCTGCGACCCCGACGGACGCTTCTACTGCGGCTCGATGGCGTACGACCGGCGGCCGGGCGGTGGCTCGCTCTACCGCCTCGACCCCGACGGAACCGTGACGTCGGTGCTCGACGGGGTGACGATCTCGAACGGGCTCGACTGGGCTCCTGCCGGCGATCGCGCCTTCTACAACGACACGGAGACCATGCAGGTCGCCGTGTTCGACTACGAGCGCGGCGCGGGACTGACGGAGCGGCGTCCGTTCGTCGACATCCCCGCCGAGGCCGGCCGACCGGACGGCCTGACCGTCGACGCCGAGGGTGGCGTCTGGGTGGCGCTCAACCGCGGCGGCGCGGTCCACCGCTACGGGCCCGACGGCGCGCTCGACGAGGTGGTCGAGCTCCCCACCCCCGGGGTCACCGCCTGCACGTTCGGCGGCGACCGCCTCGACGAGCTGTTCGTCACCACCTCCCGCGAGAACGTGCCCGAGGGCGAGGACCCGGTGGCGGGCTCGCTCTTCCGGGCGGAGGTCGGCGTCAGCGGGCAACCGGTGCGGGAGTTCGCCGGATGAGCCCCGATCCCGCCGTGCCGCGCGTGGTGACGCTGGCGTCGACCTACGGCACCGGCGACACCGAGATCGGTGCCCGGGTCGCCGAGCGGCTGGGCGTCGACTTCCTCGACCGCGACATCCCGGCGGCTGTCGCCGAGCGGCTCGACATCCCCGAGGAGGCCGCCGCCGCCGTCGAGCAGCCCAAGGGGACGCTCGAGCGGCTGCTCGCCGTGCTGGCCAGCGCCCCCGTCACGTCCCAGGAGCGGCCGCACGAGCGGGTCATGGCCGACGAGCGCCGCTACAAGGCCGAGGTCAACGCGCTGCTGATGTCCCGGGCTGCAGCGGGGTGCGTGGTGCTCGGGCGCGCCGGGGCGCTGATCCTGCGGTCGATCCCCGGCGCCCTGCACGTGCGGCTCGACGGGCCGCGGCAGGCCCGGATGCGCCAGGCCATGCAGCTCGAGGACATCGACGAGGAGACCGCGGAGCGCCGCCTGCGGGCCCAGGACCGCGCCCGCTTCAGCTACGGGCGCGACCTCTACGGCGTCGACCCCACCGACCGCGACTTCTACCACCTGCAGATCGACACCACCGCGTTCGACATCACCACCTGTGTCGACCTCATCGTGACCGCGAGCGACGCCCGCTCCGCGCAGGCGTCACCGGTCGCGGCGGGCTGACACCCTCGAGGAGGCCCCCATGCTCCGACCCAAGGACACGGCCACGCGCGAGCGCCGATCGCTCAACGGGCTGTGGCGGTTCGCCCTCGACCCCGACGGCGCCGGACGCACCGAGGAGTGGTGGCGCCGCCCCCTCGCCGGCGGGCGCGAGGCCCCCGTGCCGGCCAGCTACAACGACCTGTTCCCCGACCAGGCCGTGCGCGATCACGTCGGTGACGCCTGGTACCAGACGGTGGCCCGGGTGCCGGCGCGCTGGGACGGCGAGCGGATCGTGCTGCGGTTCGACTCGGCGACGCACCGGGCGGTCGTCTGGGTCGACGACACGCAGGTCGCCGAGCACGAGGGCGGCTACACGCCGTTCGAGGCCGACATCACCGACGTGGTCGAGCCCGGAACCGAGGTGCGCATCACCGCAGTGGTCGACAACACGCTCACGTGGCAGTCGATCCCGCCCGGCTACGTCGAGGACACCCCCGACGGGCCCCGCCAGCGCTACTTCCACGACTTCTTCAACTACGCCGGCATCCACCGCACGGTGTGGCTCGCGACCCGCCCCTCGGCGCACGTCGCCGACGTCACGGTCGTCACCGACCTCGACGGCACGACCGGCACCGTGGCCTACGACGTCGAGACCGTCGGCACCAACGACACCGGCGGCCACGAGGTGCACGCCGTGCTGCGCGATGCCGAGGGCACCGAGGTGGTCCGGGGCACCGGGGCGACCGGCGAGCTCGCCGTTCCCGACGTGCACCCCTGGCGCCCCGGCGAGGGCTACCTCTACGAGCTGACCGTCGAGCTGGTCGGCGCCGACGGCGCGCTCGTCGACACCTACCCCGTTCCCGTCGGGGTGCGCACGGTGCAGGTGGACGGCACGCGGTTCCTCATCAACGGCGAGCCGTTCTACTTCACCGGCTTCGGCCGCCACGAGGACCTCGCCGTGCGGGGCAAGGCGCACGACGACCCGTTCATGGTGCACGACTTCGCGCTGATGGAGTGGCTGGGGGCCAACTCGTTCCGCACCTCGCACTACCCGTACGCCGAAGAGGTCCTCGACTACGCCGACCGCAGGGGCATCGTCGTGATCGACGAGACCGCGGCGGTCGGGCTCAACATGGGCATCGCCGGCGGCATCTTCGGAGGGCAGGGCTTCACCACGTTCTCGGACGAGACCGTCAACGCCGAGACGCAGGAGGTCCACCGCCAGGCGATCCGCGAGCTGATCGCCCGCGACAAGAACCACCCGTGCGTCGTGCTGTGGAGCATCACCAACGA
>CAYUXB010000263.1:0-5573 GCA_964448525.1 uncultured Acidimicrobiaceae bacterium
TCGGGCGGGCGGGGACGGCTCGCTACGTGCGCTCGAACCAGGTGCGGGGGTTGTCGATCAGCATCTCGTCGAGCTGGTCCTGCGTGACACCGCGCTCCAGCAGGGCCGGCACGACGTCGTGATGGATGTGCAGGTAGTGCCAGTTCGGCAGGAACGGCTTGAGGTCGGGCTGCAGCCAGTCGATGTAGCAGGCGGCGTCGTGCGCCAGCACCAGGCGGGACGACCACCCCCGCCGGCAGAGCTCGACCACCGTGGCCACCCGGTCCTCGAAGCCCAGGATCGCGTCGATGCCGAAGCGGTCCATGCCGAGGAGGAACCCCTCCGCAGCCAGCCCCGCCAGCATGTCGACATCGGTGGAGTCGCCGACGTGCGCGAGCTGCACCCGCCGAGGGTCGACGCCCTCCTCGCCGAGGACGCGCTTCACCTCGGCCATCGTGTTCCCGGCCGGCCGGTTGTGGACCATGATCGGCGCCCCGGTCTCGGCGTGCGCCCGGGCCACCGCCCGCATGACGCGCTCGACCCCGACGGTCAGGCCGTGGTGGTCGATGGCGCACTTGAAGAACGCCGCTTTGATGTCGGTGCCCTGGATGCCCTCGCGGATGTCGCGGACGAAGAGGTCGATCATCGGCTCGGGGAGGTCGGGGAGCGCGCCCGGCCCTCGCTCCGCGAAGAAGCCCGGGACGTCGGCGTAGGTGTAGACGCCGGTGGCGGCGACGATGTTGAGCTGCGGCACCGCCTCGTTGACGCGCGCCACCCGGCGGATGTCGCGGCCGAGGCCGTCGACGGTCGGGTCGACGATCGTGCGCACACCCACCCCGGCGAGCTGGCCGAGCTTGTCGATCGCCTCGGCGACCTTCGTCTCCTCGTCCCACTCGTCCGACCAGTTCGTCTGGCTGTCGGGGGTGAGCACGAAGACGTGCTCGTGCATGAGCGTCGTGCCCAGCTCGGCGGTGGGCACCGGCCCCCGGACGGTCTCGACCTCGGTCAGCGGTGTCGGCATCGTGCCCCCTCGTGATGCTCGGACCGCAGCGCCGGCCCGAGCCACCGACACTGCCAGATCGCGCCCCACCGTGCCGCACCCCTTGACGGCTAACGCCATTAGCCTTACGGTGGCGCTCGGCGGCTAACACCATTAGCCCATGCGGGCGGCGAGCCCGCCGAGCCCTCGATCTCGTAGGAGCACCATGAGCGACACCACCCCCCACTACCGCCGACCCGGCTGGTTCACCACCAACGTGTTCAACCGAGCCGTCGCCTTCCTCACCCGTCGCGGCATCAGCGTCTGGGGCAGCCGCGTCCTCGAGGTGCGCGGCCGCACGTCCGGTGAGCCCCGCCGCACGCCCGTCAACCTCCTCACCGTCGACGACCGCCAGTACCTGGTCTCGCCCCGAGGCGAGGGGCAATGGGTGCGCAACGCCCGCGCCGCGGACGGCCGGCTCGCCACGATCGTGGGCAACCGACGCGAGGAGTGGGTGGCCCACGAGGTGGACGGCGCCGACAAGATCCCCGTCCTGCGGGCCTACCTGCGCCGGTGGAAGGCCGAGGTCGGCGTCTTCTTCGACGGGGCCTCCGCGGAGTCGACCGACGACGAGCTGGCCGCCATCGCACCCCGGCACCCCGTATTCGCCCTCGAGCGGGTCGAGTCCGCCGCCTGATGCGCGCTCCCGTCCCGCCGCGGTCACCCCGCGTCGACGATGTCGTGGCCGCGGCCCGCCGAGTGCTCGATCGCGACGGGCCCCAGGGGCTGACCATGCGGTCGGTCGCGGCGGAGCTGCGCATCAAGGCGCCCTCGCTCTACAAGCACGTCGCGAGCAAGGCGGCCATCGAGGTCGAGCTCATCGCCGCGGCGATGGCCGAGATCGGTGAGGCGTTGCACGCCACCCTCGCCGCCGGCGGCACCGTGGCCGACCTCCTCGCCACCTATCGCCGCGAAGCGCAGAGCCGGCCGAACCTGTACCGCCTGGCCACGGCGGGCGAGCTCCCCCGCGAGCAGCTGCCCCCGGGGCTCGAGGACTGGGCCGGCGAGCCCTTCTTCACCGCCACCGGGGAGCCCCACCGGGCCCAGGCCCTGTGGTCGTTCGCCCACGGGATGGTGATCCTCGAGCTGGACGGCCGCTTCCCCCCGGGATCGGACCTCGACGGCACGTGGGCCGAGGGCGCGGCCGCGTTCGCACGCTGAGGGTCATCCCGGCGCCGTGTCGGCGGGCGAGCCTGCGGGCGGATCGGCGGATCCGTAGCGAACGACCAACTGCGCGCCCATCCTGGCCAGCTGGTCGCGGACCTCCTGGGGGTGGACGACCTCCACGTGTGCCCCGAACCCGACGAGGTCGTGAGCCAGCACCTCGGCGGACCAGGCGCCGATCTCGACCTCGAGACGCCCGTCGTCGAGGGTGTCGCGCACGATGATGGAGCTCCCGAAGGACGACCGGAGCCAGCCCAGGGCCCGCGGCTCCGCCCGAACGACGGCCCGGAAGGCGTTGCGCCGCTCGTCCATGGCGTCGACCACCGCTTGCCATGTCTCCGCCAGATCGAACCCCTCCGGACGCACCACCGGACGATCGGTGATGACGAGCCCTCGCACCCGCCCCACCCGGAAGGTGCGCATGCCCGCCTCGGTGTCGGCCACCAGGTACCAGACCGAGCTCTTGGCCACGAGGCCGAGGGGATGGACCGTGCGCTCGGTCTCCTTGCCCTCGCGGTCGCCATAGGCGAGGCGCACCTGCCGGCCCGTCACGACGGCCTCCTGGATCGCGTCGAGGTGCGGCGGGCGGGGCGTGCTCGTCGACCCCCACGTGGTCGGGTCGAGCACGACGGCGGCGGCGGCCGCTTCCGCCTCGGCCCGGAACGTCTCCGGCAGGGCCCGGACCAGCTTGCGCAGGGCGGCCTTGGCCTCCGGGGTGACCGCGGAGGACGGTCCGGCCACCAGGAACAGCGTGCGGGCCTCCGCGGCCGTGAGGCCGCTGAGGTCGGTGCGGGCGCCGCCGAGCAACGACCACCCGCCGTTGCGCCCCGCCTGGGAGTACACCGGGATGCCCGCCATCGCCAGCGATTCCAGGTCGCGCCGGGCCGTGCGCTCGGAGATCTCCAGCTCCTCGGCCAGCTCGGCGGCCGTGACGCGCCCCCGGGCCTGGAGGATCAGCAGGGTGGCCACGAGGCGGTCGGCGCGCACACCGCCAGCGTCGCGCCGAAACCGGTCAGATCATGGCCAGGTTTCCCGTGATCAGGATCAGGCGGCGGGCGCGGTGCCGGCCACCTCGGCCGCCCTGGCGGCGAGGCGCTCGGCGGCCTCGCGCATGAACCGGGTCAGCGCGAAGCGGAAGATCCAACCCGTGCCCGGCACCTTGCCCCTGAAGTCGGACCACCAGCGGATGGCCGTGCCGTCCCGCTCCGGCGTGAGGTCGACGTTCGCCCGGTAGTCCCGCAGCGGCAGGCCGGACAGCAGGACGTAGCCCAGGCGCCTGCCCGGCACGAGCTCGACGATCCGCTCCGTCGAGCGCGTGCGACCCCGGTGCAGCACCCGCACGGCGCCGACGCCGTCGCCGTCACCCTCCCCCTCCTCGATGACCTCGGCGGCGTCGTGACCGCTCCAGGCCGGCCAGGTGAGGCCGTCGACCAACAGCCCGTACACGACGGCGGGTGGGGCAGCCGACCAGGCGGTGGCCTCCACGTGTTGACGTCTCATCAGCTCGCTCCCCGACTCGATCCTGCGGGTCGGCCACCGGCCACGGTCCAGGCTGGGTTCCGACGTACCGTATGGTACATGTACCATACGGTACGTGGCGACTGACGAAAACCCCCCCGCCCCAGCCGGGGTCCCTCCCACGGCGGCACACGCCGACCCGCCCGGGGTCACCGCCCGCGACGCCCTCCTCGAGGCCGCCGTCGACCACGCCGCTCACCACGGCGTCAGCGACCAGAGCCTCCGCCAGCTCGCCGCCGCCCTCGGCACGAGTCACCGCATGCTCATCTACCACTTCGGCTCGAAGGACGGGCTGCTCACCGAGATCGTCCGTCGGGTGGAGGCCCGCCAGCGCGACCAGATCGCGACCCTGACCGCAGCGGCCCGCGGCGACGACGGGGCCGGGGCCGATGCGCTCGACGTCTCCTCGCCCGAGGCGCTCGAAGCCCTGTGGAACCACTTCGCCGACGAAGCGCTGTGGCCCTGGGAGCGCCTGTTCTTCGAGGTCTACGCCCAGGCGCTCCAGGGCCGTCCCCACGCGCAGGGCCTGCTCGACGAGGCCATCGGCGCGTGGGTGGAGCCGCTCGCCGACCTCCTCGCCCGACAGGGCACGCCACCGGCCGAGGCCCGCGTCGAGGCACGCCTCATGCTGGCGGTCACCCGCGGGCTTCTGCTCGACCTGCTCGCCACCGGCGACCGGGCGGGCGTCGACGCGGCCATGCGGCGCTTCGCCCAGCTCCTCCGCCCCGCCCCGCCCCGCGGCCGTGACCCCGCGGTGCGGCCCACCTGACACTGCCGATCAGGTCAGGAGGAGCCAGCCGCCAGCACCGAGAGCGGCGACCGTGACCAGGCCGAAGAGCGTGACCCACACCGACCCCGGGACCCGCGTGAGCCGGGCGAGGATGTCGGCGTCGGTGGGCGCCCCGGGCTGGTAGCGACGCTGCCGCCGCAGCTCGACCACGGGGCGCACCCCGCCGAGCAGCAGGAACCACGTCATCGCGTAGGCGAACGCGGCCTGCACGTCGGCCGAGGTGTAGAGCGAGACACCGACGACCGCGCCGCCGACCACCACGAGGGTGAGGGCGCCGAACGCGTTGCGGACCATCACCAGCATCGCCACCAGCACGGCAGCAGCCGCCCACAGCATGACCGTCACCTGGTCGAACGCCAGCAGGGCGACCCCGCCCAGGCCGACGAGCGACGGACCGATGTAGCCGGCCGCCGCGGTCACCACCATGCCGAGCCCCGTCGGTCGGCCCACCGACAGCGTGAGGCCCGACGTGTCGGAGTGCAGCTTGATGCCGGTCAGCCGGCGGCCCGTCGCCAGTGCGGCGACGGCGTGACCGGCCTCGTGCGCGATCGTCACGACCCCCCGCGTCCAGCGCCACACCCCGTCGATCGCCACGGCCAGCGCGGCGCCGAGCCCTGTGGCCAGCACGAGCCACGACGACGGATCGATCTGATCGACGCTGATCGCGCCCCACCCGGCCCCCGGCATCCGGTCAGCCTCTCACGCCCGGGCGCGGCCTCGGGACGCGCCCGGCCGGGGAGCGACCCGGGCGCCGCCGCTCACTCCGACGTCGGGCCCGAGAACTGCGGCGCACGCTTGTCCGTGTGGGCGGCGAGCCCCTCGCGGGCGTCCGGCCCACCGAAGCCGTAGAACTCGTACGCCAGTGAGGCATCGAGGGTCGCCGACTGGGCCCGGTACCAGTTGTTGAGCGTGTGCTTGGTCCAGCGGATGGCCGACTGGGCACCGCCGCTGAGCGTCTCGGCCACCTCCAGGGCCCGGTCGTGCACGGCGTCGTCGTCGACGCACAGGGACACGAGCCCGATGCGCTCGGCCTCCTCGCCGGTGAGGGTGTCGCAGGTCAGCAGGTAGTACTTCGCCTTGGCC
>CAYUXB010000264.1:0-5562 GCA_964448525.1 uncultured Acidimicrobiaceae bacterium
CTCGTCGACAGCTTCGAGGGCCGCGACCAGTGGCTCGCCAGCGGCATGGAGACCGGGGTCGAGCAGGGCTACGCCAAGCTCGACGCCCTCGTCGCCGAGCTCTGATGACGTTCGCCGACGAGCACCGGCGCATCGCCGGCGCATTCACGGCGACGGTCACCGGCACCGCCCCGGCGGCGTGGGACGATCCCGCGCCGCCGGAGGGCTGGGTCGCCCGCGACGTCGTCCGCCACCTCCTCGAGTGGTTCCCCGCGTTCCTCGAGGGTGCGGCCGGCATCACGCTCCCCGCCGGACCATCGGTCGACGACGACCCGATCGGTGCCTGGCGCACCCAGACCGACGCCGTGCAGGCGCTGCTCGACGACCCGGCGACCGCCGACCGGGAACACGACCTCCCCCACATCGGGCGGATGACCCTCGGCCAGGCGGTCGACATGATCTACACCGGCGACGTCTTCCTCCACCGGTGGGACCTCGCCCGGGCCACGGGCCAGGACGAGACGCTCGATCCGGAGAAGTGCGCGGCGATGCTGGAGGGCATGCTGCCGATGGACGGGGCCCTGCGCCAGAGCGGCCACTACGGCCCCCGCGTGGCCGTGCCCGACGACGCCGACGTCCAGACTCGCCTGATCGCGTTCACCGGCCGCACGCCCTGAGCCTGATCCCCGGCGTCGACGCGACGCGGAGCGTGCGTCGAAGACCTTCATGCGTGCGTGCTATGGTGCTCGCCAACGTCCAAAGGCACTGAAAGATGCTGATGGGCAAGGGCTCCTGGGGACGAGCGACAGAAGGGGACGGCGATGACCGACGAGACGGTGACGGCGCGATGACCATCAGCGATGCCCGTCCCCCCTTGCCCGGCACGATGGTCGACCGTCCGTGGTACTTCGAGGGCGTCGTCCATGACCACGAGACGGCGGACGACCTCACGCACCAGCTGTCCTACGGGGCGATCGGGCTCGGTGAGGCGCTCGCGCTGCTGGAGACCGACATCCCCACGGTGGTCGAAGACTGGCACGGCGACGCCCGGGCACTCTTCGACGAGCAGATGCCCCTGATCCTCGCCGCGGGCCACCAACTCGTGGCGGTCCTGCTCGCCGGGGCCTCGTCGGTCACCGCCGCGTACGAGAGCGCGCGCCTGGAGGCCCAGCTGCGTGCAGAGCTCCGCGCCGCCTACGAGGCCGACCAGCCGTCGGCCGCGGGGGTGACGCCGGGATGACCGCCTCCGCTCGACCCCAGCGGCTTCTCAACCTGGCGGAGACCACCGGCGCGATCGCCGACGCGCTCACGACGCGGGCCGGGTGGATCGAGGACGACTGGGAGACCTACACCCTCTACAACGGCGTCGACTGGCGATTCGACGCCGGCGACCTGCCCGGCGCGTTGCGGGCCTGGGCAGCGACGCTGCGGAAGATCGGCGAGTTCACGGGCGGCGTCGGCGGGGCCTTCCTCGTGGCCGACAGCGATGACGCCGGCGGCCGCCACGAGCTCAGCGAGGGTCGCCTGCGCGAGCTCATCCCCTGCGACATGCGCGTGTACCTCGACGAGAGCACTGCCACCGAGGAGGTCGACTGGGGCGATCCCGACGACCCGCCGCCCTGGCTGGACGCACTCGACTACTCGGCCATGGCGGTCGGCCACGCGGGCGCGGCGGTCGACGCGTGGGACGTCGCCTACGTCGTGGGCTCCGGTGCGGCCGCCGAATGGGCACCCGAAACGCCCGCCGCCCTCGGTCGCTTCGCCACCCCAGCGCAACTCGCCCGGTTCGCCACGCTGTTCAGCTTCGGGTCGGCAGGGCTGTCGGGACTCTCGGCAGGGTCACGCCAGGAGCGTGCCGACGCCGCGTCACTCAACTACACCGACAGCGAGATCACCACCCGCGCCGCAGTACGCGGCGTCGGCACGGCCGGCGGGGGATTGCTCACGAGCGCTGGCGGTGCTGCTGCAGCAGGCTTCGTCTGCGGGCCCGGTGCGCCTGTGTGCGCGGGGGTCGTAATCATCGGCAGCGGGCTGATCGGGTCCTCGATCACCGACTGGGCCATCGATCTGGTGGTCGGCGAACCGGGGCCGGCCGAGCACGATCCCGATGTGGTGCGCGATCAGATCAACGGCGTGGCTCCCGGAACCGTGCTGCGTGACATACCCGACTACACCTGGGACGTCGTCGAGCCCATCGAGCAGGCCGGGGACGACATCGGCCAGGCAGCCTTCAACGCCCGCCATCCCTACCTTGACGCGGACGCGATCCTCGCCGATCCCGGTCTCGTCCCGGCGTACGACCTGCCGCCGACCTGGGCCGAACTCCAGACGTTCAGGGATCTTGTCGGGACCACGCCATGACCCCCGGCGACGAGATGGGCCCTGCCGAGGTCGAGGATCTCCGGCCGCCCGACTACTGGGGCCGCCACATACTCGCCAAGGTCGTGCTCTTCAGCGCCCTCGGCGTCGGCATCGCCGGTGCCCGGCTCGTCGGCGGTGACGGCGGCACGTTCCTGATGGGCGTCGGAGGCGTCGTTGTAGCACCGTTCATGCTGGTTGGTGCGGTCGAACTCATGCGGGGGCGCGTCTCGCCGCTGCCCGGTCGCGACTGGAAGCTCCTGAGTCCGATCGCTTGCTTCGCCTGGGGACTGGCGTTCCTCGTCATGAGCTCCGCCGCCATCGGCGCCGTCGCCCTCGACCTGAACGAGGGCGAACGCCCAGGCTGGTTCCTGGCACTCGCTTGCGCAGCCGGCGCCCTGGCGATCGTCGGGGTCATGATCCAGATCGGGAGCTTGTCCGATCAGTGGCCGGACAAGTGGCGGCCGCCGTACGCGCGGCAGCAGTCCGAACAGGTCGAGGAGCGACCGGCGGGCGGGTCGGAGTCGGCGGAGCCCTCTCGCTCGGACGAGCGGCCATGAGCGCGACCGACATCGTGGAGCTGGAGTCGGTCGCCATCACGATCGACGCGCACACGGCGCACCTCGATCTGCCGACCGGGTGGCGGGTCGAGCCGGGCCCGCCCGTCGTGGCGATGCCACCGTCGTGGGACGGCGAACCGCCCGGCGTCGCCATCTCGATCGAGCGCGACGCCCTGTGCGGCGACATGCTGGCCACCGCCCTCATCGATGCTGCCCTGTGCCGCCTCGGCGACCCGGTGGTCGTGAGCGCGACCCTCCACAGCAGCTGCTCCGATGACGACCCCGACATCGTTCTCGATCACGACCCCGACCGCGTCGCCCGCGATGACGAGGTCCGCGACGTCGAGGTCGTCGTGGCGCATCAACATCGCGGGATCGACGTCACCACCATCGAGCGGCACCACTGTCGGCCAGGGCAGGTCCGCTGGGTCGTCGGGTTCACCGTCGCGCACCCGGATGTCGTGCGGTGGCTGCCGCTTGCCCGCCGCGTCGTGGCCAGCCTGCGCGCCAGACCATCGTGAGCATCGCCTACCACCCGCCCTTGGGCCTGCTCGCACTCGACGCACCCACCCTTGCCGCCGTCGTCGACCACGCCCGCGGCCGCCCCGTCGATCCTGCGGCCCGCCGGTCGCTCACCGACGCGGGCATCCTCGTCGCCGATCAGCTCGATCCGCCGCTCCACGCGATCGTGAGGCCACTGCTCGCCGACGGCCCGCGCGTCCGGGTTCTCAGCCGCGCTCGCGGGCGGCTGACCGTCACCGACGCCGCCTTCGTCCCCGACCTCCACGACGTCTCGAACGAGTCCGGCCATCCCACCGCCACAGTCGTCGTGCGCCCACCCGACTCCGCCGTCCTCCACGTCCGGCACGCCACGGTCGGTGCGGTCACCCGGCTCCTCGCCGCCACCGTCGGGCTGGGGCCACACGTGGCGGCCACGCCGCTCTTCCCCCAGCCGCTCGGCCTGCGCGACTGGGCGGTCGTACGGTCCGGGTTCGAGTCGGCGACGCCGTCGGGGTGGGTTCGGCGCCGTGACCGTGCCGAGCTCCACCAGGTGCGCTGGGCGCCGACCCCGGGCACCAGGGCGGCCACCGCCGTGGTGATCGCGCAGCTCGACGGCGGGCTCGCCGAGATCCGTCCCGCCGCCACCGCCGACGGTACCTTCACCGTCACCAGCGCCGAGGCGACATCGGTGTGGCGACGTCTCTGCGCGCTCACGAACGCGCCGCGGACCGGCGTCCGGCAGTCGGCGGCTCGTGACGGCTACCCCACCCCAACGCCAACGGGAACCCGGCGGCGATCAGGAGCGTGATCACGTTCCGGATGTTCTCGGCGTCGGAAAGGGCAGGCGCTGGGTTCGCCCAGTGGTAGACGAGGTGCGGCACCGCGAAGGCCATGTACGTGGCCAGCGCCAGCCAGACGACACGTCTCTCGCCCCACCACGCAGCCATCGTCAGCGCCACAGCGGTGGCCAGGAAACCCGCACCGGTGTCGGCGGCGAGGTGGGCGTTGAACGGCGGCTCCGCGGCGACGAGCCGGGGGTCGAAGCCTGGGAACGACTCGAACCACCCCGCGCCGTCGACCAGGGCCCACACGCCGGTGACCGCCTGGGGGACGGCGAGGGCGACGAGTCCGAGCCGCACCCACAGCGGCACCATGGCCGTCGGGCTGGCGGACTCCGCCGCATGAGGCGACGGGGAGGTCGGGGCGGGGGACGTCATGACACCACTCCTGTGTCGGACGCGACTCTCTCGAGCCGACGATGATCGACCGCGGTACCCGACACGACACCACGCGGGCATCGCGTCCACCAGCCCATCAGCCCACCGGCCGCACCACGGTCCACCGCCGATTCGGAACAACGTGGAACCGACCGGCACGGGCCGACCTCCCCGGGGGGTCGGCCTTGGCCCGACCGACGCGCGTGCGGGCCTCGGCGTGCCGTGACAGTGTCAGGGGACACGCGGTCACACGCCACGCCGCGCCGCTCCGGACGGAGGACACACCATGCGGGTCCCGTTGACGATCGCCGACCACCTGGCGCGGGCCGAGCTGGTCTACCCCGACCGCATCGGGGTGATCGACGAGCCCGACCAGCCGGCAGCGCCGTGGGGTGAGCTGACGTACCGCCGGGTGGCCGAGCTGGCGCGGGGCCAGGCCGCGGCGCTCGACGGGCTCGGCGTCGGGCGGGGCGAGCGGGTCGCCGTCGTGTCGCAGAACGCGGCCCGCCTGCTGACCTCGTTCTTCGGCGTGAGCGCGTGGGGCCGGGTGCTCGTCCCGATCAACTTCCGGCTCAACGCGGCCGAGGTCGGCTACATCGTCAAGCACTCGGGCGCCTCGGTGCTGCTCGTCGACCCCGAGCTCGAGGAGTCCCTCTCCGGCATCGACGCCAAGCACTGCTTCGTCCTCGGCGCCGACACCGACGCGCACATCTGGCCGACCGGCCCCGGCACGCCCGACCCCGAGCCGTGGGCGGACCCCGACGAGGACGCCACCGCCACCATCAACTACACGAGCGGCACCACGGCCCGGCCCAAGGGCGTGCAGCTCACGCACCGCAACCTGTGGCTCAACGCCGCCATGTTCGGCTGGCACGCCGGCGTCACCGACCGCGACGTCTACCTGCACACCCTGCCGATGTTCCACTGCAACGGCTGGGGCATGCCGT
>CAYUXB010000265.1:0-5535 GCA_964448525.1 uncultured Acidimicrobiaceae bacterium
CTGGGCATGGAGGCCGTGCGCACCCACGAGGTGGCGCTCACCGCCTACGCCCTGCGATCGCTGGCCGAGCGGTTCGGCGACGACCTGACCGTGCACGGCCCGTCCGAGCCCGCCGAACGGGGCGGCGTGCTGTCGTTCAGCTACCGCGACCTGCACCCCCACGACCTCACGCAGGTGTTCGACGAGCACGGCGTGTGCGTGCGGGCCGGCCACCACTGCGCCAAGCCGCTCATGCGTGAGCTCGGCGTCGCCGCCACCGCCAGGGCCTCGCTCTACGTCTACAACGACGAGGCCGATGTCGATGCTCTCGGCGACGCCATCGCCGCCGCCGCCGACTTCTTCAGCTTCTAGCCCCCGCCGATAGGATCGCGACCCGCATGCCCGGCCTCGAAGACCTCTACCGCGAGATCATCCTCGACCACTACCGCAACCCGCGGAACCGTGGCGAGCTGAGCGCACCCCCCGCCACCCGTGTCGAGGGCTTCAACCCGTTGTGCGGCGACGAGATCGTGCTGTTCGTCGACGTCGAGGGCGACCTCGTCAAGGACATCCGCATCGGCGGCCAAGGCTGCTCCATCAGCCAGTCCTCCGCGTCGATGATGTCGTCCGCCGTCAAGGGCAAGACCCTCGACGAGGTGCGGGCGCTGTCGCGAGCGTTCAAGGGGATGATGTCGATCCACGAGCAGTCGCTCGACGGCGACGGCGACGGCGAGGGCGACGGCCTCGGCGACGACGAGGTCGACCCCGCCGCCGAGGGCGTCAAGCTCGGCGATCTCGAGGCCCTGCGTGGCGTGGTCAAGTTCCCGGTGCGCATCAAGTGCGCCACCCTGTCCTGGAACACGCTCCTCCAGAGCCTCGACGAAGCCAAGTCGTAGCGCCAGAGCCCCGCTGACCGTCGTCCCGTCAGCAGGCGACGTCCATCGCCGCGGTGACGTGGTCGTCAGGGTCGTCACCCTCGGCGCGAATGATCTCGGCCAGCTCGCAGATCACGAGGTCGGCGTCGCCGTCGAGCTCGTCCAGCGCGACCAGCTCGTCGGCGGTGGCGACCTCGCCGCCGCCCTCGGTCGCGGTGGCCTCGATGTCGGCCAACACCGCGGCGCGGGCGTCGTAGACGCCCACCAGCTCGTCGAACAGCACGGCTGCGTCGCCGGAGACGAGCGCGGGCAGCAGGCCCAGTTCCTCGCGGTTGACGTCGATCCACAGGCGGGCGTCGGTGGCCGCCGCGGCCAAGCCGTTGGAGTCGTCGCTGCTCGACTCCTCGGCCAGGTGGACGTGCTTGTCCATCCAGTCGCCGCCCAGGGGGGCATAGGCGTCCATCGCCTCTGCGGTGGGACCCTCGGCCGAACCGCCGTCACCGTCGCCGTCACCGTCGTCCCCCGTCGAGGCGACGAGGCCCCCCACCACGACGCCCGCGCCGAGCAGCAGCAGTGCCGTTGCGACCACCGCCACGAGCAGCCACACGTTGGTGGACCGCTCGAGCGCACGGCTCTCCTCCGGGTCGACGGCGACGGGCATGGGCCGGTCTGCGACCTGGCGCGTGCCGCAGGTGGGGCAGAAGGCGGCGTCGGCCGGGACGAGCTCCCCACACCCCAGGCACGGGCCGGCTTCCGTCGGCGTGACGGTCGCGGACATGGCCGTCTGCTTCCCTGCGACGGCCACGGCAACCAATCAGCTTCGGACACGTCGCCGGGTCGGACGGCTCGGTCGGGTTGGACAGGTAGTGGGGTCGGGCGGATCGGTCCTCCCCCAGCTGGCGCGGCGCGGTTGGCTGCGGGGTGGACGGGTACGCCAGTGGCGTGGGCGTGATCCTCGTGACAGGCGCCACCGGCTACATCGGTGGCCGACTGGTCCCCGAGCTGCTCGCCGCCGGCCACCAGGTCCGGTGCCTGGCGCGCGCGGCCTCGAAGCTCGACGATGCCGACTGGCGTGCCGATGTGGAGGTGGTCGAGGGCGACGTCACCGACGGCGAGTCCCTCCGCCAGGCCATGACCGGCGTCGACGTGGCCTACTACCTGGTGCACTCGATGGGTGGGCCCGCCGCGTTCGACGAGGAGGACCGTCGGGCGGCGACGTGCTTTCGCGACGCGGCCGGGGACGCCGGCATCAGCCGCATCGTCTACCTCGGTGGCCTCGGCCGCGACGACGATCCCGAGCTGTCCCGTCACCTCCGCAGCCGCCACGAGGTCGGACGGGTGCTCGCCGACGGTCCCGTCCCGGTCACCGAGCTGCGGGCGGCGCTCATCATCGGGTCGGGGTCCGCCAGCTTCGAGATGCTGCGCTACCTGGTCGAGGTGCTCCCCGCGATGGTGACGCCCCGCTGGGTGGAGAACCGCTGCCAACCGATCGCGATCCGCGACGTGCTCGCCTGGCTGGTCGCCGCCGCGGACCGCGACCGCCCCGACGAGGTGGTCGAGATCGGCGGGCCCGACGTGTCGACCTACCGCGAGATGATGCAGACCTACGCGGAGCTGGCCGGGCTGCCGCGTCGGCTGATCGTCACCGTGCCGCTGCTGACGCCCCAGCTGTCGTCGCTGTGGGTGGGCCTCGTCACGCCGTTGCCGGCTGACCTGGCGCGGCCGCTGGTCGCAAGCCTCGTCAACGAGGTGGTGGTGACCGACCCGCCGCAGGGAGGCCCCGAGACGGCGCCCCTCACGTTCCGCGAGGCGGTGGCCCACGCGCTGGAGCGCTCGGCCGAGATGCAGGTGGCCACCCGCTGGTCGGACGCCGGCCTGCCCGGACGCAGCCCCGCCGACCCGCTGCCGAGCGACCCGGACTGGTCGGGGGGCAGCCTGCTGGTCGACGAATCGGAGACGACCTCACCCGCCTCGCCATCCGCCCTGTTCGCCACGGTGACCGGCGTGGGCGGCGACCGGGGCTGGTATGTCACGCCGTTGTTGTGGCACGCCCGTGGGTGGGTCGACAAGCTGGTCGGCGGGGTCGGCATGCGCCGGGGCCGGCGCCATCCCGACCGCCTCTGGATCGGCGACGCGCTCGACTTCTGGCGGGTCGAGGCGATCGAGCCGGACCGGCTGGTGCGCCTGCGGGCCGAGATGAAGCTGCCCGGCGAGGCGTGGCTGGAGTGGCAGATCGAGCCGGACGACGACGGCGGCAGCCGCCTCGTCCAGCGAGCGATGTTCTACCCGCGGGGGCTGGCGGGACGGGCGTACTGGTACGCGCTCATCCCGTTCCACGCCCTGATCTTCGCCCGCCTGGCCCGCCGTCTGGCCGGGGCAGCGGACGACTCCGGGGAACGGAGCCTGGCTACTCGCCCAACGCCCGGTTGATCGCCGCCGCCAGCTCGATGCACCGGTCGGTGATGCCGCCCTCGCTGTGGCTGGCGATGTCGATGACCACCCGGTTCCAGCCGTTCGACCAGTCGGGATGGTGGTTCAGCTTCTCGGCCTCGAGCGCCACCATCGTCATGAAGCCGAACGCCTCGACGAAGTTGGCGAACTCGAGCTCGCGGTGCAGCGAGCCGTCCGCGATGCCCCAGCCGGGGATGTCGGCGAGCCGCAGCTCTGTCTCGTCATGGGTGAGGCGGGTCATGCGGTCATTGTGCCCCTACGACGGCCCCTGCAGCCTGCCATGCTGAGGGTCATGCGCACCGGTATGCTCGGCGCATGACCACGCAGATCGCCGTCAAGCTCCCCGACCGGCTGATCACCGAGATCGATCGGCTTGTCGCCACGGGGTCATTCGCCAGCAGGTCCGACGCGGTGCGCCACAGCATCGAGGCCCTCGTGCGGTCGTCGGAACGGCAACGCATCGACCGCGCGTTCGTCGACGGCTTCCGCCGGCACCCCGACCGCGAGGACGAACTGGCCGACGCGGCGCGACTCGCCGCCGAGGCGATCAGTGACGAACCCTGGGAGCGGTGGTGGTAGCCCGTGGCGAGCTGTGGTGGGGGGAGTCGCCCGACGACAAGGGACGGCCCTTCCTGGTGCTCAGCCGCGACGCCGCCAACGACGTGATGGCACGGGTCCTCGTGGCTCCGGTGACCAGCCGCCAGCGCGGCGTGCCGAGCGAGCTCCCCTTGGGGGCCGACGAGGGGCTGCCGCGCGACTGCGTCGCGAGCTTCGACAACATCCGCCCGTTCCCCAAGGCGATGCTCGTGCGCCGCCTCGGGTCCCTGGGGCCGGCCCGGCGACACGAGCTGTGCGCCGTGGCCGCCGCCACGCTCGACTGCTGACCGTCCGCCCCCGTCGCGCCGGCGGTCGCCGACAGCGCGCGCTCGTTCGGCGGGGCGGTCATGGCGGCGACAGCTGTCGCCGCCTCGGGAACCGCCCCGGGCACCCCCTGCCCGATGCGGGCACCCGCCACTATGGTCGGACCGTTCTCACTGCCCGGTCCTGGGAAGGGGCGACATGACGGCTGACGGTGCCGATCTCCTCGAACGGCTCGTGGACGTGGTCGGTGGCGACCACGTCCTCGCCGGCGACGCGGTCAAGGACGACTACACCCACGACGAGGCCCTGACCGCCACGCCGGAGCGCCCGGTCGCCGTGGTGCTGCCGGCGACGGCCGACGAGGTCGCCGCCGTGCTGCGCATCGCGGATGAGCGGCGCGTGCCCGTAACCGCCCGCGGTGCCGGCACGGGCCTGTCCGGTGCATGCGCCCCCCGGCCCGGGGGCATCGTCGTGTCGTTCGAGCGCATGGCCTCCATCGTCGAGATCGACACCGACAACTTCGTCGCGGTGGTCGAGCCGGGCGTGCAGCTCGACCAGCTCGACGCCGCGCTGGAGCCGCTCGGCCTCGTCTACCCGGTGTTCCCCGGCGAGTACAGCGCCAGCCTGGGGGGCAACGTCAGCACCAACGCCGGTGGCATGCGGGCCGTGAAGTACGGCGTCACCCGGCACCACGTCATCGGCCTCGAGGCGGTGCTGCCCTCGGGCGAGGTGATCCGGTCCGGCGGCAAGGTCGTCAAGGTGTCGACCGGCTACGACCTGACCCAGCTCGTCATCGGCTCCGAGGGCACCTTGGCCCTCGTCACGAAGGCGTACCTCAAGCTCTACCCGCGCCCCGCCCACCAGGCCACCGTGCTCGCGCCCTTCGCCTCCCTCGACGAGGTGACCGCCGCGGTGCCCGAGATCGTGCGCAGCGGGGTCGGGCCGCTCATCCTCGAGTACATCGACATGATGACGATGGCGGCGGCGACCGCGTACGTGGGGCTCGACCTCGGCATCCCGGACGACGTGAAGGAGTCGGCGCTCGCCTACCTGGTCGTCGGGCTGGAGAGCACGCACGCCGACCGGCTCGACGCCGACACCCACGCCGTCTCCGAGCAGCTCGCGGCGCTGGGGGCCATCGATGTGTACGTCCTGCCGTCCGGAGCGGCAGCGGGGCTGATCGACGCCCGCGAGAAGGCGTTCTGGGTCGCCAAGGCCAACGGCGCCGACGACATCATCGACGTGGTCGTCCCCCGCGCCGCGGTGCCCGCGTTCATGGCGCAGGTGAGCGAGATCGCCGCCGCGCACGGGGCGTGGATCGCCGGGTGCGGCCACGCCGGCGACGGCAACGTGCACATGGCCGTCTTCC
>CAYUXB010000266.1:0-5514 GCA_964448525.1 uncultured Acidimicrobiaceae bacterium
CCACAGCCCCCCCCGCCGACCCCGCGGCGGCCGCACCGGGCACCACCACGCCCACCCGCCCCCCCCGCCCCCCCGCCCCCCCCCGCGCGGCCGCCGCGGCCGCCGCGGCCGGCATCGTCGTCCACGATGCGGTGGCGGTGATCGCCGCGCTGGAACCCGACCTGTTCGACTGGTCGCCCCGCCATCTGGCAGCGAGCGCATCCGGGCGTCTGGTGTCCCTCCCGGGGTCGCCGAACGCGCGGCTGGCCGTGGGCGTCGACGCCACCGCGGTGCGAGCCCGGATCGTCGCCGCGGTCGCGGCGGTGTCGAGGTAGGGCCACCACCGGCGGGGTCACCCAGGCGGGGTGAGGAACCGTGCCGGCCCGCTTGGGAGGATGGGCGGATCGTGGACACGACCAGGCGACGATGAGATCTCGGACGCGTGCACGCGACGTCGCGACCGACCGCCCACGCCTGCGCGACCGTGCCATCGTCTTCGTGGCCCGGCTGCTGGCGCGGGCGTTCTTCCGCTCGGTGGAGGTGGTCGGCGAGGTGCCGTCCGGTGGCCGGGTCATCCTGGCCGCCAGCCACCTGAACGGCTTCGTCGACCCCGTCCTGCTGGTCGCCCACCTCGGACGGCTGCCGCGGTTCCTGGCCAAGGCGACGCTGTGGTCGGTGACCCCGGCCCGGATGGTGCTCGACTTCGCCGGCGCCGTGCCGGTGCAGCGCCGGGTCGACGCCGGGGACGCCACCGACAACCGCTCGACGTTCGCCGCAGCCGTCCAGGCGTTGGCCGCTCGGCACACGGTGGCCATCTTCCCCGAGGGCACCACGCACGACGACCCGGGCATCCGGCCGCTCCGCACGGGCGTCGCCCGCATCGCCCTCGCCGCCTCGGCCGACGGCGTCGAGGGCGTGCGCATCGTGCCCGTCGGCATCACCTACGAGGACAAGGTGTCGCCCCGGGGCCGGGCGCTGATCGAGCTCGGACGCCCGCTCGACGTGCCGGACGGGGCGGCCCTCGACGAGACCGGGGCGCCCCGACGGGCTGACGTCGACGAGCTGACCGCGCGGCTGGAGGCCGCGATCCGGGCCACGACTCCCGACTTCGCCTCGCTGGAGGAGGCGGTGGCGCTGACCTCCGGCGCCACGATCGCCCTCCGCCCGCCCGGCACCACGCAGGACGCGGTGCCGCTGGCCGACAGCTCGGCACTGGCCCGCCGGACGGCGGCGGCGGGCCCGGATCGGGTCGCCCAGGTGGTCGACGCCGTCGCCCGCTACCACCTGCTGCTCGGCACCGTCGGTCTGGCGGACTCCCAGGTCGCCAACGGCCGCAGCCTCGCGTTCCTGGCCCGCCGGACCGTGGGGCTCGCCGTGCTGCTCGTGCTGCTCGCTCCCTTCGCCCTGGCCGGGCTGTTCTCCAACCTGCTCCCGGCACTGGCCGTGCTGGTCGCCGGGCTGGTCCCCCGGGCGCCGGTGTCCAAGGGGACGGTGCGGCTGCTGGTGGCGGCCCTCGTATTCCCCCTGACCTGGCTGGCGATCGCCGTGTGGGACGTCGGCGCGGGCTGGATCACCGATGTGGTGCGCAGCGTCGCCTTCCCCTTGCAGCCCCTGCTGCGCGCCGCGTACGGCACGCGGGCGGGGTTCTGGCCGAGCGCTCTCGTGTTCGTGTCGATCCCGGTGCTCGGGTTCCTGGCGCTGCTATTCATCGAACGGGCCTGGGCGCTGGCGCGGGACTGGCGGGCGTGGCGGGCCCGGCTCGACCGCCGCGGCCAGCTCGAGGTGATCCTCCACCGCCGGGCCGAGGTCGCAACGCTCACTCTCGCCGCGACCGGCCCCGGGCCCGCACCTGCGACGGACCGCGGAACCCCCGCCCCGGTGACGCCAGACTCCGGAACCCCCACACCAGCGGTGACACCAGCCCCCGGAACCCCCACACCAGCGGTGACACCGGTCCCCGGAACCCCCGCCCCGGTGGCGCCAGGCTGCGGGAACCCCACACCCGCGGTGACGCCGGCCCCGGGCACCACCGCATCCGCCCCGGACGCTCCACACGGCGGCGATGACCGGTGACGAAGCCGCGCCCGCGATCACGCCGGGCGGTCCGCCGCCGGGCCGCCCGCCGCCTGCCCGCGGTCGTCGCCGCCTCCGACTGCGAGCGTTGCCGTCCCGGCATCGTCACGCAGCCGGTCAACACCCTGTCGAGCCTGGCCTACGTCGTCGCCGGCGGCGCCACGCTCGCCGAGGCGCGACGGCAGCCGACCGGGACCGCGCCCGGCAGTCGCACCGTAGGCTGGGCGCTGGTCGCCGTCGGCCTCGGGAGCGTCGCGTACCACGGGCCCGGTGGTGCAGCCGGGCGGTGGGCCCACGACGCATCCCTCCTCGCCATGACGGGCCTGGTCGTCCTCTCCGACGTCCACCACGACCGCGGCACGCAGCCGGCGACGGCCGAGGTGGCGGCGATCGCGGTCGCCGCCGCCGTGGCGGCGCATCCCCGCACCAGCGCGACGGCCCAAGCCCTCACAGCCGCGGGGGCACTCGCCGCCGAGACCCGACGCCACCTGGCCGGGGGCGACGACGAACCGAGCGGTGTGCTCGCCGCCGCCGCCCTCGCCGCGGGCCTCGGCCTGCACGTGGCCGGGCGCACGGGCCGGCCGCTGTGCCGCCCCGAGTCGCCGCTCCAACCCCACGCCGGCTGGCACGTGCTGTCGGCCGTCGCCCTGTGGCTGCGCACCCGACCCCGCACGCGGTTGGCGTCGCCGCTACGGGGTAGCGACCACCACCGTGACCTCCGCTGAGAACGGCTTCGTCGCCCTCCTCGAACCCGCGACGTCCCTGGCCTTCCGCACCGCCGCCCGTGTGCGGGGCGCGCGGGCGTTCCATCCGCGAGGGCTCGCCTACGCGGCGCAGGCCCGCATCGACGCCGACCGGGCACCCGACGGGTTCCCCACGGGCGATCACCAGGGGATCATCCGCTTCTCCCGCGGTGCGGGGCTGCCCGAGGCCGTGCCGGACATCCTCGGAATCGGTGTCCGCCTGGTCGATGCGGCCGGCCCGCGTGTCCACCAGGACCTGCTCATGGCCAGTGCCGGGCGGTCGGTGCTCGGCCGTCACCTGCTCCGCCCGGGGCGTTCGTTCACGTCCGGCGTGTTCTCGACGATCCTCCCCTACGACGTGCGGGGCCGGCGGCTCGTGTTCGGCGCCCGGGTGGCCGGAGACGACGCCGAGGTGCACGTCGACCGGGTCGCCGACCACGTGGTGGAGCTGCTGTGGTCGCCGCCCGGCGCCGGCTCGGACGGCTGGACGGTCATGGGCGAGGTGCGCGCCGGCGTGCCCCTCAGCGACGACGACCAGCGCGACCTCGGCCTCGACCCGTTCCGGACCACGCCGGACGTGGTCCCCGTCGGCTGGCTCAACGACCTCCGCCGGCCCGCCTACGGCGCCAGCCGCCAGGGACGGACGCGCGACCCGCTGGCCGCTTCGCTCCCCGGCCGAGTCGAGTCGTGACCGGGCTGGCCGGGCGCGGGGGGTGACCGCGTCCTCGTGATGCGATCCGTTGCGCAGCGACGAATCGCGTCACCGGGGACCGCGGGGCCGACCGCCCCGACCACGCTCGGACCGGGAGCGGTCCGGGCCCTGCGCACCTCCGAGCCGTGGTCGTCCCGCCGGCGGACGCCATGGCCGCACCGGCGAAACGCGTCGGCGCCCCCGGGGTTGCGTCGTTAGCCTGCCCGCCGTGCACCATTGCGACGAGTGTGGGTTCACCTACGACCTCGCCACCGCACCGGGGGCGGCACAGGCCATCGTGGGCGGCGCCGACGAGGTGGCGCAGCTGCTGGCCGACGGCACGGCGGACGTCGCCGTGCGCCGCCATGCCGACCTGTGGTCGCCGCTCGAGTACGGCTGCCACGTGCGGGACGTCCTGCTGGTGCAGCGCGAGCGGGTGCTGCTGGCCCGTCTGCAGGACCGCCCCTCGTTCGCCCCGATGGGCCGCGAGGAGCGCGTCGACCACGACGGCTACGCCGACCAGCACCCGGACGACGTCGCCCGCCAGCTCTGCGACGCCGCCGCGCTGGTCGCCAACGTGTTCGACCGGCTCGGCCCCGACTGGGACCGCACCGTCATCTACAACTACCCCGAGCCGACGGAACGGACCCTGCGGTGGGTCGCCGTCCACACGGTGCACGAGGTGCGGCACCACCTACTGGACATCAGTCGCCAGCTGACCTGACCGGCCAGCCCACAGGGCATCACGCCGCGTCGATCGGTTGGCCGCTCCCGCGGTCGTCGAGCACGAGCGGCGCCCGGCCCACGACCTCGTAGCGGATGTGGGTGACGTCCGGGGTGGGAACGACCCGGGTGGGCGTGAGCTCGATCGCCTCCATGGGGTCGAGGCCCAGCGCCGGATCGAGCAGGCGCAGCCCGTCGCCGAGCACCACCGGGACGATGTGCAGATCGAGCCGGTCGAGCAGCCCCGCCGCCAGCACCTGGCGCACCAGGCGTCCGCCGCCGGCGACCGCCACCTCCTTGCCCACGTCGGCGGCCGCGGCCTTGGCCTGGGCGACGGCGCTCCCGATGCCGTCGGTCACGAACGTGAAGCTCGTGCCGCCCTCCCGCGGCAGCACCTCGCGCTCGCGGTGGGTGACCACGAACACCGGGGCCCGGAACGGTGGATCGTCGCCCCACGGCACCTCGCCGCCCTCGAACATCCGCCGCCCCATCACGTACGCGCCGGCGGACGCGAACTGCTCCTCGATCAGCTCCGAGTTCGTGTCGCGCTCGCCGCCTTCGAAGCCCTGGCGCTCCCGCCACCCCGCCGCGCTGATCGCCCAGCGGGTCACGCGGAAGAACCCGGCCGCCTCCGTCCCGTGCAGCCAGTCCGTCGTGTCATCCTCCGGGCCGGCGTAGAACCCGTCGAGCGACACCGACATCTGTGCGGTCACCAAGGTCATCGATCACTCCTCCTCGTGGGGCGGCGCCTCCGACGGGCGCCGCACACCCGTCTGTCGGAGCCGATCGGCGCCTCTCGACATCCCGCCTCGGGATCTCACGGACGCCGCGTTCCGGCGGTGTCATCGACGGTCTCCTGCGGCGTTCCCAGCCAGCCGCCTGCCTGCGAATCAGCCGCCTGTGACCTGCCGGCCCCCGCGCAGGACGGGGAACTGGCGGACCGGATCGTCGCACGCCGCCTCTCCCGTCGGCGGGCCCGCGGCCGCGTCGCCCTGCAGCACCTGGGCCCCCGCCGGCGCGTACTGGAGGATGTACGCCTTGCGCACGGCCCCGGTGGTGTTGGGCCCGGTCAGGTGCGGCGTCAGCGACGAGAACACCACGGCGCCGCCCGCCCCCACCGGGGCGGCCACGGCCGCATCGAGCTCGGGGGCGTCCTCGGCGAAGCACTCCCACCCCAGCGGATCGACGAAGTGGTGGCGGAGCGTGCCTCGCCGGTGCACGCCGGGCACCACCCACGGGCACCCGTTGTCGACGGTCGCGTCGGTGAGCGCCACCCAGCACGTCAGGTACTGCTGGGGCTCGACG
>CAYUXB010000267.1:0-5509 GCA_964448525.1 uncultured Acidimicrobiaceae bacterium
GGTCGGGATGAGCGAGCGCACCTCCCGCCAGGCGATCACCCCGGTGGCCGACGCCCTGGTCCGGGCCGAGGCCGCCGAGCGCGTCGTCGTCGCCGGCATGCCCAAGCTGCGGGCCGCCATGCACCTCGACACGGTGTTCACGTTCGCCGACCGCGACGTCGCCACCGCCTACCTGCCGATCGTCGACGGCATCGAAACGTTCTCGCTGCGGCCCCGCGACGACGGCGGCGTCGACGTCACCACCGAGACGGCGTCGTTCATCGACGTTGTCGCCGAGTCCCTCGGCCTGGCCGAGCTGCGCATCATCGAGACGAACGGCGACGTGTACGCCATGGAGCGCCAGCAGTGGGACAGCGGCAGCAACCTCGTCGCCCTCGCCCCCGGCGTGGTCGTCACCTACGACCGCAACACGGCCACGAACGCGGCGCTGCGCCAGGCGGGCGTCGAGGTCGTCACGATCGTCGGCGCCGAGCTCGGCCGCGGCCGCGGCGGCGGCCACTGCATGACGTGCCCGCTGATCCGCGACCCGGTGGACTTCGGGTAGGGCGGCGGATCGGGCTGGTCACGTCAGGTCGCGGAGGACCTCGATGTCGAGGCGGACGTTGTCGATGACCCAGTCCTCGATGCAACCGCGGAACTGGCGGCGGTCGGTGTCGTCCATCGCCGGGGCCAGCACGCCCCGGTAGCGGCCGTCGCCGAGGGGTTCCATCGGGCCGACCAGGTCGGATGCGACCTCCAGGCGGCAGGCGCGGACCTGGGCATCGACCCGCTCCTCGACGGTCTGCGACTCGTCCCCGCCCCGGCTGGCGGCCTCGACCACCAGCTCGACGCGCGAGTCGGGCGGCACCGGGCTGTGCGTCGACATGGTGGCCTCGCGCAAGGCGATCACGCCGAGCGCGCCGGCGGCCAGGCCGACGAGGCCGAGCGCGCCGGTGGCGAGTCGGGCACCCCACCGGCGGTCGCTGCCCGGCTCGCTGCTCGACCCGGTGCTCATCGGCGTCCCGTCCCGTGCAGAAGCGTGCGGATGTCGGCGTCGTCGGTGCCGGGCACCTCCTCGGCCAGCGCCGTCGCGTCGTCGACGACGAGGCCGTCGGCCGGGTAGGTGATCGCCGCCAGGCGCCGGGCGAGCCGCTTCTCGCGCGCCGGCGTCGCGGTGAGCGACGCAGTGCGGTCGATCAGCCAGGCCACCGCTGACAGGAGGACGCCGCCACCGACGAGGAACGTGACGAACACGTTGGTCTGGGACGGCAGGTCGCGCAGCCAGGCGAAGCGGTCGCGCGCCGGCGGTCGGGTGGCGCGCAGCGTCGCCAGCAGGGCCGGATCGAGCTGGTCCCGGCCGGCGCGTTCCAGCCGTGACAGGCGGCGCAGCACCAGCGCGGTGGCCAGGCCGACCTCGGCGATGAGCACGATCAGTCCGAAGAACAGGGCGCGGTTCCACTGCCAGCGGTTGAGCGACACGACCATGTAGACGGCGGCCGCCACCAGGGTGCCGACGCCGGTGAGCCAGGCGATGACCTTCATGCTGACGTCTCCTCGATCGTGACCCGGCCCTCGGCGCCGTCGACCTCGACCCGCGTGCCCTCGGGCAGGTCATCGACCGCCCCTGCCAGGCCGACCACGGTCGGGACGTGGCTCTCCCGGGCCAGGATCGCCAGGTGCGACAGCACCGACCCGGTCTCGGCCACCAGGCCGGCGAGGCGGGGGAGCACGGGGCCGAGGTCCGGCGTGAGCGTGGTGGTGACGAGCACCGCCCCGGACGGGGGGTCGTGCGCGTCGTGCGTGACCGGGCCGCGGCCCACACCGCCGCCGGCACCCGTCCCGGCGCCACGGCCGTCGTCGGCCTGCACGGGCACGGCCCGGCCCCGGTCGGTGACCTGGAACCGGGCCGGGAGCGGCTCGCTCTCGTCGTGGTCGTGGGCGGCGGCGACCGCCGGTACGGCGACGGCGCGGGCGGTGACGATCGCGTCCAGCTCCTCGAGCCGCAGGTGGCGGACGAGCTCCGGGTCGGGCAGCCCGCCGACCGAGGCGAGCCGCCGTCCCAGCTCCCATGCGGCGCGGCCGGTCAGCTCGTGCAGCCAGCGGACCCGCAGCCGCAACGCCTCGCGCAGCGCCGCGGCCTCGCCCGTCTCGCGGGTCGTGCCCGCGGTGGGGTCAGGCATGGGTCCGGGTCCGCGGGTACCCGGCGGGACCGCGGCGGCCGACACGCCGGGGGGCAGCACGGCGCGCGGCGCCACGTGGGGCGCGACGAGGGCGAGCACGACCGGGCTGCGGCGCACGATCTCCCCGTCGTCGAGACCGGCCTCCCGTCCTTGCACGAGCACCCGCAGCGCCACCGATGCGCCGGTGGTCGCGTCCTCGCCCGTGTCGATGAGCAGGCCCATCATGATCTCGTGGGCGTGGAGGGCGCGCAGCGCCGTCATGGACCGGTGCAGCAACCCGAGGAGCTGGCGGCTGGTCAGCTCGGCGAGCGGGGGGACGGCCTCGAGGTCGGCGTCGGTTCGGTCGATCAGGTGGCCGGCCAGCTCCGGCAGCGCGGCGCGCAGGCGTCCGACCCGCCACGCCGACCGCAGCCGGCCGACCAGCGGCACGGGGTTGAGGCGCTGCCACCGGCGCGGCCGCGGCACCTGCTCGCCGGTGAGCGCCAGGTCGATGGCGACGTGGCCGGCCAGCGCCAGGACCGCGGGGCTGGCATCGACCTGCTGGCGAGTCGACGCGCCGGCGAGGACGACCGCCTCGCGCACGGCGTCGCGCAGCGGGGGCACCCACAGGTCGCACTCGAGCTCGGTCAACGGCTCCGGGAACGTCTCGGCCACGGGCCCCGGCCCGAACACCGGCCCCGAGGGCACGCCCCGCACCTCGGTGGTGACCGGACGGGACTGCAGCAGCCACAGCTCGTCGTCGGTGTCGACCGCCCACTCGATGTCCTGGGGCCCACCGAAGACGCGCGCGACATCGGCGGCCAGGTCGGTCAGCTCCGCCAGGCGAGCCCGGGGCAGGTGCGGGCCGTCGCCCCGCTCCCGTTCGACGACGCTGCCGTCGGGGGCCAGCACCTCGCGCGATCCGTCGACCTCCCCGCTCACGAGCGGGGCCGGCCCGCCCGTGACCGCGGTGACCACGAGCCGGTCCGAGCGACCTGACACCGGGTCCACGCCGAACAGCACCCCGCCGACCGCCGCGTCGAGCAAGGGCTGGACGAGCACCGCGAGGGGCGGCGGGTCGCCGGCACCGGTGTCGGCCGCGGCCGCGTGGCGTGACGCGACGACGGTGCGCACGGCGTCCGCGAACGCCTCCGAGCCCCGCACGTCGACCACCGACTCGAACTGGCCGGCCATCGACGAGCCGGCGGTGTCCTCGGCGGTCGACGAGCTGCGCACCACGAGGGACCGGTCGTCGCCGCCGGCCCGGGCGTACGCCTCGGCCACGGCCGGGTGGGCGCCGGGGTCGTCGCCGGCGTCGTCGGCGAACGCGGTCGTGAGGACGACACCGGGCAGCGTGGGTAGGCCGTGCGCGGCGGCGCGGGCCAGCGCGGCGGCTTTGCCGCCCACCCGGGCCGGGTCGGTCGCGCCCGGCTCGTCCAGACCGATCACGTACGAGGCGGCGGGGACGGACCCCGCGCCGGGGCGTGACGCGACGATGTCTGCGCTGGGGTCCACCTCGTCCGGGTACCCGCTCTCGACGTTTCCTATGTGGTCGCGCTGCGTGGTCGTGGCCCGCGGGGCGGGCGGGCGGACTGCGCTCCGAGGGTGGCCGTCCGGTAGAAACGGCGGCCATGCGCGACGAACCGGTCCTGCTGGTCCACGGCTTCGCCACCTCCGCGGCCCGCACGTGGGGGGACAACGGGTGGATCGACCTGCTGGGCGACGCCGGGCGCCGGGTCATCGCTCCCGATCTGCTCGGCCACGGCGACGCGGCCAAGCCGCACGACCCCGAGGCCTACGCCGACATGGAGGGCGACCTGGCGGCACACCTGCCCGACGGCCCGGTCGACGCCATCGGCTTCTCGCTCGGGGCCCGCATGATCCTCACGCTCGCCGCGCAGGATCTGGGCCGCTTCTCGCGCATCGTCGTGGCCGGCGTGGGCGCCAACCTGTTCCGCAGCGACGGGTCCGACGCCATCGTCCGGGCGGTCGAGGGCACGGGCGACCCGTCGAACCCCGTCGTCCAGTACTTCGCGGGCCTCGCCGCCCAGCCCGGCGTCGACCGCGACGCGCTCGCCGCCTGCATGCGCCACCCGCGGCCCCCGCTCGACGCGGCCATCCTCGGCAGGGTGACGTGCCCGGTGCTGGTCGTGCTCGGCGACCGCGACTTCGCCGGCCCCGCCGATCCGCTGGTCGAGGCGCTGCCCGACGCCACCTTCAAGCCGCTCCGCAACGTCGACCACTTCGCCACGCCGAAGGAGTTCACCTTCATCGACGCCGCGCTGACCTTCCTCGACGCCCAGATCTGACCGAGACAGGATCCGACCACCACGGGATCCGACGACAAGGAGACGCGACCATGATCGACGACGTGATCGAGCGGTGGCACCGCAACATGCGGGGCGATCTGCCCGGCGGCTTCGACGAGCTGCTGGACGACGACGTCGTCTTCTACTCGCCCGTCGTCTACACGCCCCAGGAGGGCAAGGCGATCACCAAGCTCTACCTGCAGGCCGCGGGCCAGGCGCTGCCGGGCGACGCCGGGGCGGACGGCAGCGGCGCGGGGAGCGACTCGGGCGGCGGGTCAGGCTCGGGCGGCGGCAAGTTCCGCTACACCAAGCAGGTGCTGGCGGGCGACACCGCCGTGCTCGAGTTCGAGACCACGGTCGGCGGCAAGTACGTCAACGGCGTCGACATCATCCGCTGCAACGACGCGGGCCGCATCGTCGAGATCCGCGTCATGCTCCGGCCGCTCCAGGCCGTCAACATCGTCCACCAGCAGATGAAGGCGATGCTGGAGTCGATGCAAGCCGCGGACTGAGCGACCGGGGGTCGAAGCCGTAGGGCAGCTCCAGGCGGTGGGCACGCAGCAGGTCGGTGTCGGCCAGCAGATCGCGCGTCGGGCCGTCGGCCACGATCACCCCGTCGTCGAGCAGCACGGCCCGGGGGCAGAGCTGCAGCGCGTACGGCAGGTCGTGGGTGACGACCACCAACGTCGTGTCGAGTCGCTGCAGGACGCCGGCCAGCTCGCGCCGGGCGAGCGGGTCGAGGTGCGACGACGGCTCGTCGAGCACGAGGACCTCGGGCTCCATGGCCAGCACGGTGGCGAGGGCGACGCGTCGCGCCTCGCCGCCGCTCAGGTGGTGCGGCGGGCTGTCGGCGACGTGCGCCATGCCCACCGCGTCGAGTGCCCGCGCGACGCGGGCGTCGAGCGCCTCGCCCGTCAGTCCCAGGTTGGCGGGGCCGAACGCCACGTCGTCGCGCACCGTCGTCATGAACAGCTGGTCGTCCGGGTCCTGGAACACGATGCCGACCCGCCGCCGGACGTGCTGCTGGTCCGCGTCGACGACCGGCAGGCCGGCGACCTCCAC
>CAYUXB010000268.1:0-5503 GCA_964448525.1 uncultured Acidimicrobiaceae bacterium
GTGATATCCTCGCCGGTCCCGTGCCCCTCTAGCTCAATTGGTTAGAGCGACGGACTCTTAATCCGCAGGTTCCGGGTTCGAGTCCCGGGGGGGGTACAAACCGAAGGCCCTGGTCAGCCCGCCTGACCGGGGCCTTCGTCGTTTTCGGCCGGAGCGAACTCAGGCTCGGTACACCTTCCGGTACACCTCGAACCCACAGCATGGCGGCCGCGTGATCATCCACTGTCCGGATAGCCCGCAGCCCCGTCGAGGTCGAGGTCGGCACACGACCCGGGCGAATCGGGGAACTGCACCATGCAGTCGCCACCGCCCAGCAGGTACGTCCCGATGCCGTCGCCCTCGGGGTCGATGCAATCCCGATGGGACCCGAGTTCGCACCGCCCACCCGGCGTCAGGCCGGTCTCGGCGGTAGGGGGCGACGGGTGGTAGTCGTCGATGTCGATGCCGCAGACCACATACAGGTACTGGGTCTCGCCTGAGCTCGGCGGGCGACCTGCTGACAGCACCTCGTTCAGGAACTCTTGGCATTCATCTTGACTCGGTGCGCCTGGGTCCGACTGGTCAGCTTCAGGCGGCACGGTCGCTGGCGGCGCCGTCGTCGTCGGCGCGGTCGTCGGCGCGGTCGTTGGCGGTGTCGTCGTGGTAGTGGTCGTCGTTGTCGTCGTGGTCGGTGGCGGCCGACTTGCGAGGTCGGCGAGCGCCCGAAAGTCCAGGGCATCCTCGCCGCCCCCACAGCTCGCAACGAAGATCATCAACACCAGCACCGGGCGTCGACCGAGAATCACTGACAGTCACGCTAGGCCGCGCAACGTCGTATCAGCTAGAGCTGAGTCGAATCACCTGCCGGCACCCGGTGACACCGCCGGGAGGGGACTCCGGATCCGCATGTTCGGGTTCGAGTCGCCGGGGGGGTACACCGCAGACCCTGGTCAGTACGGGGCCTTGGTCCGTCGGGTCGATCGGCGTCGTCTGGGCGTTCCACCGTCCCTTGAACCTCGAATGCGCGTCGCCATAACACCTGCCTGATATCATCTGGGTGTTATCCTCTCCTTGATGTGGGAGGTGCTCTACACCGATGAGTTCGGAACCTGGTTCGAGACCCTCCACGACGCGCAGCAGGACGCGGTGATCGCCCGCGTCGAACTGCTCGAGACGGAAGGTCCCGCACTCGGTCGCCCGACGGTCGACACGATCGTGGGTGCGCGCCACCCGAACCTGAAGGAACTACGGGTGAGCAAGGGCGGCGCGATTCGCATCCTGTTCGCTTTCGATCCCCGCCGGCAGGCCGTCCTGCTGATCGGCGGAGACAAGACCGGCCAGTGGAGCTCGTGGTACGAGAAGGCAGTCCCCTTGGCCGACGACCTGTTCGACAACTACCTCGACGAAACCGGCCAACGCTGAAGGGAGGCCCGATGGCAACACGAAAGTTCAAGGAGCTCAGCGAGCCAATCAAGGCCAGGCCCGAACGGGCGGAGCGGATCGCTCGTGAGCGGTCCGAGGCGATCGCCGAGATCGTCGACTACACGCTCGGCGAGCTGCGCCGCGCTCGGAAGATCACCCAGGACGAGCTCGCCCGCCTCATGGCCACGACGCAACCGAACGTGTCGCGCATCGAACGCGGCGGAGAGATGGAGCTGTCCACCCTCCGGAGCTACATCGAAGCCCTCGGCGGCCGCTTGGAGATCGCCGCCGTCTTCGACGACGACGAGCGCTTCCCCGTCGCCGCCGGCACGAGCGATTAGACCACGGCTGCTTGCGTGCTACCACCCGGAACACGACAACCCCCCGCAAGTGGCCGCCAGAGCTTCCTCTAGCGTCCACCACCGTGCGCTGGTGGAAGCGGGCACCCGACACGAAGATGACGATGGAGCCGGAGCTCCCGCCGGCGACCACCGAGCACGTGGCTCTATGGGTGATGCACCTCGTGCCGGCGTCGCGCAGGCTCGAAGAGGTCGTCGACACGCTGCGGGAGTTGTTCGCGAAGGTGCCGACCCGCGACCTGTTCGACCTGGACACGCAGATCCGACGCCGCACTACGTGGGCCTGGGCCACGCTGACGCCACGCGACGCGAGCCGACTCGTGTTGCGCAGCGGTGATTCGCTGACCGTGGGCGCGGCGATGTCGATGCATCCCAATGGCCATGTCCGCGAGGTCGGCGTACGGGCCCTGGAGGCGATTCCCGACCCGCGGGCCTTTCGCTGGCTGGTGGTTCGCGCGACCGACTGGGTGCCCGCAATCCGTGACCGAGCGATGGAGTCGGTTCTCCGCGCCACCGAAACGGCGGCGCCGGAACGTCTCGCCGACGCCCTGACGCTCGTGCTGGGACATCGCTTCGAGCTCAAGAAGCGAACCGACGCGATCCGCACCGCCATGCTCGCACCCCTCACCTCACCTGAGGGACGCGAGATTCTGCGCACTCGAACCAGCGACGCCGACCCGCTCATCCGTCGCCAGGCCTTCTCAGTGCTCGCAGATGTCGAGCCGAGCATCGCGCTCCTGCACGAGGCCCTCGCGATCGGCGACGTCGTGGCAGCCACCACCGCAGCGCGACCGATCCTCTCCGCTCCCGATACCCGCCACGAAGGCATCCGCGTGCTCGCCGCCAGCCGCCTGGCACAGATGCGCACGACCGCAGTCTGGGAAGCACACAAGCATGGCAGGTTGACAGACATCGTGGACGAAGCACTTCTCGACCCGTCCCCCACCGTTCGACGCCTGGCCCAACAGGTCACCACCAGGGACCGAGACGCCGTGCGAAACCTGTACCTCGACACCCTCGACACACAGGCCAGAACGGCGGTGGCTCTGCACGGCCTGGCCGACATGGCAACGCCGGACGACGCCGCGCTTCCGATCGAGTACCTGGACGATCCATACGTCCGCGTCCGCGTCGCCGCCGTCCGACTGCTCGTGGCGGCCACCGCAACGACAGGGCGGGACACGTCCACCAACGATCGATTGGCCGTTCTCGCTCTCGACGCGAGCGGGCGCGTCGCCGGCGAGGCGACCCGCGGACTCCGCGCGCGTGGCCTGTCCGAGCCAATCGTCGAACGCCTCTACCTCGCAGCAGTTGTCGCTGATGCCAACGTCCGGCGACGGATCTTCCGCCGAGTGCTCCTCCACACATCCCGGTGGCAGCAGCTCCGCTACGGCCTGCGTGCACTCACCGCGACGGACACCGAACTGCACGACCTGGGCCTCGAAGTCGTCAAGCACGCGGTCGATTCCTGGAACCGGTCCTCCACTGTCCCCCGCTCCGGCGAACTCGACGAGATCCAATCGAGCCTCGATATCGCCCGAGCACGACCCTCGCGTCGCACGGACCAGCTGACGGACTGGGTCGCAGACATCCTTGGGTCCTATCAGCCACGCACCTGATCCGACGGCAGGTGCTTATCCAGGTGCCTAACTCCCCGCCACCAGCTGGATTCAGCGGCACCAGATGGACCAGCGAGTTGACAGATCCGCAGGTCAGGGCACGTGCCGGCACAAGACGGCACGGTCCAGAGGGGACTCTTAATCCGCAGGTTCCGGGTTCGAGTCCCGGGGGGGTACAACGCAAGGCCCTGGTCAGCACCGCTGACCGGGGCCTTGTTCGTTCTCGGGGAGCTCGGCACCGTCGGCCTGCGCGGTCCTTGCGTTCCGGCGTCTCTCATACGTCGCATCGCTGGTGAGGGACGCCAGTTCGGCGCGCGGCAGGACCAGCCGGTGATCAGAGGTCGAGCAACATCGTCATCGACGTGTCGACCCAGCCGACATGCACGAACCCCAGATCCTCGTAGAGACGACGAGCCGGCGATTCCGGGTCGACGCTGAGGCTCACCTGCCGGAACGACCGCGACCGCAACACTCCGACGTGCTCGAGGAGCAGACGTCGTCCCAGCCCGCGACCCCGGTGGCCAGGAACGATCGCAATGGTCACCTCCGGAACGTCCGCCGCGACCCACCCGTATCCGGGATCGCACGCCCGGAAGCAGCGACTCCAGCAAGCCCCGATCGCGGCACCGTCGTCGATCGCGATCGTGCCGACATCGCCCGGTCGGGTGCCGAACCCCTCGACGTAGTGCCGGACCCTCGGTTCCTCCAGCACGCTCCGAGGGAACGGGTCGTCGCCGTCGCGGACGTAGAGGGCCAGGTACAACATGTCGCGCAGGAACGCAGCGTCCCCTGCTCCTGCCTCGCGCAACTCCGTCATGACTCTCCCATTGTGCGCAGTCGCCGGGCGCGCCACCCCCGGACCCGCAGCGCCTCGGCGACAACCACGACTAGCTAGGACCCCGACCCGGTGAGACTCTGACGCGCCGCTGCGGCAAGACGTGGAACGCCTGCGCGCTCGAGCTTGTCGACGATCTCGGACGCAGTCATGAGCGGCCGGCGGCGATCGGCGGCCATCTCTCGCACGATCGCCAGCACTTCGTCCTGCCGCGTGGACGTGGTCGTCGGTGTCGTTGCCCGGCATCGACTCGATGAGCGCCTCGTACTCGTGACGAGGAACGTCCTGACCCACGAACGCCCGACGGATGTCGTCACACACCTTCGCAGCCACCTCCGCGGTGCGAGCCCCTTGCTCGACCCACACCCGGGCGAGCTCATCGAGGAGATCCTCCGTCCACACGACCTCGTGCAATGCCGCTTCGTCCAGACGCAGCACGAGGTCGAGCAGCGAGATCGGGAAGCAGACGTTCGTGTCGGGCAGAACCCGCCGCTGCCCCACCGCGAGATGCGATCAGTACTCGAGACCAGCGTCGACGGCCCCGTCGACGATGTCCTGGATGCCGGCACGCTTGCGCTCGCGCGTCGTCCGATGCGCCAGCACGGCTCGCGCCGGAATCTTGCGATACGAGCTGCCCGGCAACCGACGAATCGGCAACACACCCGACTCGATCAGACGGTCGACGTACTGACGGGAGACGCCGAGCAACCTGGCCGCTTCAGCAGGAGTGACTTCAGCCTCCTCGCTGACCATCGCCACCGAATCGCCGGCGACCAACACCCCAGAGGCCACCCGGAGCACCTCGACGACTGCACGTGGCAACGCGACGGTCTCGTCACCGACCGCCACCATGACTTCGGCCGCAGGATCGTCGACCAGCGAACGTAGGGCGCGCAAGGACTTCCGATCCCCAGCCTTGGCCTTGATCTCGGCAACAGCGGGCTCCGACATCTTCACCTCCGCGGGGCACTCTACCCCAACCTGCCATACGTGCAACCTCGCAGGTTCGTCCGCCGGTGCTTGTCCAGGTGCCAAACGCCGCGATACCAGGTGCACCCGACGGCACCAGCCGTCACCAACGAACCGACAGAGGCGCAGGTCATGGCACATGCCGACACGCCGTGGCACGACCGGGAGGGGACTCTTAATCCGCAGGTTCCGGGTTCGAGTCCCGGGGGGGGTACAACGCAAGGCCCTGGTCAGCGCCGCTGACCGGGGCCTTGGTCGTTCTCGGGCCGTTCGGGGCGCTCAGCGCGTTACACCTTCGCTTACACCCCGACCGTGGCGTT
>CAYUXB010000269.1:0-5455 GCA_964448525.1 uncultured Acidimicrobiaceae bacterium
GCGGTGCCGGCGCCGGCAAGGGCGGTGGCGGTCAGGCCCGTGGCGATCGCAAGGGTGGTGGCGACCGCAAGGGCGGAGAGCGCGGCGACCGCAAGGGCGGTGGCCAGGCCCGGGGTGCGCGCAAGGGCGGTGGCGACACGCCGACTGCCGGACGCGAGGACGAGAAGGCCGAGGTCCCCTCGCCCACCGGTGCCGAGGCATCCCCGGCCGACACGGCGAAGTCCGCCACGACCGGAGCGGACACCGCACCGACGGCCACCGACGTCATCACGACCGAGGCCAGCGACACACCCCAGGCCACCGACGCCGCACCCGACGCCACCTCGACCGAGGCCAGCGATACACCGCAGGCGACCGACGGTGCGTCCGACGTCACCACGCCTGAGGCCGACGACGCACCCCAGGCCACCGACGCAGCGCCGGACGCAGCGGCCAGCGTTGCGGTGACGCCGGAGGCCGATTCGGGAGACGAGCGCCCCGCCGCGGGCGCCCCGGCCGAGACCGGCACGCCTCCCGCGGCAGCCGACGCACCCGCGGAGGGCGACGCGGCCGTGGCCAACGGCGCCGGGGACGGCACGACTACACCGACCAACGGGTCCGAGGCGGCGGGTCAGCCCAACGACGCCGCGGACGCCTCCTAGCGCCTCGAGCGAGTCGTCGTCGGGTTCTGTGCTCCGGAGTGGTTGCTCAGCAACCGTTCCGGAGCACGAAGCTGGCGACGGAGCACGTGGTGATCCGGCGCGGCGTTCGCCGACCGCACCCTCGAGCGGCAGGCGAGCGAAACGATCGGGGTGTTCGCCGGGCCTTAGCGCTCGCGGGGGGCCATCACCGACTCGACGCTGCCGCGCCCGCGGTAGCGACCGGTGCTGGTGTCTTCGTCCCAGCGCGAGCCGCAACCCTGGCACGTGCACGAGTCGACCCTGAGTGAACCGATGAAGAGGCGGTCGACCTCGTACGCCTCGCAGAAAGGGCACTGCATGTGGCCGGTTGCGTCATCCATGTCTTGCGTCGTCGTCCCCTTGTCGAATCCGGGCTGGTGCCCCGAGCTCCACGCGTTCACGACGGATTCGACTCGGTCACCATAGCCAAGGTTTCGTCTGATCTTGCCCTCCTCGTCACCCACTGTGGGTGATGGCCCGAGGATTTCATTGCACGAACAGTGCGATGACTAGGGTGTCGCCATGACTGTCGAATTCGAGCAACGGGGACCGTTCGCGGTCGTCAAGATCAACCGACCCGAGGCCCGCAACGCCGTCAACGGCGCCGTCGCCCAAGGCATCGAAGAGGCCATCGACAAGATCGAGGCCGACGACAGCATCTGGGTCGGCATCCTCACGGGCGAGCCCCCTGTGTTCTGCGCCGGCGCGGACCTCAAGGAGATCAACTCCGGCAACGCCGCCGCCCTGCAGACCAAGCGTGGCGGCTTCGGCGGCATCACCCAGCGTGAACGCACGAAGCCGATCATCGCCGCGGTCGACGGTCCGGCGCTCGCCGGCGGCACCGAGATCGTGCTGTCCTGCGATCTCGTCGTCGCCTCGACGACGGCCACCTTCGGCATCCCCGAGGTGAAGCGGTCCCTGGTCGCCGGCGCGGGCGGGCTGTTCCGCCTCCCCCGCAAGATCCCGTTCAACCTCGCCATGGAGCTGGCGCTGACCGGCGACCCCATCACCGCGGAGCTCGCTCACCACCACGGCCTCGTGAACCGGCTGTGCGAGCCGGGCCAGGCGCTCGATGTCGCCACCGCGCTGGCCGAGCAGGTGTGCGCCAACGCCCCGGTGGCTGTGCGCGAGACCCGCAAGATCGTCCTCGAGGCCACGAACGCCCCCGACGACGTGGGTTGGAAGATGTCGATGGAAGGCATGGCCAAGGCCATGTCGAGCGAGGACTTCAGCGAGGGCCTCACCGCCTTCATCGAGAAGCGCCCGCCGAAGTGGACGGGTCGCTGACCCACCCGCTCGCCGTCTGACCACGACCAGACCGTCGTCGGGCCCTGGCACCTGCTGCCAGGGCACGATCGCGTTCCCACCGTTAGCGTCCGGGCATGGCGAAGAAGCACGCGAAGGGTGACGAGGTGGCGGTCACGGCCGGCCGGCACAAGGGCAGGACGGGTGTGGTCACCGGCCATCGGACGGGGTGGGTGTTCGACACGCATATGGTGAAGCTCGACGGCGTCGATCGCCCGGTACGGCTCACCGCGAACGTGCTCCGTGCGCACACACCGCGTCCAGCGAGCGGTCTCGATACCTGGCTGCCGGGACAGGGATGAATGCCGACCCCAGCCCCATGGAGGAGGCCCCGCGTCGGGATGACGTGGTTCCCGCCCGTCTCAGCCGGCCGAGCGCGGGGCGACGCCGTGGGCGGCGAGGAAGTCGGCCAGGCCCACGACAAGGTCGTGCCCGGCGACGTCCCTGAGGGGAACCCAGGCGAGCGCCGCGGCGTCGTCGCCGGCCGTCGCCCGGTTCGGCGGGTCGGTCACCGTGACCTCGAACGTCAGGATCACGTAGTGGCCGGGCGGGTCGATCCGTTCGGACCACCCGACGAACCCGTCCACCTCCGCCCGTAGGCCGGTCTCCTCGCGCAGTTCGCGCCGGGCGGCAGCCACCGCGGGCTCCGCCGGCTCGATCCGCCCGCCCGGCAACGCCCAGCGGCCTGCGTGCGCCCCGGTGCCGCCCCGTTGCACCAGGAGCAGGCGTCCGTCCACGACCGCCACGACGCTCACCGCCACCTGCGGCCGAGGCTGCGGCTGTGGCGTCGCCACGGCCTCAGTCCAGTGGTCGGTGGACGATGATCGCCCGGGCCACCAGACCGAACGACTCGAAGAAGTTCTTCGTGTGCCGGTCGCCGGGCAGCGCCAGGCTGTCGACCCCGAAGCAGCCCTGGGCGCGGCACCAGTCGATCAGGTGGTTCATGAGCGCCTCGCCGATGCCGACCGCCCGGGCTCCCGGATCGACGAAGATGTCGTCGACGACGCCGAGCAGGCTCCCGTCGCCGAGGCGCTCGACGCGGACCAGTCCGTACCCGACGACCGTGCCGTCGAGCGTGCCGACGGCGACCTCGTGGTCGTCGGCGGCCAGTGCCGCCTTCAGCTCGGCATCCGGAGCTCCCTGGCGGCGTTCACGGCGGAACCACAGGGGCCCGCCCTTCTGGTCGCGCTTCTCGTCGGCAGCCGCGCCGATGAGCGCCACGACGGCCGGGATGTCGGAGGCCGACGCGGGGCGGGCGGCCTCGTCGGGAGCGTGGTGCGTCGTCACCCTTGGAGCTGGGCGACCTTGTTGAGGATCGTCTTGCGACCCCGGTTGGCCGCCTCGTAGCCACGGACGGCTTCGAGCTCGTCGACCGTGAGGCCTTCCAGCCGGGTGACGACCTGGGAGGCGGAGAGGCTGTCGTAGTCGGTGATCGCCAGGTCGGCGACAGCCGGCGGCGCGCTCGGCGCGTGGCCGTTGCCCGAAGCGGCGGGGACCGTGACGGGAGCAGCGACCGTCTCGATTCGCCCGGTCGCGGCCGCCGGCGACGCCGACCGACCGTCGGCGGACGCGGTCTCGGCGGCCGAGCCGCCGGTCGACTGGTGATCGGACTCCGGATCGTCGAGGACACCGAACATGCGCAGCAGACCAGTCGCCTGCTCCTCCAGGCCGCTCACCCGGCGCCGGACCTCGGCCTCGCCGTGACGCACGGCGAACTGGCCGAAGAGCCTGGCGTTCCGGGCCTGGACACGACCCTTCTCGGCCAGCTTGGGGAGCAGCGACGGGCCCTCGAAGAACAGCCCGATCGGCGCGTAGACGAAGAGGTCGGCCGCGTGATCGACCACCTGGCCGAGGGGCGTGCGATCGTCGTCGTCGTCGGTCATGGGGTGATCATCTCAGACGCAGTCCACGCAGAGCATGGACGTCTCGTCCGCGAGCTGGCGGCGGTGCTTCACGAGGAAGCACGACTGGCACACGAACTCGTCGGCCTTCTTCGGCTGGATGCGGCCCGCGCCATCGCCACGCTCTTCGGGCTCAGGCGTTTCGTCCTCGTCGTCCTCGTCCTCGGGCTGTGCGGCGATGCGGTCCTTGAGGATGGCGTCGAGGTCGGCTTCGACGTCGTCGGGGTCGACGTCGTCGTCCTCTTCCTCGTCGTCGTCGTCATCGCTCGCCTTGCGTGACTTGGAACCCGACGCCTTCGTCGCGGGGGGTGCGGCGGCGACGACGGCGTCGTCCTCCTCTTCCTCCTCGTCGACCACGGGGTCGGCGACGAAGTCGTCGGTGTCGGCCTCCAGATCGTCTGTGATGTCCTCGGGATCGTCCGCGAGTTCCTCGGGCTCTGTGAGGTCCTCCTCGAGGGTTTCTTCCTCGAAGTCTTCATCGGGGGTTTCGTCGTCAGCCATCAGGTCCCTTCGCGGGTCGGCCATGCGCGGCCGGATATTAGACACGCAGTTCACCCCGGTGAGAACCGGCGCGGTTTCGCTGCGCCCGCCGGGGCCGATGCCACCCTGCAACCAGCCACCTGGCGTCGCGTGGCGGGTCAGGGTAGCGAGCCGGACGCCACTCCGTGGTGTGACACAGAACACAGCCTCGGCCGGGCGGGTTCGGTCAGCGCGACAGCCGTCGTTGCTCGGCGCGACGCTCCGCCGCCAGCCGCTCGAGCTGAGGCTCCGGCGAGTGGTCGACGAACCGCATGGCCTCGGCAACGGCGTGGTGTCCGGCCTCGGTGGCGATCAGCCTGTGCATCTGCTGGGCGACCGCCCGGTAGGCGGGGTGGCCCTGGGGGGCGCTGCGCAGCTCGATGAGGTGCATCGCCTCGCGGGCGTTCATCTGCATGACGAAGCGCAACCGGTAGGCCAGGGCCACCGCGTACGGCGCCTGGGCCGGGAAGCGTTCGGCGAGCGTGTCGTGCAGCGACGCCGAGCGCTCCATCGTCTCGTCGAACTGCGCCGTGACGCCGGCGTCGTCGACGGCGACCGGCCGCGTGTAGCCGTGCCGCGGCGACAGCGGCTGCCACTCGACGGTGAGCATGCGGTGGCGCTGCAGATCGCGAAAGGCGCCGTAGTCGGCGAGGACGTCGAACCGGTAGTTGGGCCGCTCGAACGCCCGTCCCGGCCGGTGACGACGGTTGGTGCGGTCGCCGACGTACGCCCGGACCACGGCGAGGCGCTCGTCCACGCTCATGTCTCGCACCCGCGCCTCGATCTCGCTCTCGGGTCGATCGGTGTAGGAGTAGAGCATCCCCGTGACGAGCCGCACCTCGGCGTCGGGGTCGAACTCCACGAGCTCGACCCGGGGCTCGCCGCCCGCAACCGCGTCGTCGGGCGGGAACAATCGTGCGGCGATGTCGTCCATCGCCGTCCGGGTCGTGGCCAGGTACGTGCTGGCCGCCACCCCCCGGTCGGTGAGGTCGACCCGCTTGAGGAAGCTGGGGATCACCTTGCGCAGCTCGGTCAGCATCAGGTCGGCGTAGCTGCGGGCCTCGGGCAGCG
>CAYUXB010000270.1:0-5407 GCA_964448525.1 uncultured Acidimicrobiaceae bacterium
CGGCCACGTGGCCGACCTGGGCATGCTCATCGCCCGCACCGACCCCGATCAGCCCAAGCACGCCGGCATCACCTACTTCGTCGTCGAGATGGCGCAGCCCGGCATCGAGGTCGTGCCGCTCCGCGAGATGACGGGGCGCGCCCTGTTCAACGAGGTGTTCCTCACGAACGCCCGCGTCGGCGACGACACGATGATCGGCGGCTACAACAACGGCTGGCGTGTGGCCAACACCACGCTCATGTTCGAACGCTCGAGCCTCGGCGCCGGCGGCGGCTCGGCGGCCGCGTCGCTGGCCAGCCCCGGCCAGATCGCGGGCGACCTCGACAAGCGCGCCGGCGACTTCGTGTCGAGCGGCGGCCGGCGCGGCGGCGGGGGCGGCACCCTCTTCGGCGCCTCGGCCAAGGGCCTCACCGAACTGGCCAAGAGCAACGGCCGCATCGAGGAGCCGTCGATCCGCCAGAAGCTGATGCAGCTCCACTCCATCGGCGAGGTGGCCCGGTTCAACAACCTGCGGCTGAAGGCGGCGATGCAGGCAGGCAAGGACATCCCGGGCCTGCCCAACATCTCGAAGCTGCTGATGAGCCAGACCGTGCGCCTGTCGCGCGACGTCGGGCTCGAGATCGCCGGCGGCTACGGCACGCTCCACGCCTACGACTCCGACAGCCGCAAGGACCTCGACGAGGCCACCGGCAAGCCGTTCCTGGCCGGCATCACCGAGATGGCGCTGTTCGCCCAGGGCCCGCCGATCTATGGCGGCACCGACCAGGTGCAGCGCAACATCATCGGCGAGCGCGTGCTCGGGCTCCCCAAGGAGCCGGGCTTCGACAAGGGCACGCCCTTCAAGGACCTGCCGAAGAACGGCTGATCCGCTGTCGATGGGGTGGTCACCTCGGCCACCCCGTCGACCGACTCTCGCTCCGGAGGCGCGTGATCGAGGGTCTGTGCACCGATCCGGTTGCTGAGCAACCAGGACGGTGCACAGAGCAGATCAGGCCGTCGTCGCGGTGGCCAGCGTGGTGGCCCGGGCGACGAGGCGGTCGGCGCCCAGCTTGGTGGCGAGGGCGGCGAAGGCGTCGGGGTCGGCGGGGCCGGTCCAGCGCAGCTCGTCGACCGTGGCGCTCACCGGGGCGTCGGTCTCGACCGTGGCGATGCGGCGGAACAGCAGGGCCAGTTCGAACTGGTCGCGCAACGTGGCGTTGAGCTTCGCTGCGCCGCGGACGCCGGCGTCCCACGTGGTCGGGTCGGCGGGGATGTCCTCCAGGTGGCCCCAGCGCCGCAGCACCGCGGCGGCGGACTTGGCGCCCCAGCCGGCCAGCCCCGGGAACCCGTCGGCGGAGTCGCCCACCAGGGCCAACAGGTCGGGGATCGAAGCGGGCGGGACCCCGAGCCGCTCCTCGACGCCGGCGGCGTCGAAGATCACGCCCTTGCGTCGGTCGAGCTGCACCACCTTGCCGCCGACGCACTGGCCGAGGTCCTTGTCGGGGGTGCAGATGATCACTCGCTCGACCCGGTCGTCGGCCGCGGCCATCACCGCGCCCGCGGCCATGGCGTCGTCGGCCTCGTGGGTGATCTGGGGCCAGACGGTGAACCCGGCCAGCTCCATGGCGGCCTCGACCAGCGGGAACTGGGCCAGCAGCTCCGGCGGCATGCCGGCCGACGACTTGTAGCCGGCCCACAGGTCGTTGCGGAACGACTCGACCACGTGGTCCGTCGCCACAGCGATGTGGGTGGCGCCGTCGGCCACGAGTTGGAACAACGTGGCCAGCACCCCGACCGTGGCCCCCCGTTGGGGGTCGCGGTTGTTGGGCGCGAAGTGGTAGCGGAACAGCTCGTAGGTGCCGTCGACGAGGTGGACGTCCATGCGGTCGTCGACGGTAGCCCCGCCCGACGGCGGCGCGTGACGACCTCGGCGGCGTCCATCAGGTTCCCGCCGGATTCTCCCAGCGGATCTGGTCGCTCCAGCGACCAGATCCGCGAAGAAAATCGGTCAGGAGGGGGTGCGGGTCCAGAGCTTGAGGTCGTCGCTGTGCCAGTTGGCGGTGGCGATCTCGTTGGTGCCGTCGCCGTCGAGGTCGGCGATCGCCACCGAGAACGGGCTCAGGTCGTTGGCCAGCGTGAAGCCGGGTGCGAACGTGCCGTTTCCGTTGCCGAGCAGCACGGTCAGCGACGTCGGCGCCGAGCCGTCCGGGTAGTTGCCGTGGGTGTTGGCGGTGACCAGGTCGGCCAGGCCGTCACCGTCGACGTCGCCGATCGACGTCGCCTTCGGCACCGACCCCACCGGGGTGAACGCCGCGTCGGCGAACGTGCCGTCGCCGTTGCCGAGCAGCACGCCGATGACGTCGTCGTCCTGGGCGGTGACCACCAGGTCCCACGCGCCGTCGCCGTTCAGGTCGTCGGCCACGAGGTTGTGCGGGCCGAGCCCGGACCACAGGAGAGCGGGGGCGCCGTAGGTGCCGTCCCCCGCGTTGAGCGACACCGCGATGCGGTTGTCGCCGAGAGCGGCCGTGGCCAGGTCGAGGTCGCCGTCGCCGTCGAAGTCGCGCAGCACCAGGGAGTGGGGCGCCCAGGCCGCGGGCACGTCCTCGGGTGCGCCGAGGACGCCGGTGCCGTCGTTGCGCAGGACGCTCACGACGCCGCCGCCCCAACAGGCGACGACCACGTCCTCGTCGCCGTCCAGGTCGACGTCGCCGATGGCGGTCTGGTGAGGGCGATCGCAGGCGGCATGGGCGACGCCGGGGGCGAACGTGCCGTCGCCCACCCCGGCGAACACCGTGACGTCGGTGCCGTCGAGGGAGTCCTGGTTGGCGCTGACGAGGTCGAGCACGCCGTCGCCGGTGACGTCGCCCACCTCGATGTGCTTGGGGAACGTGCCCGGCCCGGTCGGGTAGCTGGCCGCCGGGGCGAAGGTGCCGTCGCCGGCGTTGAGCAGCACGACCGCCGCGTTGTCCCCCGCGGCCGCGGCGACCAGGTCGAGGTCGGCATCACCGTCGAGGTCGCGGGCGACCACGGCGTGGGTGCGGTCGCCCGTCGGCAGCGAGACCGGCGTGCCGAACCCGTCGGTCGGGTCCTCGGGCTCCTCGGGGTCGTCCGGGTCCTCAGGGTCGTCCGGGCCGCCGCAGGTGAAGCGGGCGTCCCCCCAGTCGGCGTGGTCCCACCAGTTGTTGTCGCCTGCGTGGTCGACGACGAGCGTGAGCTGGGCGATGCCGGCGACGTCGGCGGTGAGGGCGTGGCCCGGCGCGCCGCCCGCGAGCACGGGGCTGGCGGCCAGTTCGGCGCCGTCGCCCATGACGGTGAACTGCACCGTGCCGTTGAGGCCGACGCCGTCGTCGATGCCGACCACGGCGTCGAACGCGCGGCAGCCGGGAGGGACGTCCACCACGACGGTGCCGTCGGCGTGGGCGCCGATGCCCTTGGCGAAGGTCTGCCCGCCCAGCGAGATGGTGGTGCCGTCGCCCGCCGCGGGCTCGCCGTTGGTCATGTCGCGCTCGGTGGGCCCGTAGCCGTTGGTCTCGCTGACCCACGGCAGGTCGGACACGTAGATGATCTCGGGCTCGGGCGGCGGCGGCTCGCAGGTGAGGAGGGCGTCGCCCCAGTCGGCGTGATCCCACCAGTTGTTGTCGCCGGTGTCGTCGGTGACGAGGGTCAGCTCGGCGACCCCGGTGAGATCGGCGGTCAGCGCCTGGCCCGGGTCGACGCCCTGCATCACCGGGCTGGCGGCGAGCTCGGTGCCGTCGCCCAGCACCCGGAACTGCACCGTGCCGTTGTTGCCGACCGCGTCGTCGAGGCCGACGACGGCGTCGAACCGGGTGCAGTCGGGCGGTAGGTCGACGACGATCTCGCTGTCGGCGTGGGCGCCGATGCCCTTCGGCCAGGTCTGGCCGCCGATGGTGATCGGGGTGCCGTCGCCGGCCGCGGTCTCGCCGTTGGTCATGTCGCGCTCGACGGGCCCGTAGCCGTTGGTCTCGCTGGCCCAGGGCAGGTCGGACACGTAGTGGGTGACGGGCGCGCCCGGGTCCGCGGTGTAGGACGCGGTGAGGGTCGCGGGCTCGGTCACCGTGATCTGGTGGACGGGCGAGCCGCCGTCCGACCAGGCGCCGAACCGGAAGGTCGACTCGCCGACAGTCTGTGGGGACGGGGCCGACACCGTGTGGTACGAGTCCGCGATCACGGTCTGGGTGTACGGCGCGGTGGCCGTGCGCGAGCCGACCGACAGGTCGAGGCCCGCCGGTTCGGACTCGACCGCCAGGTCGTAGGTGGCCGGGTCGAGGCGCAGGGCCGTCGTGCCCGTCAGCCCCCCGGCGTCGGTGGCCGTGAGCTCGAGCTCGAGGTACGCCGGGTACTCGTGGTTGGGGGCCGTGATCGTGGGGGTGGCCTGTCCGGCGAGCGTCTGCAGCAGGTGCACGTGGCAGTCGTCCGGCGTCGAGCAGTGGTGCAGGTTGACCTGCCAGCTCAGCGCGGTGGCGCCGAGCGCGCCGTCCTCGGCGTCGGTGGCCGAACCGGCGAGGTCGAGCACCTGGTCGACCGACCAGGTCGTGCCGTCGGCGGGTGCGTCGATCGCCGGCACGGGCCGTGTGTTGCCGGCGTGGATGACGACGCTGGTGGCGTGGCTCAGCCCCGCGGCGTTGGTGACCTGCAGGCGGACGGTCACGTTCCCGGCGGCGGTGTAGGTGACGCCGGTGGCGGGGTCGGTGCTGTCGTCGTAGTCACCGTCGCCGTCGATGTCCCAGGCGTAGGTGAGGGCCCCGCCATCGCCGGCCACCGAGCCCGATCCGTCGAGCTGGACGGTCAGCGGCAAGGGACCGTTGTCGGTGTCGACGTCGATGACGGCGGCGGGCGGCAGGTCGTCGCCGAAGTGCCCGATGCGGTTGAGGGTGCCCGCCAGGATGTCGAGCCACAGCAGGTCGCCGCCCGGCGCGGCCTCCATGTCGACGGGGTAGGCGCCGGTGACCACGGTGGCCACCTGGGAGGTGTCCGGCAGCCCGTCGGCGCCGGGCATCATCGCCCAGATGCAACCCCGCGTGTAGTCACCGAAGAAGAGGGCGCCGTCGTAGGTGACGGGGTAGTCGCCGCCGTCGTAGAAGGCGATCGAGGTGATCGACCCGCCCGGCTGGGTGCCGCACCGCTCCGGGTCCGGCGGGTTGCCGTGCCGGTACACGAAGTGGGGCGAGCGCAGCTCGGTGTCGAACGTGCCCTCGTACAGGCCGGTGCAGATGTCGAGGCCCACGCCCGCGTACGTCGGCTGGGGATCGGCACCCTCGTAGCAGGGCCAGCCGAAGTTCTCGACGATGTCGTCGGTCGTGCTCTCGATGCGGTTGATCTCCTCCCAGGTGCCCCAACCCACGTCACCGACCCACACCTCGTCGGTGCCGGGGCGGCTCGTGATGCGGAACGGGTTGCGCATGCCGTG
>CAYUXB010000271.1:0-1624 GCA_964448525.1 uncultured Acidimicrobiaceae bacterium
GTGCCGCGCTCGTCGTTCCAGATGCCCATGGCCCGGAACGAGTGGGTCATCGTCATGAGCGACGCGGCGCCGTCGACCATGGCGGCGTCGATGACCTGGCCCTCGCCGGACCGCTGCGCCTCGAGCAGCGCGGCGCAGATGCCGAAGGCCAGCAGCAGGCCACCGCCGCCGAAGTCGCCGACGAGGTTGAGCGGCGGCACCGGCGCCTCGCCCCGGCGGCCGATCGGCTCGAGGGCGCCGGCGAGCGAGATGTAGTTGATGTCGTGGCCGGCGGTCTTGGCGTAGGGGCCGTCCTGGCCCCAGCCGGTCATGCGGCCGTAGACCAGCTTGGGGTTGCGGGCCAGGCAGTCGTCCGGGCCGATGCCCAGGCGCTCGGTCACCCCGGGCCGGAAGCCCTCGATGAGCGCGTCGGCCTTCTCGACCAGGCTGAGCACGACCTCGACGCCGTCCGGGCTCTTGAGGTCGACACCGAGGGAGCGGCGGCCACGCGCCAGCAGGTCGGCGGGCGGGCGCTCGGGATCGCCGCCCTGCACGGCCTGCGCCCGGTCGATGCGGATGACGTCGGCGCCGAGGTCGGCGAGCATCATGCCGCAGTAGGGACCGGGGCCGATGCCCGCGATCTCGATGACCGTGATTCCGGCGAGGGGTCCCATGGTGCTCCTGTCGATGTGGCGGTTGGTCAGGTGTGGGCGCCGGCGTGGTCGGCCAGTGCGCCGATGATCTGGGGCCACAGCGGCGGGGCGAGGTCGTGCCCCATGCCCTCGATCACGAGCAGCTTGGCATCCGGGATGACCTCGGCGGTGCGGTCACCGCCGGAGGGCTGCACGAGCTTGTCGGCCGTGCCGTGGATGACGAGCGTCGGGACGTCGAGGCCGGCGAGCGCCTCCGCGCGGCTGCCCGACGCCAGGATGGCGGCGAGCTGGCGGGCCGTACCGGCCGGGTTGTAGCCGCGATCCCATGCCTGACCTGCCGCGCGGCGCAGGCGGTCCTCGTCGTAGAGGCCCGGGCTGCCCCACACGCCTGCGTGGTGCACCGCCGCGTCCTGCAGCTGCTCGCGGGTCTGCGGCGGCGGTGCCAGCAGCGCGGTCATCGCTTCCCCGGTGGGGGCGCCGACGTCCGGGTCGCCGGTGGTCGACATCACGGAGGTGAGGGTGATGACGCGCTCGGGGTACCCGATGGCGATCGACTGGACGATCATGCCACCCATCGAGACGCCGAAGAGGTGGGCCCGGTCGATGCCCAGGTGGTCGAGCAGCCCGACGGCATCGGCGGCCATGTCGCTCAGCAGATACGGCACCGGAGGCGCCGCGTCACCGGACGCGCTCGCGCTGAGCGCGCCGAGGACGTCGACCTCGACCTCGATGCGGGTGGAGGCGCCCATGTCCCGGTTGTCGAACCGCACGACGTGGAAGCCGCGGTCCACGATGCCCCGGCAGAACTCCGGGTCCCAGTGGATCATCTGGCTGCCGAGGCCCATGACCAGGAGGACGGTCGGGCGGGCCGGATCGCCGAAGGTCTCATAGGCGATCTCGATCCCGTTGGCCTGGGCGATCGGCATGGCGGCCATCGTGTTCGCGATTGACCGCCCGGTCAAGTCGCTCACCGCTCGCTCTCCCCTCGGCCG
>CAYUXB010000271.1:1724-5406 GCA_964448525.1 uncultured Acidimicrobiaceae bacterium
CGTGCCACGAGGCCGTGGCGATGCACACGGCCCTCGCGTGCGCCACCACGCGGGTGCGCTGCGGATGCCTCGTCTACTGCGCCGGCTACCGGCACCCCGGCGTGCTGGCCAAGGCGGTCACGACGATCGACCACCTCTCCGGCGGGCGGGCGGAGATCGGGCTCGGCGCCGGGTGGGCCGCAGCCGAGTACGCCGCCTACGGCATCCCGTTCCCCCCGCTCGGCCAGCGGCTCGACCTGCTGGCCGAGTCGGCCGCCGCCGTGCGCGGCCTCCTCCGCCGGGAGAGCACGACCGTCGAGGGACACCACGTCACCCTGGTCGACGCCCGCAACGAACCCCGGCCCGTCCAGCCCGAGTTGCCCATCTGGATCGGCGGCACCGGCGAGCGCCGCACCGCCCGCATCGTCGCCGAGAGCGGCGACGGGTGGAACCTGCCCTTCGTCGGGCCCGACGCGATCGCCGCCAAGCGCGCCGCCCTCGAAGCTCACTGCGCGGACCTCGGGCGCGATCCCGGCGAGATCCGCCTCGGGGTCAACGTGATCGTGTGCGACGACGACGCCTCGCTGCGGGCCCAGTTCGGCCCGCGGGCCGACGCGCTGCGGGCCGATGCCGTCGTGGGAACCAGCGTGGGACAGGTCACGAACGTGCTGGGCCGCTACGTTGCTGCCGGGGTCGACAGCGTCAACGTCGCCCTCCGCGCGCCCTGGAACCCCGGGGCGCTCGAGCGGGCGGCTGCGGCCGTCGCTGCCTTGCGCTGAGACACCCAGCCATCGCCCGCACGAATCGCCGAGAGCCACCCCGCCCACCATGCCCGACGTCCGCATCGACGAGCTGTCCGGCGCCACCGTCGTGGTGGCGGGCAGCCGCCAGCACCGGCCGAACCGGCCCGCAACCGCCTGCCCGTTCTGCGTCGGCGGCACCGAGGCACCCGACCACTACGACGTCAAGGCGTTCCCGAACCGGTGGCCGGCCCTGCCCGACGGCCGCTGCGAGGTCGTGCTCTACACGCCCGAGCACGACCAGACCTTCCCCGGTCTCGGCGCCGAGGGCGCGCGCAAGGTCGTCGACCTCTGGTGCGACCGCACCGAGGCGCTCGGTGCCCGCGACGACGTCGCCTACGTGCTCGTGTTCGAGAACCGGGGCGAGGAGGTCGGCGCCACGATCGCCCACCCCCACGGGCAGATCTACGCCTACGACGGGGTGCCCGACGTCCCGCTGACCGAGCTGCGGCGGGCCGCCCGCGGCGCCTGCGCCCTGTGCGCCCCCGCCGACGACGCGCTCGCGGTCGCCGAGAGCGACAGCTGGCGTGCCTGGGTGCCGGGCGCCAGCGCGTACCCCTACGCCCTCCTGCTGGCCCCGGACGTCCACCGCCCGGACCTGCCGTCGCTCGACGGGCCCCAGCGCGACGGCCTGGCGGCGCTGCTCGTCGACGTGCTCGGCCGGCTCGACCGGCTGTTCGACACGCCGATGCCGTACATGCTGTGGATCCACCAGCGCCCGACCGACGGCGGCGCGTGGCCCGAGTCGCACGTGCACGTCCACGTCGTGTCGTCGATGCGCTCGCCCCGCGTGCAACGCTACGTGGCCGCTGCCGAGCTCGGCAGTGGCGCCTACACCAACCCGGTCGTCCCCGAGGATGCCGCGGCCGCACTGCGAGGAGCGTGAATGGGACTGCGAGCCTGGGCCCCCGGCCGGGTGAACCTGGTCGGCGACCACACCGACTACATGGGTGGCCTCGCCCTGCCGATGGCGATCGGCCTCGGTACCGAGATCACCGGCGACCGCGGCGGCAACTGGGTGATGCTCGGCTCCGACGGGTTCGATGGCGTGGCCGAGATCCCGATCGACTTCGACGGCGATCCGTCGACCGTCGAGCCGCACTGGGCGCGCTACGTCGCCGCGGTCGTCGAACAGGTGCGGCCGACCGACGGCCTCGTCGGCATGGTGCACTCGACCCTGCCCGCCGGCAGTGGATTGGCGTCGTCCGCCGCGCTGGAGGTGGCGGTCGCCACCGCGCTCGGCGCCGACCGGGTCAACCCCGTGGCGGCCGCCCAGGCCTGTCGGCGGGCCGAGGAGCGGGCCGTCGGCGTGCCCTGCGGGATCATGGACCAGCTCGTGTCGCTGGCCGCGGTCGAGGGCATGGCCCTGCGCATCGACTGTGACACGCTCGAGGTCGAGCCGGTGGCGTTTCCCGACGATGCCGAGGTCGTGGTCATCCACTCCGGCCAGCACCGCGAGCTGAGCGCCTCGGCCTACGCCGAGCGGCGCGCCGAGTGCGAGGCCGCGGAGGAGGTCATCGGCCGGCTGCGCGACGCCGCGCCCGCCGACGCCGAGCGGATCGACGATCCGGTGCTGCGCCGGAGGGCCCGCCACGTCACCACCGAGAACGAACGGGTCGACGCCCTCGCCAGCGCACTGGCCAAGGGCCACCTCGGCTACGCGGGCGAGCTGCTGGTGGCCAGCCACGCCAGCATGCGCGACGACTTCGAGGTGTCCACACCCGTGCTCGACGAGCTGGTGGGCAACGTGCGCGGCGTGCCCGGGGTGTACGGCGCGCGCGTCACCGGGGCGGGCTTCGGCGGGTGCGTCGTCGTGCTGTGCAAGCCCAAGACACGCATCAACGGGCCGGTCGTGTGGCGCGGCCGACCTGCCGCGGGAGCGTCGCTGACCACGACGTGACCCGGTCCCTCGGGCGAGCAACGACGACGGTGCCGCTCGGGTGCCCGGTGGGGGCGCGGGCGACCGTGGGTCAGCCGGAGGGCGAGACGTCGGCGAGCGCTTCGCGCAGCCGGGCGAGCGCCGCCGGGGTGCGGCTGCCCCACCAGAACAGGTCCTGCCCGTCGACGAGGACGACAGGCGCGACCTCCGCCAAGAGCGGGACGTGGCGCTCGGCGAACGGGTACGGCTCGCTCGGGGCGAGCACGACGTCCGGCCGGCGCTCGCGCGCCTCGGCGAGCGTCACCGTCGGGTAGCGGGCGCCGGCATCGGCGAACACGTTGGCCACCCCCACCGCTGCGAGCAGGGACGAGCCGTAGGTCCCGCCCGCGAGCGTCATCCACGGACGCTTCCAGATGGGGACGAACGCCGACAACGTGGGTGCCGGCGCACCGGCGGCCAGGGAGGCATCGAGCGCACCGAGAGCGTCGAGGTCGGCGGTCGCCCGGTCGCCGACCCCGGCGAGCGACGCCAGCATCGCGAGGGCCGGCCCGACATCGGCGACGCCGTCGATCGACAGCGACGCCGTGGTCACCCCCGCCGCGGCCAGGGCTTCGGCGTCCTCACGCCGGTTCTCCTCGACGCACATCACGACCAGGTCGGGGGCGAGCGTCACGATGGCAGCGACGTCCGGGTCCTTCGTGCCCCCGACGTGCGGGATGTCGGGCTGCTCGCAGAAGCGCGTGCACGCAACGGGCGGGGCGCCCCAGGCCACCAGCGTCTCGGTGACCGACGGCACCAGGCTGACGAGGCGGGGCCGCGACGGCGTGCTCACATGCGGTCGAGGAGCTGCTGCTTCTTCGCCGCGAACTCCTCCTCGCTGACCAGGCCCTGCTTGCGCAGCTCGTCGAGCTCACGAATCTGCGCGGGGATCGACGGCTCACGGTCCTCCGACCCCGAGATCGACTCCCCCACGCGGTCGAACTTGCGGTTCTCGTTGGCCTCGATCTGGCGGTAGATCTCGTTC
>CAYUXB010000272.1:0-5405 GCA_964448525.1 uncultured Acidimicrobiaceae bacterium
TCGAGCCGGGCAGGGGGCTGCGCGAAGGTGCAGTAGCCGCAGCGGTCGCGGCACAACATCGTGAGCGGGATGAAGACCTTGGGCGAGTAGGTCACCCGGGTGCCGGTGGCCGCGTCGCGCACACGGCGCGCCTCGGCGGTCAGCGCATCGAGCGGGAGGTCGAGCAGGTGCGTGTGCCCCATTTGCAGGAGGCTATCGGCGGGGCGCGCGCACCAGCCGATCCGGCCCGGAGGCCTCGGCCCCCGGGCGGCCCGCGAGGGCGGACGGGTGCCCCACCGCCCCGCTCCGGGTGGGAGGGGGGTCGCCTCGTGGCTACGCGGGTTCGGACGGCGAGATGGCCCGCGGCTCGCGCACGTCGGTGGAGGCCCGGGCGGCCTGATCGACGATCGGCTCGTAGATGGCGGTCGGTGCGTTGCGTCCCCGCAGGGCTGCCGTGCCGACGTCGTGCCAGCGGCGCGCTTCGCCGGCGGCGCGACGCACCGTCTCGCCCGAGGCCAGCACCTTGACCTCGCGGCCCTTGGCCACGTCGGTGAGGCGCGCCGCTTCGTTGACCGCCGGGCCGATCACCGTGTACTCGTAGCGGGCCTCCGTGCCGACGTTGCCGGCCACGACGCGGCCCGACGACACGCCGATGCCGGCTGCCAGCCCCGGATGCTTCTGCTCGGCGAGCTCCACCAGCGCCAGGTGCAGCAGGCGGGCCGCCCGCAGCGCCCGGTCGGCGTGGTCGGGCTGCGTGCCGGGCACACCGAAGATGCACAGGGCGCCGTCGCCCTCGAACTTGTTGACCCAGCCGCCCTGCCCGTCGACCGCGCGCACCACGACGTCGAAGAAGTCGTTGAGCGTCGCCACCACCTCGTCCGGGGACAGGACCTCGGCCATCGCCGTCGAACCGACGATGTCGACGAACACCGCGCTGGCGTCAGCTTCGCCGCCCCGCAGGCCGGTGCCGTGCTCGAGCGCCTGGGTGGCCACCTGCTGGCCGACGTGGCGACCGAACAGATCCTGGATCTGGCGGCGCTCCCGCAGGCCGTCGACCATGCGGTTGAAGCCCGCTTGCACCTCGCCGACCTCGCCGCCGTCGTCGACGACGAGGCCCACGTCGAAGTCGTCGTCGCGCACCCGGGCGAGCGCCCGCCGCAAACCGTCGAGCGGCTCGGCCACCGAGCGGGCGGACGCCACGGTGGCGAGGAAGCCGGCGGCCAGCGCGGCGAACGACAGCATGGCGAGGGCGGCGGGCTCGATCTCGTTGCCGTCGAGGAGGAGCACGAGCGCCATCGCCAGCAGCGGCACGCCGGAGCCGATGGCCCACGTGAGCAGCAGCCGCATGCGGATGCCCGGCGTGCGGGGACGGTGGTCCGGCATGCCGTCGAGCACGTGCGCGAACAGCGGCCGGAACGAGCGCTCGATCAGCAGGTAGGCGAGCGCGCAGGTGGTGACGCCGCCGAGGATCGTGCCCTCCACGACCCGGACCACCGTGATGAGGGTGGCGCCGGCGAGTGCGGTGATCGTGCCGTACAGCAGCGCACCGAGCATCCAGAACACCAGCGGCCGCAGCGCCTGTCGCCAGGGCTCGCGCAGCACGGTGAAGCGCTCGGTCATCGTCGGTTCGCGGTCCTCGAGCGCCCACCCGATCGCCCGGCTGAAGGCGCGGTGCCCCCACATGTAGGCCGGCACGAGCAGCACGACCACCGGTGCCAGCGGCCCGACGAGCCGCACCCAGAGGGGCAGATCGGGCGCGAGGTCCGGGCCCGACGCCAGTTGCAGGAAGGTCATGACCGCCACCGTGCCGGCGACGTTGGCGAAGAGCAGGCGGCGCCGGATGCTGCGCCGGACACGCACGGCCGTCGTGCGGAGCGGGCTGCGTCTGCGTTCGATCCGGCGTCGCACGTCGTGCTCCTCGGCGGGCTGGCGGGATGCGGTCGGGACGGAGAGGTCGGGGTGGTCGGCTGCGGTCAGGAGAGGTCGCCGGCCGCGGCCGGGTCGACGATCCACAGCACGCTGTCGGCGCGGATGTGGGAGGCGGGTAGACCCGGGTCGCCGGCTGCGACGCGGGCCAACGCCTCGCGCTTGGCCTCGCCGGACACGGTGACGAGAACGAGGCGCGCCCGGGCGATGCCGCCGAAGGTGAGCGTCATCCGCGGGAAGGGGTTGGTGCCGGACGGGTCGTCGTTCATGACCACGAGCCGGCCCGGGTCGGCGTCGAGCGCCGACGAGTCGGGGAACAGCGACGCCGTGTGGCCGTCGGCGCCCATCCCGAGGTGCACGACATCGACGCGTCCGAGCTCGCCCAGGCGGAGCTGGTAGGGGTCGGGGCCCTCGTCGCAGCGCATCGGGAAGTTGGCGTTGACCGCCCCCACCTTCTCCAGCAGGGATTCACGGACGAGGCGGTAGTTGGAGTTCTCGTCGTCGAGCGGGACGCAACGCTCGTCACCCCAGTAGACGTCGACCTTCCACCAGTCGATCTGCGAACCGGCGTCCTCGGCGAGCCGCTCGTAGCAGCTGCGTGCCAGTTGGCCGCCGGAGAGCGCGAACGAGAAGGCGTCGTGCGGGCGGCCGTGGAACGCCTCGATGACGCGCTCCGCGAACTCCCCGGGGACGTCGTCGACCACCACCAGTTCGCCGTGCACCCCGCGCACGCTACCTGACCGGTCGACCCCGACCGTGGCTCATCGCGGGCTACCGGAGCGTCTCTGCCTTGGTCGCGAGCGAGGTGATCAGTTCATCGAAGCTCTTGGCGAACGACGACACGCCCTGCTCCTCCAGGACGCGGCTGACGTCGTCCATGTCGACGCCCGCCTCGCCGATGGCGGCGAGGGTCTGCTCGGCACCCGCCGGGTCCGCGTCGACCGTGCGGGCGAGGGTGCCGTGGTCCTCGAAGGCGTCGAGGGTGGCCTCGGGCATCGTGTTGACCGTGTCGGGGCCGATGAGCGTGTCGACGTACAGCGTGTCGGGGAAGGCGGGGTTCTTCGTGGAGGTCGACGCCCACAGCGGTCGCTGCACCTTGGCGCCCCGCTCGGCGAGGGCCTGCCAGCGCGGCCCGCTGAACGTGGCGAGGAAGCGGCTGTAGGCCACCTGTGCCTGGGCGACCGCGGCCTTGCCCCGCAGGGCGAGGGCGGCGTCGGTGCCGATCGTCTCGAGGCGCTGGTCGACCTCGGTGTCGACCCGACTGACGAAGAACGAGGCGACGCTTGTAACGGTGGACAGGTCGCCGTCGTAGGCCTCCAGGCCGGCGATGTAGGCCTCCATCACCTCCTCGTAGCGGTCGAGCCCGAAGATGAGCGTGACGTTGATGCTGTGGCCCTCGCCGATCAACGTGCGGATGGCCTCGACGCCCTCGGCTGTCGCCGGCACCTTGACGAACAGGTTGGGTTCGTCGATGCGGGCGTGCAGCTCGCGGGCCGACGCCACGGTGCCGTCGCGGTCGCGGGCCAGGACCGGGGCGACCTCGACCGACACGTAGCCGTCGACGCCGCCGCTGGCGTCGTGCACCGGGCGCAGGATGCGCAGGGCGTCCTCGATGTCGGCGGTCACGAGCGACCAGTAGGCGTCGTCGATCGAGGAGCCGCCGCCGATGAGCTCGCCGAACTGGTCGTCGTAGTCGTTGCCGCCGGAGATCGCCTTCTGGAAGATCGTCGGGTTGGACGTGATGCCGCGCACGCCACGCTCGACCCAGCGGGCGAGCTCGCCACCCGTGATCCAGCCGCGGCGCATGTTGTCGAGCCAGGGGCTCTGGCCCTGGGTGTCGTGCAGATCGTGGAGCTTGCTCACGCGTCCTCCTTCAGGTCGGTGAGAAGTTGGCGGGCCCGGTCGGCCACGTTCTCCGGGGTGTACCCCAGATTGGCCAGGGCGATGTCGCCGGGGGCCGAGGCGCCGTAGCGGTCCAGGCTGACGCTGTCGTCCGCCCACCGGTCCCACCCGAGGCTGGCACCGGCCTCGACGGCGAGGGTCGGCACCTCGGGCGGGAGCACCGAGTTCTGGTAGTCGTCGCTCTGCGCCGCGAACAGATCCCAGGACGGCATCGACACCACGCTGGCGGCCACGCCTTCCGTCGCCAGGAGCGCGGCGGCCTCGACGCACACCCACACCTCGCTGCCCGTGCCGATGAGCACGATCTGCGGCTCGCCCGGGTCGGCCAGCACGTAGGCCCCGCGCTCGACGGCGCCTCCGGCCGTCCCGTCGAGGACCGGCACGTCCTGGCGGGTGAGCACGAGGGCCGTCGGCCCGTCGCTCTCGAGGGCGATGCGCCACGCCGCCGCCGTCTCGTTGGCGTCCGCGGGACGGATCAGGCGCAGCTGGGGCATCGCCCGCAGCGACGCCAGGTGTTCGATGGGCTGGTGGGTGGGGCCGTCCTGGCCCAGGCCGACCGAGTCGTGCGTGAAGGAGAAGATCTCCTTGTACTCGGACATCGCCGCCAGCCGCACCGCGGGGCGCATGTAGTCGCTGAAGACGAAGAACGTGCCGCCGACCGGGATGACGCCGCCGTGGGCCGACATCCCGTTCATGACGCCGCCCATGCCGTGCTCGCGCACGCCGAAGTAGATCTGGCGGCCCGTGGGGTCCTCGGGCGAGAACACCCCGTGGTCCTTGATGGCCGTGCCCGTGTTGCCGGTGAGGTCGGCACCGCCGCCCATGAGGCCCGGCACGGCGTCGACCATCGCCTGGAGGCAGGCGCCGCTCGCCTTGCGGGTGGCGACCTGCGTGCCCGGTTCCCAGGAGGGCAGCGCGTCCTGCCAGCCGGGCAGACCCCGGCGGCCGATGCACGCCTCGTAGGTGGGGCGGTCGCCGTCCCAGGCGGCGAGGCGCTTCTCCCAGGCCTCGCGCTGCTCGCGGCCCCGCCGACCGGCGGCGCGGTACATGTCGAGCACGTCGTCGGGCACGTGGAAGGACTCGTCGACGGGCAGGCCGAGGATGTCCTTCGTGGCGGCGATCTCCTCGTCGCCCAGCGGGCTGCCGTGGGCGTCGGCCGTGTCGGTGAAGTTGGGCGACGGCCAGCCGATGTGGCTGCGCAGGATGAGCAGCGACGGGGCCTCCTCGTCGTCGCCGGCCCGGCGCAGCGCGGCCTCGAGCGCCTCGGTGTCGTTGGCGACGTCGCCGAGCTGGTCGACGTGCCAGCCGTAGCCCTCGAACCGCCTGGCGACATCGTCGGAGTACGACAGGTCGGTCTCGCCGTCGATGGTGATGTGGTTGTCGTCGTAGACGTAGACGAGGCGGCCGAGCTTCAGGTGCCCGGCGAGCGAGGCGGCCTCGTGGCTGATGCCCTCCATCAGGTCGCCGTCGCTGCAGATCACGTACGTGCGGTGGTCGCAGACCTCGGGCCCGAACCGTGCCCGCAGCCAGCGCTCGGCGACGCCGAGACCGACACCGTTCGCGACGCCCTGACCGAGCGGGCCGGTGGTGACCTCGAC
>CAYUXB010000273.1:0-5402 GCA_964448525.1 uncultured Acidimicrobiaceae bacterium
CTGTTCGAGCGCGCCATGGCCGAGCCGCCGCCGGAGGTCGTCGCGGCACTCGACCAGTTCGACCCGGACCGCCGCGCCCTCGTGCTGACCGCCCCGTACGACACGGCCACGTCGGTCGCGGGTCGGCCGGTGTTCGGGCCGCACGCCCGTCGGGCCCTCGATCGCGCCCCGGGTGTGCGCGGTCCTCGCCTGGGCGGACGCCGAGCTGGGGCTCGGACTCGGCACGTTGGCCCCGGCCACTCCGACGACGCTGGCCCACCACGCGATTTCGCCCGTGGTTCTGGTCGTTGGAACGACCAGATCCGCGTAGAAAATCCCCGGGTGGTGGGGTGGGTGGGTCAGCGGCGGAGGCGGAGGGTGAACACGGCGCCGTCGCCGGACGGGCCCGGCGAGCGGACCGAGAGGGTGCCGCCGTGGGCGGCGGCGACCTGCCGGGCGATCGGCAGGCCGAGGCCGGTGCCCGGCCTGTCGGGCGTGTCCGGCTGTCCCCGCCAGAAGCGCTCGAAGGCCCGGTCCTGCTCGCCGTCCGGGATGCCGGGGCCGTGGTCGGCGACACGCACCTCGGCCTCGTCATCGTCCGCCGCCACCGTCACCTCCACGCCTGAGCGGTCCGGCGAGTACCGCACGGCATTGTCGAGCAGGTTGGCCACCGCGCGCGTGACCATGGCCGTGTCCACTCCGCAGGGGACGGCCCCCGGCGCGGACAGGGACACGGTGATCCCCCGGGGTGCGGCCACCACCGCGGCGTCGGCGACGACGGCCCGGGCGATCACCACCAGGTCGGCCGGGCGCCGGTCGATCGTGCGGGCGCGGCCCCGGGCGTCGACCAGCAGCTCGTCGAGCGTCGCCTGCATGCGGGCGGCGGCCGCTCCCGAGCGCTCCAGCCCCTCGCGGTACACGTCCAGGGTGGGCTCGGGGTGAGCGAGCACCACCTCGGCATTCGCCTTCAGCACCGTCAGCGGGGTGCGCAGCTCGTGGCTCGCCTCCTCGATCAGGCGGCGCTGCGCCTCGGCCGCCCGGTCCAGGCGGTCGAGCATGCCGTCGAAGCTCGCCGCCAGCGCCACCACCTCGGTCGGGCCCGCATCGAGCCCGATGCGTCGGCTCAGGTCGGAGCCCTCGATGTCCTCGGCGACGGTGCGCACCCGATCGATCGGGCCGACGGCCCGCCCCGCCCACCACCAGGCGAGCAGCGCCGCCGCGGGCGCGAGGGCGAGCACGGTCACCGTCGTCCAGGGCGACGCGTCGTCACCCGTCGTCTCCTCGACCGGGGGCTCGCCGACGCGCACGTCCACATCGGTGTCGGTGGTCGTCACGGCGTCGACACCCGCGAGCAGCAGCACCGGCAGGTAGATGGCGAAGAAGCCGACCACCGCGAGCTGCACCCGCAGCGAGCGCCAGGCCCCGCTCACGGCCCGGCCTGCAGCCGGTAGCCGGCATTGGTGACCGTCTCGATCGGCGGCGGGTCGCCCAGCTTGCGGCGCAAGCGGCTGAGGATCACCCGGACCGAGGAGGTGAACGGGTCCGCGTTGGCGTCCCACACGTGGTCGAGCAATGTCTCGGCTGGCAGCAGCTCGCCCGGGTGGTGCATGAAGTAGCGGAGCAGGGCGAACTCGCGAGCGGTGAGCGCCAGCGCCGCGTCGCCGCGCCAGGCGCGATGGGCGGCCTGATCGAGCCGCAGGTCGCCGACCTCCAGCACCGTCGCTCGCTCCTCGGCGCGGCGGGCGAGCGCCCGGAGGCGGGCGGCCAGCTCGGTGAAGTCGAACGGCTTGACCAGGTAGTCGTCCGCCCCCGCGTCGAGGCCGGCGACCCTGTCGACGACCGCGTCGCGGGCGGTCAGCACGATGGTGCGGCGGGGACGGTGGAGGCCGGGGTCGGTCGGCAGCCGTCGCACGAGGTCGAGGCCGTCGCCGTCCGGCAGGCCGAGGTCGACGCAGGCGACGTCGAACTCGGTGGTCCGCAGCCGCTCCTCCGCCTCGGCGCACGTGCCGGCCACATCGACGGCGTAGCGCTCGTTGCGCAGCCCGAGGGCCAGCACCTCGGCGAGGTCGGCGTCGTCCTCGATGACCAGGATCCGCACGCCGTCAGCCTGCCAGGCGCGCCGTGGTCGTACCCGCCGGCCCGGCGACGGTCAGCGTGCCGTCGCCGAACTCCACCGTGACCTCGGGCCCGCGACCGGTCGGATCCACGGGGCGGAACGTGCCGCCCCCGGACGGGGCGACCAAGAGCGCGGGCTCGCCGTCGGCGAGGTCGACCGCGGCGATGCCGCCCTGCTCGTCGAGCGCGTACCAGCCGGTCAGCGCCACGTCGCCCGCGGTGACCGTGACGTAGGTGCGGAGCTCGCCGTCGTCGACGATCGTCCCCTGCACGGCGACCTCCTCGATCGCCCCGAAGTCGGACTCGATGGCCTCGCGCTCCTCGCGTCCCGCGCTCGTGTCCCCCGCCAGGAGGGACCGCACCCGATCCTCGTGCGTGCCTGCGTCCACTGCCGTGCCCTCGGGCAGGGGGAACAACGCCGCGACCGCGGCAGGGCCCGAGGCGGTGATCGCCAGTCCGTCGTCGTGTGGGGCCACCGCGAACGAGCCACCACCAGAGCCGTCGGTCGAGCCACCATCCGGGCCCTCCGCTGGCAGTGCGTACGCGCCGGTCAGCGTGGCCATCTCCGCCGCGTCGACCTCGCCTTCCGATCCGCCCGCCGAGCCGCCCGACGGACCGGCCGGCGGGGGCGGCACCTCGCCGGCCACCAGCGCCGGGCCGACCGACCGCAGCAGGTCCTCGGCCCGCACGTCCGGCGTGTTGGCGGCGATCGCGATGACCCGCTCGCTCTCGGGCAGCCAGGCGACGACCGCGTCCTGACCGGTGTCGCCACCGCCCCCGGACGCGGCCAACACCGGCTCGCCGAGCACCGACGCGTCGAGCGCCACCCACCCGGGGGTCTCGGCGCTGCCATCGCCATGGTCGAAGCCGGGGGCGGCGATGGCCGCGGCGGACGACGGCGACACGATCTCCCCGGTGAACAGGGCGTCGGTCCACACCGCCAGGTCGCGGGTGGTCATCGCCAGGTCGCCGTTGCCCGCCATCGCCCAGTGCGAGCCAGCGAAGTCGCCCGCCTGGCCGGCGCTCCCGTCATCGAGCACACCTGCCGCCCGCGGGCCCTCGGCGGCAGGCTCGCCGTCCCAGAACCCGCCCGCCACCGCACCGTCGGGCAGCGTCAGCACCCGCGACGCCAGGAGCTCGCGGTAGTCGGTGCCGGAGACCTCCTCGACGACGAGCGCCAGCAGGGTGTAGCCGGCGTTGCTGTAGAGGTGGTCGCTGCCGGGCGGGAACGCCTGGGGCAGACCACCGATCGCCGTCACCGCCTCGTCGTGGTCGAGCGGCTGGTGGTCCTCGCCGTGGTCGCCGGTCAGACCTCCGGTGTGCAGCAGCAGCTGCTCGACGGTGGCATCGGCCGCCGGGCCGACCAGGCCGGGGACGAGGTCGCCGGCCCGGTGGGTCGGCGCCAGTACCCCATCGTCCACCAGGGCGTAGACCGCGGCGGCGGTGAACGCCTTGCTCACCGAGCCGATGGCGTAGACGGTGTCGACCGTGTTGGGAGCGCCGGTGGCAGCGTCGGCCGTGCCGTAGGCGGCGAGGCAGTCCGGCTCGCCCTCGGTCAGCACGGCGATCGTGCCGCTGAACCCGGCATCGGCCCAGGCCCCGAACGCCTCGTCCAGCTCCGGCGAGCAGGCCGGCGCGTCGGCCACACCGTCCGCGGGCATGCGGGACACCTCGTCGGGGGTTTCGGTGTCGGAGGTGCAGGCGCCCATGGAGGTCACCAGGGTCGCGAGGAGGGCCGCGGTCGCCAGAAGGCGTTTCACGCCGCGGAACGTACGGATCCCGCTGTGAACCTGACGTGAACGGGCCGCCGGTGTCGGGCCGGCGGCCCCTCACCGTCAGATGTCGAGCTTGGGGCGCAGGTGGTCGAGCAGACCGGCGATCGGCACGCGCTCCTGTGATTCTGCCCACGGATCTGGTCGCTGGAGCGACCAATCCAGTGGAGAAAATCTCAGATGTCGAGCTTGGGACGGAGGTGGTCGAGCAAGCCGTCGATCGGCACGCGCTCCTGCACCATCGTGTCGCGGTCGCGCACCGTGACCGCCCGATCCTCCAGGCTGTCGAAGTCGACCGTCACGCAGTACGGCGTGCCCAGCTCGTCCTGGCGGCGGTAGCGCCGACCGATCGCCTGGGTCTCGTCGTAGTCGCACATGAAGTGCGGCTGCAGCTGGGCGAGCACCGCGTTGGCGGGCTCCTGCAGCTCGGGCTTCTTCGACAGCGGCAGCACCGCCACCTTGTACGGGGCGATGCGGGGATGGAACCGGAGCACCGTGCGGACCTCGCCCTTGCCCTGCCCCTCGCGAGCGACCTCCTCCTCGTCGTACGCCGCCATGAGGAAGGCCAGGGCCGTGCGGGTCGCGCCAGCCGCCGGCTCGACGACGTGGGGGAACCAGCGCTCGTTGGCCGCCTGGTCGAAGTACTCGAGCTTCTCGCCCGAGTGCTCGGCGTGCTGGCGCAGGTCGTAGTCGCCCCGGTTCGCGATGCCCTCGAGCTCGTCCCAGCCCCAGGGGAACAGGTACTCGACGTCGCTCGTGGCCGTCGAGTAGTGCGACAGCTCGTCATCGGTGTGCGCCCGCAGCCGCAGCTTCTCGGCCGGCATGCCGTGCGCGAGGTACCAGTTCATGCGCTCCGCGCACCAGTACTCGTACCACTTGGGGCTGTCCGCCGGCGGGACGAAGAACTCCATCTCCATCTGCTCGAACTCGCGGGTGCGGAACACGAAGTTGCCCGGGGTGATCTCGTTGCGGAACGACTTGCCCACCTGGGCGATGCCGAACGGCGGTCGCTTGCGCGACGTGTCCATCACGTTGCGGAAGTTGAGGAACATGCCCTGCGCCGTCTCGGGACGCAGGTACACCTCGGCGCCCGCACCCTCCACCGGGCCGGCGTAGGTCTTGAACATGAGGTTGAACTGCCGAGCCTCGGTGAAGCTGCTCTTCGCCCCGCAGTTCGGGCAGCGCTCAGGGTCCTCCAGCTTGTCGAGCCGGAACCGCTCACGGCACACCCGGCAGTCGACCAGCGGGTCGGTGAAGTTCTTCAGGTGGCCGGAGGCCTCCCACACCGCGGGTGGCGACAGGATCGCCGCGTCGAGGCCCACGACGTCGTGGCGGAGCTGCACCATCGACCGCCACCACGCGTCCTTGACGTTGCGCAGCAGCAGGACACCCACGGGGCCGTAGTCGTAGGTCGACCGGAACCCGCCGTAGATCTCTGCGGACGGGAAGACGAAGCCGCGGCGCTTGCACAGGTTGACGATCTTGTCGAACAGCGCGGCATCGGGGGTGGGGGCCTCGGACATGGCGGCCCAGTGT
>CAYUXB010000274.1:0-5375 GCA_964448525.1 uncultured Acidimicrobiaceae bacterium
CCGCCGCGCCCCGCCCCCCCCCCCCCCCCCCCCACCGCCCCTTGGTGGACCCTGTGCCCGCCCCCCCCCCCCCCCCCCACCGCCAGCTCTGCCGAGCGGATCAGCTCGCCGACCGCGGCGACGTCGGTGGGCGAGCGCTGGCGGGAGATCTCGAACCGATTCACGGTTCCGAAGGCTACGGGCCCGCGGCGGGCGGAGCGGAGCCCGCGAGCGGGCGTAGTCCGTGGATGCTCGCACCGCGCCGGTCGACCGTCGCCGCCGTGCGCTCCCACGCGAGCTGCAGGCGGTCCCGCAGGGCCACATCGAGCGGCCCGGCCGGGCCGATCCCGGCCGCCAGCGCGGCACCGGCGTCCACCAGCCGGATCGGCGGACCGGGGAGCACGACGAGCAGCGCGGCGAACTCGGCCCGGCTGACCCGCCAGCCGTCCGGTCCCTCCGTGAAGGTGAACTGCACGAGGAGGCCCTCCTGGTTCGGCGCCCCGGGCGTGCCGTGCCGGGCGACCATGTTGCCCATGCCGTAGACGACCCACTCGCCGTCGACCACCTCCACGGGCTGGACGACGTGCGCGTGGTGGCCGAGCACGAGGTCGATGTCGGGCGAGCGCACGAGGGCGGGCCCGAGCGCCTGCTGCTGGGCGTTCGGTTCGGGGTCGTACTCGTCGCCCCAGTGCATGGCGACCACGACGACGGACGCGCCCTCGGCCCGGGCCCGGGCGGCGTCGGCCAGGACGCGGGCCTCGTCGATCGGGTTGGATCGCCAGGTCTCGCCGCCCGGCGCGGGCACGCCGTTGAAGCCGAACGTGTACGAGAGCAGCGCCACGGTGGCTCCGGCGACGGGCAGCAGGGTGGTGGTGGCCGCCTCGTCGGGGTTGCGAGCCGACCCTGCGTGGCGGATGCCGGCGGCGTCGAGGGCGTCCAAGGTGCGGTCGACCCCGGCGGCGCCCCTGTCGTAGGTGTGGTTCGACGCGGTCGTGCAGGCGTCGAAGCCCGTGTCGGCGAGCGCGGGCACGATCTCCGGCGGGACGGAGAACGCGGGGTACCCGGCGGTCGGTCCGTCCGGCGCGGCGACCGGGGTCTCCAGGTGGCAGATCGCGAGGTCAGCGTGTTCGACACGGGGGGCGATACCGGCAAGGAGGGGGCGGAAGTCGTGGCCCGTTCCGCCGGCGGCCGTCGCGTCGGCGCGAGCCTGCTCCCACAGCGGCTGGTGGAGGAGGACGTCGCCGGTGGCCACGAGGGTGAAGGAGCGGGGCGGGGCCGTGGTGCTGGTGGTGGACGCCGTCGCGGTCGGTCCCGTGGGGGCGGCGGCGACGTCGGGGGTCGCGCCGGGGACGGCCTCACCGTGGCCGGGGACGACGGCGAGAGCCACCACCGCGATGATCGCCGCCACGGCGGTGGCGGGCGCGAGAGCCCGGCGTGTGCTGCGACGGTACGTGACCTTCACGGCACAGGGTGTAGCACCAGCTGTCCGGTAGTGTCCGGCGGATGGCCACCGGTCGTCCCCGCAGTCCGAAGGGCCGGGCGCGCGTCGTGTCCGACCGCCTGGCGGTCGAGTACCCCGGCACCCCCGTCGAGCTCTGCGCCCTGCGCCACAGGAACGCCTACGAGCTGCTCACGGCGACGATCCTGTCCGCCCAGACGACCGACGAGCGTGTCAACACCGTCACCCCGACTCTGTTCGAGCGGTACCCGACCCCGCACGACCTGGCCACCGCCGCGCCTGCGGAGGTGGAGGAGCTGGTCCGCACCACCGGCTTCTACCGCAACAAGACCAAGAGCATCATGGGGATGGCGGCGGCGGTGGTCGAGCGGTTCGGCGGCGAGGTGCCCAGCAAGATGTCGGATCTCGTGACGATCCCCGGTGTCGGGCGCAAGACGGCGAACGTCGTGCGCAGCGTCGCCCTCGGCGAGCCGGGCCTGCCGGTCGACACCCACGTGCAGCGCTTGTCGTCCCGTCTGGGCCTCACGACCCAGACCGATCCGGTGAAGATCGAGATGGAGCTGAACCCCATGGTCCGGGCGAGCGAACGGGGATCCTTCGGTCTGCGGCTCATCCTCCACGGGCGCGCCGTGTGCACGGCCCGCAAGCCGCGCTGCGACGAGTGCGTGCTGGCCGACATCTGTCCGTCCGCGTTCTCGTTCTGACCGGGGGCGCTCCGGTACGCGAACGTCAACGGATCGTGAACGAACCGCAACGAACTTCTTCGCACAGCGCGCAACCCCCACTACGCCGTAAGCGATAACGTGGACGACAACCAGGTTCCCGCCACCTGGTTCAGAGCGACGTCGGGATCCGCCGCCTGACGTCGCCGCGACGGCGCCCCATCGGGGCGCCGTCGTCGTTTCCGAGGACAGGTTGCGGTCAGACTGTCGTCACAAGAGCCCGGGCCGCCCGAGTCGACGTGTCAGCGCATCGTGCGGAGCACCCGCTCCAGCTTGCGGCTCGCAGTCACCAGCGAGCGCTCGACCTCGTACAGGCCGTCGGCCACGTCGTCCCGGGGCGAGCCTTGGTAGCGGCCGGCGGTGGCCGCCAGCCGAGCCGTCAGGTCGTCCAGTGATGTCGCCAGCGCCGACAGCTCGGCTCGATCGCTCTCCATGGCACAGGTTCTATCCGCCTCGACCCCGAACCCATCGCCGGGGCACGCCGGCCTTCCGCTGGTTCGGAACGCATGGGGCCGGTGACCAGGACCGCCGGTAGCGTTGCCTGTCGTGCTCCGCCGACTCGACCTGCGTGGGACGGGCACCGACGACCTCCGTCGCCGGCTGCCCCGCCCTGCGGCCCAGACCGAACCACCCATCGACGAGGTCCGCGCCCTGCTCGCCGAGGTGCGTGAGCACGGCGACGACGCGCTCCGTGCCTTCGCGGTCCGCTTCGACGGGGTGGAGCTCGACGATCTGCGGGTGCCGCCGGCCGACGTCGCCGCCGCGCTCGACGAGATCCCGCGCGACCTGCGCGACGCGCTCGAGGCCGCCCACGAGAACATCGCGGCCTACCACGACGCCCAGCGGCACGACGAGGTCGTCCACCACAACGGTGCGCTCGAGATCCGCGAGCTGGTGCGGCCGGTCGACCGGGTGGGGTGCTACGTGCCGAACGCGTTGGCCCCGCTCGTCTCGACGGCGCTGATGACGCTCGTGCCGGCGAAGGTCGCCGGCGTGCCCGAGGTCGTGCTGGTGAGCCCGGCGCGGCCCGACGGCAAGGTTCCGGCCGGCATCCTGGCCGCGGCCGCCCTCGCCGGAGCGGACGAGGTGTATCGGATCGGCGGCCCCGCCGCGATCGGTGCCTTGGCGTACGGCACCGAATCGATCCGGCCGGTCGACGTGATCGTCGGCCCCGGCTCGGCCCGGGTCGCCCAGGCCAAGCGCGAGGTGGCCGGCCTCGGCCTCGTCGGCGTGCCCTCCTCGTTCGCCGGGCCGTCCGAGGTGGTCGTCGTGGCCGACGCCTCGACGCCGCCCGCGCTCGCCGCCATCGACGTGATCCTCCAGGCCGAGCACGGCCCCGACGGGCTGGCCTGGCTGATCACGTGGGACGAGGCCGTCGCCGACGCCGTCACCGCCGAGGTCGCCCGCCTCGTGCCGCAGTCGCCCCGACGCGAGCACCTCGAGGCCACGCTGGCCGAGGGCGGGTACGCGGTCGTGTGCGACGACGCCACCCAGGCGCTCGCCGTGTCCGACGCCATCGCCCCCGAGCACCTCGAGCTGCTGGTCGACGATGCCGCCGACCTGCTGCCGCTCGTCCGCCACGCGGGTGCGGTGTTCTGCGGGCCGCTCGCGCCCGCCTCGATCGGCGACTACCTCGCCGGTCCCAACCACGTGCTGCCGACCTACGGCTCGGCCCGGTTCTCGGGAGCGCTGCGGGTCGACGACTTCCGCAAGCACGTCCACGTCGTGACCGTCGACGACAAGGGCCTCGCCCAGGTGGCCGACCACGTCGTGGCACTCGCCACCTACGAGGGCCTCCCGGCCCACGCCGACTCGATCCGCCTGCGTCAGGGGTCGGCATGAGCGCCGAGCCCGTCGAGCCCCGTGCCGACGTCGCCCTCATGGAGGGCTTCCACTCGCCGCAGCTCGACGTCGACGTGCGGCTCAACACCCACGAGGCCCCCGGCCCCCCGCCCGCGGCGTTCGGCGAGCGGCTGGCCGCAGCGCTGGCCGACGTCGAGTGGCACCGCTACCCGGACCGCTCGTACCGCGCCCTGCGCACCGCCATCGCGGACCTCCACGGGGTCGCGCCCGAGCAGGTCTTCGCGGCCAACGGATCGAACGAGGTGCTGCAGACGCTGTGCCTCGCCTACGGCGGTCCGGGTCGCACGGCTGCGGTGTTCGAGCCCACCTACGCGCTGCACAGCCACATCGCCCGCATCACCGGCACCACCGTGGCCGTGGGGGAGCGGGGCGCCGACTTCACGCTCGACATCGACGTGGTGCGCCGCGTGCTCGCCCGGTCCGAGCCGGCGATCACCTTCCTGTGCTCGCCCAACAACCCCACGGGCATGGTCGAGCCGGAGGAGCTGGTGCGCACCGTGGTCGACGAGGCCCCCGGCCTGGTGGTGGTCGACGAGGCCTACGGTCAGTTCGCTCCCTGGTCGGCACTCGAGCTGGTCGAGCGCGACCGCCCCCTCGTCGTGACGCGCACGTTCTCGAAGACGTGGTCGATGGCGGCCGCCCGCCTCGGCTACCTGGTCGGCCCTGCGTGGCTCGTGGCCCAGCTCGACAAGGTCGTGCTGCCCTACCACCTCGACGCGTTCAAGCAGGCGGCCGGCACGGTCGCTCTCGCGTTCCACGACGCCATGCAGGCCCGGGTGTCCCACATCGTCGAGGAGCGCGGCCGCGTCACCGCCGCGCTCGCCGACCTGCCGGTCGACGTGTGGCCGTCCGGCGCCAACTTCGTCCTGTTCCGTCCCCGCGACCGCAGCGGTGACCAGGTGTGGAAGGACCTGGTCGAGCGCTCGGTCCTGGTGCGCAACTGTGCCTCCTGGCCTCGCCTGGAGGGTTGCCTGCGTGTCACCATCGGCACGCAGGACGAGGACGATGCCTTCCTCTCCGGTCTCCGCGAGGTGCTCTCATGACCCGTTCCGCCAGCCGCCAGCGCACGACCAAGGAGACCTCGGTCTCGGTCGCCATCGACCTCGACGGGCCCGAGGGCAAGGTCCAGGTGTCGACCGGGCTGCCGTTCTTCGACCACATGCTCGACCAGCTCGGCCGGCACGGCGGCTTCGACCTCACGGTGGAGGCCCAGGGCGACCTGCACGTCGACGGCCATCACACGGTGGAAGACGTGGCGATCGTGATCGGCGAGGTGTTCCGCGAGGCGCTCGGCGACAAGGCCGGGGTGCGCCGGTTCGCCAGCGGGTCGTTCCCGCTCGACGAGGCGCTCG
>CAYUXB010000275.1:0-3716 GCA_964448525.1 uncultured Acidimicrobiaceae bacterium
TACTTCGGCGGGAAGCGCAGGGCGCCGTCGAGCCGGATGTTCTCGCCGTTGAGGTACGGGTTGCGGGCGATCGACTCGACCAGCAGCGCGAACTCCTCGGGGCGGCCCATGCGCTTCGGGAAGATGATGTTCTCCGTCAGCTTCTGGGCCATCTGCTCGGGCACGCTCAACATGATCGGCGTGCCCATCGTCCCCGGGGCGATGGCGCAGACCCGGATGCCGAGCGCGCCCAGGTCGCGGGCGAGCGGCAGCGTCATGCCGAGGATCGCGCCCTTGGCGGCGGCGTAGGCGAGCTGGCCGGTCTGACCCTCGATGCCGGCGATCGACGCCGTGTTGACCACGACGCCGCGCTGGCCGTGCTCGTCGGGGTCGTTGGCGCCCATCGCCGCCGCCGACAGGCGGGTCACGTTGAAGGTGCCGACCGCGTTCATGCCCATCGTGTCGACGAAGACGTTCTTGTCGTGCGGCGTGCCGTCGCGGCCCACGGTCCGCCCGCCGCCGGTCGCCCCGCCGGCCACGTTGACCACCAGCGAGAACGTGCCGACCGACTGGGCCGCCGCGATGGCTGCGGCCACGTCGTCGTCGTTCGTGACGTCGCCGCCGACCGCGACGGCGCTGTCGCCGAGCTCCTTGGCCAACTCGGTGCCGCGGTCGAGGTCGCGGTCGAAGATCGCCACGCCCAGGCCGAGCTCGGCCAGGTGGCGCACGGTGGCGCCGCCCAGCCCGCCGGCTCCCCCGGTCACGAGCGCGGATCGTCCGTTGAAGTCCATGTGTTGCCCTGTCTCCCCTGCTGTGTCGAACTCGAAGTGGCGCGGTGGCGTGCGGCTCAGGCCGTCGCCGGTTCCTCGACCCGCATGAGCCGGGCGAGGTTGCCGCCCATGATGGCCGCCACGTCGGCCTCGGGCAGGCCCTCGGGCAGGTGGTCGACGTAGCTCGTCGGCTCCGCCAGGCCCTCGGGGTGCGGGAAGTCCGAGCCGAAGAGGATGTGGTCGACGCCGAGCGCGTCGATCAACCCGGCGATGTCGTCCTCGTGGAACGGGTTGACGTACACGCCGCGCTTGAACGCGACGACCGGGTCCTCGTCGAAGGCGTGCGGCATCTTGCGGTACACGTCCTCGAGGTGGTGGATGAACGGGACGACCCAGTCGCCGCCGTTCTCGACCGCGGCGATGCGCAGGTCGGGGAACCGCGTGAGGAGGCCGTGGCACGTGAGCGCCGCCATCGTGTCCTCGATCGGCCGCTTGCCCATCGTCAGCATGCGGAACGGATCGGGCCGGAACGGCAGCATCTCCTGCGGGCCCGTCCAGTCGGCCTGGTAGCGCGAGTACCCGCTGTCCGAGGCGTGCATCGACACGAGGATGTCGTTGTCGACGACGGCCTGCCAGAACGGGTCGAACTCCTCGAAGGCGAAGGACCGCGATCCGCCGAAGCCGGCGGCGGGGGCCGGTCGGATGAGCACGGTCTTGGCGCCGCGCTCGACCGCCCACTCGAGCTCCTCGATCGCCTTCTCCACGATCGGCAGCGTGATGACCGGGGTGGCGAAGATGCGGTCCTGGTAGTTGAAGGACCATTCCTCGTGCATCCACTCGTTGAGCGAGTGGATGACGGCGTGCGTCATCTCCGGGGCGTCGCGCATGCGCTCCTCGAGCAGGCTCGCGAGCGTCGGGAACAGGAGGGTGCGGTCGACGCCCTGCTCGTCGAGCAGCTCGAGACGGGCGCCGGGCTCACGGAAGGCGGGGATGGCCCGCATCGGCTCGCCGACGATCTCGCGGTACGACTTGCCCTCGGGATTGCCGACGCGGAAGTACTCCTCCTGCGCGCCCGGCCGGGCCACGACCTCGAAGGTCGGGTTCGGGATGTACTCGCTGATCGTGCCCCGCACGACGATCTTCGTGCGCCCTCGCACATCGACGTAGTCGATGGCGCCCTTGAACCTGTCGGGCAGGTGCCGGGTGAAGGCGTCCTTGGTCTCGTACAGGTGATTGTCCGAGTCGAAGACAGGGAACCCAAGCCGTCGCGTCATGACTGTGAAGGTACGCAGTTTCTAACGGTCGGGTCAACCCTGACGAACGTCACACCTGGTCACCATGGACATGACACCGCGATGGCAACGCCGTGGTGCACGCCACCTAACATCTCGGTCATACTGTGAGCTGACGAACGGAGGGGTCATGACTGCTGTGATGCAGGGCGTCCGCGTCCTCGAGGTCGCCGAGCACACGTTCGTGCCCGCGGCATCGGCGCTTCTCGCCGACTGGGGCGCGGAGGTCATCAAGATCGAGCACGTCGAGCGGGGCGACGCCATGCGGGGCCTCGCCTCCAGCGGCCTCGCCATCATGGGCACCTCGGTGCACGTGCTGCTCGAGCACTCGAACCGCGGCAAGCAGAGCCTCGGGCTCGACCTGACGTCGGACGAGGGCCTCGACATCCTCTACAAGCTGGCCGCGACCTGCGACGTCTTCCTCACCAACAAGCTCCCGAGCGTCCGCACCAAGCTGCGCGTCGACGTCGAGGACATCCGGGCGCACAACCCCGAGATCATCTACGTGCGCGGCACCGGCCAGGGCGAGAAGGGCCCCGAGGCGGACCGCGGCTCCTACGACTCGCTCGCCTACTGGGCCCGCGCCGGCGTCGCCATGGGCATGAAGCAGCCCGACTACGACTACGTCCCCGCCCCGCCCGCCCCCGCCTTCGGCGACTCGATCGGCGCCATGACGATCGCCGGCGGCATCATGGGCGCCCTGTTCCACAAGGAGCGCACCGGCAAGGGCACCACCGTCGACGTGTCGCTGCTCGGCACCGGCATGTGGTCGATGGGCGCAGCGCTGGCCCTGTCGCTCCAGTTCGGCACGGGCTGGAGCCCGCCGCCCCCGCACGCCCCCACCGGCAACCCGCTCAGCGCCACCTACACGACCAAGGACGGCAAGTACCTGGCGATCACCTGCCTGCAGGCCGCCAAGTACTGGCCCGAGGTCGCCGGGGTCATCGGCCAGCCCGAGCTGGCGGACGACGAGCGGTTCAAGGACGCCGAGTCGATCAAGGAGAACGTGGGCGCGGCCACCGACCTGCTCCGCGCCGCCTTCGCCGCACGCACCGCGGACGAGTGGCGCGAGCGGTTCGGTGGCTTCACCGGCCAGTGGGCGATGGTGCAGGACACGCTCGAGGTCGCCACCGACCCCCAGACCGTCGCCAACGGCTACGTGCAGGACTGCAAGACCGCGGACGGCACCCCGTTCCAGCTCGCCGCGGCGCCCGTGGCCTACGACGAGCAGCCGCCGGCCCCCAAGCGGGCGCCCGAGTTCAACGAGCACGGCGACGAGATCCTCGGCGGCCTCGGCCTCGACATGGACGCCATCCTCGACCTCAAGGTCCGCGGCGTGGTGGCCTGACCGCCGCCCCGCCGACCACCGACCACCGACCACAAGACTTTTTCACCGCGGATCTGGTCGCTGGAGCGACCAGATCCGTCGGGGGAATCCATCACGACACCCCACGAACGACAAGGGAGACAGCACATGGGCACGTTCGACGCATTCAGGTACGACGGCAAGCGGGCGCTGGTCGTCGGCGGCGCCACCGGCATGGGCGCGGCGGCCGCGGAGCTGGTCAAGGACGCCGGCGCCGAGGTCATCGTCATGGACCGGGCCGAGGTCACCCTGCCCGGGGTCAAGGCCATCAAGGTCGACATGTCCGACAAGGCCTCGATCGACGCCGCC
>CAYUXB010000275.1:3816-5355 GCA_964448525.1 uncultured Acidimicrobiaceae bacterium
ACCAAGTGGTGCGTCGACAACGGCAAGGCCGACTACATGTGGTCGAAGCTGTCGATCAACGCGTACGTCGCCCGCGAGGCGTTCGGCCTGCTCAAGAAGGGCATCCGCATCAACGCCATCCTGCCCGGCCCCACGAACACGCCGCTCGCCCAGGCCAACGCGGAGATGTGGCTCACCTTCGGCGCCGACTACCGCGACGAGGTCGGCATCGAGGCGTCGACCCCGCTCGAGCAGGCCTATCCCCTCGTGTTCCTGTGCAGCGCCGCCGCCGGGGGCGTCACCGGCATCACGATGATCACCGACGCCGGGTACTTCAGCGCCGGCATCAGCGGCTCCTTCCCGAACGCCAGCGGCGCGGTCGAGTTCCTGTCCATGGAGTTCTGACCGGACGTGCGGCTCCTCCCCCAGCTCACGCCGTTCAACGAGTGGTTCTGGACGTCGGGCGCCGACGGGCGCCTGCGCATCCAGGGCTGCCAGGACTGCAAGGCGCTCGTCCACCCACCCGTGCCGGTGTGTCCCTCGTGTCGCAGCCGGTCCTCGGCGCCGACCGAGGTGTCGGGGCTGGGGACCGTCGTCGGGTTCACCGTCAACAGCCACCCGTGGCTGCCCGGTTTCGATCCGCCCTACGTCATCGCCGTCGTGGCCCTGGCGGAGGATCCGTCGGTGCGCCTCACCACCAACATCGTGGGCGTCGAGCCGGACGACGTGCGCATCGGCCAGGAGGTGGCGGTCCGCTTCGAGCAGCACGAGGACGTGTGGCTGCCGCTGTTCGAGCCGACCGGCGAGATCGACCCGGTCGACCGCGTCGGCGAGCCGGTGCGTCCCGCGCCCCGGCCGCCGGTGAGCGCGGACCGCTTCGAGCACAAGGCGGTCCTGTCGGGCGTGGGGCGCTCCGCCATCGGGCGCCGGCTCATGGTCGACCCGCTGTCGCTCACGATCGACGCGTGCCTGGCCGCGGTGGAGGACGCAGGGCTCAGCCTCGACGACATCGACGGCCTGTCGACCTACCCGGGCGGCATGATGGGCATGGGCATGGGCGAGGGCGGGGTCACCGCGGTGGAGGAGGCCCTCCGCCTCCATCCCACCTGGATCAACGGCGGCATGGACCTCCCGGGCCCGGGCGGCTCGGTCATCGCCGCGATGATGGCCGTGGCGAGCGGGTTGTGCCGGCACGTGCTGTGCTTCCGCACGGTGTGGGAGTCGACCCACGCCAAGCTGGGCCTCAGCAGCGGCGGCGGCCTCCGGGTCTCCGGACCGATGCAGGAGTGGCGCCTGCCCTTCGGCGCGATGTCCGCGTCCAACTGGATCGGCGTGAACGCCAACCAGTACCTGCACCGCTACGGCGCGACCCGCGAGCAGGTGCTGGCGCCGATCGCGCTCAACGGACGCGCCAACGCCGCCCGCAACCCGGGCGCCATCTACCGCGACCCCATGTCGATGGACGACTACCTGTCGGCGCGCCCGATCACCACGCCGGTCGGACTCTACGACTGCGACGTCCCGTGCGACGCCTCGATCGCGGTGATCGTGTCCGACGCC
>CAYUXB010000276.1:0-3143 GCA_964448525.1 uncultured Acidimicrobiaceae bacterium
ACGACGAGGGCAAGCCCACCGGCACCACCCACCAGGTCGCCCGCGACGAGGGCCTGCGCGACACCACCCTCGAGGCCCTCGGCAACCTGAAGCCGGTCGCCCGGCCCGATGGCGTGCACACCGCGGGCAACTCGTCGCAGATCAGCGACGGCGCCTCGGCCGTGCTCGTCATGACCGCCGACAAGGCGGCCGCCCTCGGTCTCACCCCGCGGGCCAAGGTCGTCGACACCTGCCTGGTCGGCGTCGATCCCGTGCTCATGCTCACCGGCCCCATCGACGCCACCCAGCGCCTGCTCGACCGCACCGGCATGGCGATCGGCGACATCGACGTGTTCGAGATCAACGAGGCGTTCGCCTCGGTGGTGCTCGCCTGGCAGCGCGAGGTCGGCGCCGACCTCGACCGCACCAACCCGAACGGCGGTGCCATCGCGCTCGGCCACCCGCTCGGGGCCACCGGCGCCTTCCTGCTCACCAAGGCCCTGCACGAGCTCGAGCGCACCGACGGCTCGACCGCCCTCGTCTCGATGTGCTGCGGCGGCGGGCTCGGTACCGGCACCATCATCGAGCGGGTCTGACCGCTCCGCCCTCCGGGCGACACTCGCCGGCGTCCTGCTGCCGGCCCATGCGCCACGCGCCTCGCGGCCTCGGCCGCTTGTAGCACCCATCTCCAGGGAGGACCTCCGTGTCCGTCGCGCCGCGCGCCCCCAGCGTCCGGACGACCGTCGTCGCTGCCGTCATCACCGCCCTCGTCGCCGCAGCCCTCGCCACGATCGGCCTGCTCCAACGGGACGGGCCGATCGGCGGCGGCGCCGGGCGAGACACGACCGCGGCCGGCACGGCCACCGTCGTGCGGGTCGTCGACGGTGACACGGTGGTGGTCGACGTCGGCGGCCGCGAGGAGTCGGTCCGTCTCATCGGCATCGACACGCCCGAGTCGGTCGCCCGCGACCGACCGAACGAGTGCTTCGGCGCCGAGGCTTCGGCCCGGTTGGAGACCTTGTTGCCCATCGGCACCGAGGTGCTGCTGACGCGCGACATCGAGCCGCGCGACATGTACGACCGGCTGCTCGCGTACGTCCAACGCAGCTCCGACGGCCTCCTCGTCAACGCCGCGCAGGTGGCCGACGGCTACGCGGAAGCCAAGGACTACCCGCCGAACACGGCCTATCGCGACGACTTCGAGCAGGCGGAGCGGGCCGCCCGCGCCGCGGGGCTGGGCCTGTGGACCGCGTGCGGCGGCCCCGACGTCACCCTCGCGCCCGCGGCGGGTGCACCAACACCGATCATCGGCAGGACGCCGTGACCGGCGACGGGCGCCAGTAGCCTCACCGGTGATGGTCACGCTCGCCGAACGCCTCGGTCACGCTCCGGACGCCCGCCTGCTCATCGTGACCTGCGACGGCCTCGGCGCGAGCCATGCCGCCAACGTCGGGGTGTATGAAGCGCTGCGCGACGGGGTGGCGACGAGCGCCTCCCTCATGGTCCCGTGCCCGTGGGCGCGAGAGGCCGCCTCGCGCTACCGGGGCGAGGACGTGGGCGTGTCACTCACGCTCAACGCGGAACACGACCTGTACCGGTGGGGCCCGATCACACATGGGCCCTCGCTCCTCGACGGCGACGGCGGGTTCCCGCGCACGGTGGCCGACCTGTGGGACCACGCCGACCTCGACGAGGCCCGGCGCGAGCTGCGCGCCCAGGTCGAGCGAGCGATCCTGTGGGGCTTCGACGTCAGCCACCTGGACAGCCACCTCGGGGCGCTCCAGCGCAAGCCCGAGTTCTTCGACATCTACCTCGACCTCGCCGTCGACTTCGGGTTGCCGGTCCGGCTGGCGGGCGCCGACGCCGAGCGCAGCGTCGGCTTCCCCTTCCGCACGCTCGCCGCCGAGGAGGGGGTGGTGTCGCCCGACCACTTCACCCGGGTCGCGAGCGTCGGCAGCCGCCGTGCCATCGAGCGGACCATCGGCGACCTGCCAGCGGGGGTCACCGAGGTGCACGTGCACCCCGCCGTCGACACCCCGGAGCTGCGGGCGCAGACACCGGACTGGCCGGCGCGCGTCGACGACCACGACCTCGTGGTCGATGCCCACAACCTCCGGCCTCTCCTCGACCGCGTCGGCGTCCAGCTGATCGGCTACCGCGAGCTGCGCGAGCTCCAGCGTCGCGGGCTCTGAGCCCGGGCGTCGCCAGCCCGGCGCACGAGCTGCGGTCGCGACGGCCCGCCGGTGCTCATGGCCGGTCGGCTGGCGTGCGCACGCCCGCGAACAGGTCGGACTCCGGCAGGTCGGTGTCGACCAGGCGCCGAGCCAGGATGTAGTCGTCGTAGGGGTGGATCGCCGCCTGCTCGTGCCGGGGCAGCCCGAACCAGAACGGCGAGGTCGGGTCGACCTGCGTCTCGTGCGCGAGCAGGGCGTCCATGCGCACCTCGTTGTAGCCCTCCAGGTCGACCGAGGTGGTGATGCGGTCGTCGTGCGACGGCCGCTCGAACCACTCGTCGCTGAACGGCGACTCCAGACCCAGCTCCTCGAAGCGCCGGTGCATGGCCTCCATCCGGGTGCGCGACCAGACCGAGTAGTAGAGCTTGAGCGGCTGCCAGGGCTCGCCGGCATCCGGGTGTGCGTCGGGGTCGCCTGCCTGGTCGAACGCCAGGAGCGAGATGTCGTGCACCCGCAGGTGGTCGGGGTGCGGGTACCCGCTCTGGTCGTCCGGGTAGGTGATGATCACCTGGGGCCGTTCCCGGCGGATCACCGCGACGAGTGCGCCCACGGCCTCGTCCAGCGGCGCGTTGGCGAAGGCGTCCGGGTGGGCGTTGGGCGGGGTGTCCGGCATGCCGGAGTCGCGGTAGCCGAGCAGGACGACCTCGTCGTAGCCGATGATCTCCGCCGCGCGCGCCAGCTCGCGGATGCGCACCGCGGGCAGGTCGGCGACGATCTCGGGGCGGTCCATGGCCGGGTTGAGGATGTCGCCCGCCTCGCCGCCGGTGCACGTGACGAGCACCGTGCGGACGCCCTCGTCGTGGTAGCGGGCCACGGTGCCAGCACCCTTGGATGCCTCGTCGTCGGGATGGGCGTGCACGGCCAGCAGGCTGAGTCGAGGTGCGGACATCGCCGGTCACGCTACCGGCGAACCGCGACGCCCCGACCCCG
>CAYUXB010000276.1:3243-5287 GCA_964448525.1 uncultured Acidimicrobiaceae bacterium
CGGGCCGACCGGGTCGTCACGCGGTCGCGCGCCAGACCCACCCTCGGGGCCCAGCCCACCGGGTAGGTTTGCAGCCGAGGCGGTGGCGTCGCCCCGCCCCGACGAGGCGAGAAAGCATGGATTCACCAGAGCAGTGGCGGTGGGTGTGGATCGTGGCCGCGGCGGTGTTCGCGGTGGGCGAGATGTCCACGCCCGGTTCGTTCTTCATGGCGCCGTTCGCGCTGGGCGCCCTCGTCGCCGCCCTCCTCTCCTTCGCCGGCGTGGGTGTGGCCACCGGCTGGATCGTCTTCCTCGTCGTGTCGGTCGTCGCGCTGGCGGCGATGCGCCCCCTGGCCCGGCGGCTCGACCGCGACGCCCTCGACCACGGTGTCGGCGCCCGCCGGCTGGCCGGCAGCCGCGCCACCGTGCTGCGCGACATCCCCGGCGGCGCCGAGCTCGGCCTCGTGCGCATCGATCGCGAGGAGTGGCGGGCGCAGTCGTCCGACGGCACCCCGATCGCCACGGGCAGCACCGTGCGCGTGGCCGAGGTGCAGGGCACCCGCGTGATCGTGGCGATCGACGACCGACCCGCGCTCGACGGCGGCCAACCCGACATAGACAACTCGTCCACGGACGGGCCATGACACGTCCCGTCCGGCCGACCGTCCTCACCGAGGAGCAGAAGTAGTGGCCTTCGTCGTCCTGCTGGCGATCATCGCGCTCGTCCTGTTCGTCTACGTCCTCTCGGGCGTCAAGATCGTGCGCCCCTACCAGAAGGGCCTGGTCGAACAGCTCGGCAAGTACAAGGAGACCGTCGAGCCCGGCCTGCGCCTGATCGTCCCCTGGTTCCAGAGCCTGCGGCTCGTCGACATGCGCGAACAGGTCGTCGACGTGCCCCCGCAGGAGGTCATCACCTCCGACAACGTGGTGGTCTCGGTCGACGCCGTCATCTACTACGAGCCCACCGAGCCGCAGCGGCTGGTCTACAACGTGGCCAACTTCATGCTGGCGGTCACCAAGCTCGCCCAGACCAACCTGCGCAACGTCATCGGCGACATGCAGCTCGACGAAGCGCTCACCTCCCGCGACAAGATCAACACCGAGCTGCGCGAGATCCTCGACGACGCCACCGACAAGTGGGGTGTGCGCGTCGGCCGGGTCGAGATCCAGCGCATCGACCCGCCGCCGGACGTCATGCACTCGATGCACGAGCAGATGAAGGCCGAGCGCACCCGGCGAGCCGTCGTCACCCAGGCCGACGGCGAGCGCCAGGCCGCCATCACCCGGGCCGAGGGCGAGCAGCAGGCCGTCATCCTGCGGGCCGAGGGCGACAAGCAACAGCAGATCCTGCGGGCCGAGGGCGAGGCGCTCGCCATCCAGCAGGTGGCCGCGGCCGAGAAGATCCGCCAGGAGGTCGTCGCCCAGGGCGAGGCCGAGGCCATCACCTCGGTCTACGGCGCCATCCACGACGCCGCACCCGACACGGCGCTGCTCACGATCAAGTACCTCGACGCCCTCACCGCCATGGCCGACGGCCGGGCGACGAAGATCGTCGTCCCCACCGAGCTGGCGGGCATCGCCGGATCGCTGACGGCGGTGGCCGACCTGCTGGGCCGGGGCGACGGTCCGGACGGCAACGGCGACGCGACCGCAACCCCCGAGGACGCCGCGCCGCAGTCCACACGGCGCCGCATCGACCGTCCGGCGGTCGTGCCCCCGCCGGTCCCCCCACCCTCCGACCGCCTCTGACCGTCCGCGCGGGTCGCCTGGCCTTCGGCACCTGACCGTCGGACCGGGTCGCCCCGCCCTCCGTCTGCATCTGACCGCCCGCCCGAAGGCTCGGGTCGCCCGCCCTCCGACCCGACCTGACCGTCCGACCCGGGCGGACCGGCGGCTGGGGTCAGCGCCCGACGACGCTCGCCAGGGGCTCGAGGCGGTCCTGTCCGGTGTCCTCGTCCTCATCGAGCCGCCAGCCGAGGCGGGCGGCCAGCAGCGGGTGGCCCTCGTCGGGACCGCTGGCGATCAGCTCGTCGCCCTCCGCCAGCACGACGTGGCCGCGCGGGCG
>CAYUXB010000277.1:0-5264 GCA_964448525.1 uncultured Acidimicrobiaceae bacterium
TTCATCTGCCCGATGGATGCCCCGGGCATCACCATCCGGCCGATCATCGAGATGACGGGCGCCCACACCTTCAACGAGGTTTTCTTCGACGAGGTGCGCATCCCGGCCGCCAACCTGGTCGGCGATGTCGGACAGGGGTGGAGCCTCGCCAAGGTCACCCTGGCCAACGAGCGCGTCTCGTTGTCGACGGGCGGCGCGCTGTGGGGCATGGGCCCGACCGCCCGCGACCTGATCGACCTCGTGCGCGAGCAAGTCGGCGACGGCGGTCTGCGCGACCCGTACCTGCGGGAACAGGTGGTTCGCCTGCACATCGAGAGCGAGCTGCTGCGCCTCATCCGCCTGCGCACGGTCAGCGCGGCGATCCGCGGCGAGCAGCCGGGTCCGGAGGCCTCGGTCCGCAAGGTCCTGGCCGACGAGCACGGGCAGCACGTGTTCGCGCTGGCCAAGGCCCTGGCGGGTGCGGGCGGGATGCTCACCGACGTGGGCCCCTTCGGCGGGCCCGTCGCCGTGTGGCACCACGCCTATCTGTTCTCGCAGGCGCTCACGATCGGTGGTGGCACCGGCGACGTGCAGCGCAACATCATCGGAGAGCGGGTGCTCGGCCTGCCGCATGAGCCCGACGTCGAGACCGGCAAGTCCTGGGCGGAGTCCCGCCGCTCCTGACGGTGCCGCCCGCCGAGGCCGTTCAGCCCTCGGGAGCGACCGGCTGCGCGGCTTCGGCCGCGCAGTCGTCCGCCAGCTCGGCGAGATACGACGCCAGCGGGTCCAGGCCCACCTCGGCCCGCAGTTCGTCCACCCTGTCCGGCTCCGCGAGCTCCGCCGGCTCGGCCCGCCCGTCCACGCACCCGATCTGCGTGCCGTAGACCTGCGGTCCGCCCTCGGCCAGCGCCACGCGATCGGTGAGGTAGGCGAGCTCGGTCGGGTCGGCGTCGCTTCGCTCGACGGCGTCGCGCATCAGGTCGAGGGCCTGGCGCTGGACGTCGATGTCGAGGTCCGAGTGTTGGGCGATCACCCAGGCGGCGGAGGCGCCGTCCTGCCCGACGAGGTCGTGGCCGGGCCATCCGTGCTCGTCCATGATCTCGGCCAGACGCTCGGTGCGCGGTCGGTCGTCCCACGCGCCGTCCGCGTCGCCGGTGCGTTCGGCCTGGTCGGCCGCCTGCATGGCGAGCAGCTCCCGACGCAGTTCCGGCTCGGCGACGGTCGCGGCGCCACCGTCGGTGCCGGTGGCGTCGTCGCCTGCGCCGTCGTCGTCCCCGCCGCATCCCGCGAGGGCCACCATCAGGACGAGGCCCCCGAGGCCCCCGAGGACGGCGGGCCGGCGTGGCGGTCGAGACGTGCGTCCCGAGGATCGGTCGGGCCCGATCATCCCCCGGTGTGCCCTCGCTGCCCCCCGGCCCACGAGCTCACTTGCCCCGCTGGAGGATCTCGAGCAGGTAGGCGCCGTAGCCGCTCTTGGCGAGCCCCTCGGCGCGGGCGCGCAGCGCATCGTCGCCGAGCCAGCCCTGACGCCAGGCGATCTCCTCCGGGCAGCCGATCTTCAGCCCTTGCCGGGCCTCGAGCGTGTGCACGTAGTTGCCCGCGTCGAGCAGCGAGTCGAACGTGCCGGTGTCCAGCCAGGCCGTGCCGCGGGGGAGCACTTCGACCTGGAGACGCCCCTGGTCGAGGTAGATGGCGTTGAGATCGGTGATCTCGAGCTCGCCCCGGTCCGACGGCTTCAGGTCGGCCGCCAGCCCGACCACGTCGTTGCTGTAGAAGTACAGGCCGGGCACGGCGTAGCTGCTCCGCGGTTCCGCCGGCTTCTCCTCGAGCGACAGCGCCCGGCCCGCCTCGTCGAACTCGACGACGCCGTACGCCGTCGGGTTGGCCACCCAGTAGGCGAACACCGCGCCGCCGTCGATGTCGGCGAACCGGTCGAGGCGGGTACCGAGGTTGGGACCGTAGAAGATGTTGTCGCCGAGCACGAGGGCGGCCGCTTCGTCGCCCAGGAAGTCGGCGCCGATGATGAACGCCTGGGCCAGACCCTCGGGTCGGGGCTGCTGCGCGTAGCTGATCGAGATGCCGAACTGGCTGCCGTCGCCCAGCAGGCGCTCGAACTGGGCGGCGTCGTGCGGGGTGGTGATGACCAGCACCTCGTCGATGCCGGCCAGCATCAGCGTCGACAGGGGGTAGTAGATCATCGGCTTGTCGTAGACGGGGACCAGCTGCTTGCTGATCGCCTGGGTGATCGGATGCAGCCGGGTGCCCGAGCCGCCGGCCAGGATGATGCCGCGCATGCGGCCAGTCTTGTCGATCGCCGGTGGCTCACCGACACGCGGTGGTGTCGACCCGGGTCGACCGCCCTACGATCCGTCCGCGCCGCGGACAGGGAGACGGCAACGATGGGCTCACGCGACCCCCGGGGCTCCGGGAACGACACCGACGACGACGGCGGGAACGGTCCCGTGACCTACCTCGTGATCGACGGCGAGAACCTGGACGCGACCCTCGGCAACGTCCTCAACCACCGGCCGGCGCCCGAGGACCGTCCGCGCTGGGAGCGACTGCTCGAGTTCTGCCGCACGACCTGGGGCAGGCCGGTGAAGGCGCTGTTCTTCATCAACGCCAGTTCGGGTGAGCTGCCGATGCCGTTCCTGCAAGCCCTCACCGCGATCGGGATGCGTCCCGTGCTGCTGTCGGGGCCACCGGGGGTGAAGGTGGTCGACGTGGGCATCCAGCGCACGCTCGACGCCATCGTCGGGCGGGAGGCTGACGTGATGCTCGGGAGTCACGACGTCGACTTCCTGCCTCAGGTGGAGGCCCTGCTCGACGGTCGTCGTCGGGTGGGCCTGGTGGCGTTCCGCGAGTTCATGAGCTCCCGCTACGCGGACCTCGTCCGCGATGGCCTGCAGATCTTCGACCTCGAGGACGACGCCGGCGCGTTCAACAAGGTGCTACCCCGGCTGCGGGTCATCCACCTCGACGAGTTCGATCCCGAGGCGTTCCTGTGAGGTGAGCCGCTCAGGCGGCGACGAGCTCGGGGTCGGGCGGGGCGTGGTCCCCCTCGGGCGAGGGGGGACCGTCGGCGTCCGCGTCGATCGGGTCGGTGCTCGGTTCCGCACGGGTGGCTCGGGCGACCCAGGCGACGACCGCCGCCGTGCCGAGCCCGCCGATGGCGATGGCCACGCGGGGCCCCAGCGTCTCGGCCACGAAGCCGCTTATGGGACCACCGATCGGGATGGACCCCAGGAACACGACGCCCAGCAGGGCCAGCACGCGACCGCGCATGGCCGGAGCCGCGCGCATCTGCACCACCGCGTTGGCCCCGGAGATGATCTCGACGTTGGTGAAGCCGACCGCCAGCGCGGCGAGCAGGGCGAGCGGCAGGGTCGGCGCCAGCGCGAGAGCCAGGGTGGACACCGCCAGTCCGGTGCCCGCCCGCACGAGGAAGGCCAGGTTCGGCTCGGTCTGGCGGGCCACGACGAGGGCGCCGGCCACCGAGCCGGCGCTCAGGGTGGCGAAGAGGAGGGTGAACGTGGTGGCGGTGCCCTGGAAGGTGCGCTCGGCGAGCAGCGGCAACGTCACCTGGTAGTTGAAGGCCAGGACGCCGATGACGGCGAGCATGACGAGGGGCAGGCGCAGCTCGGCGGTGCGCCAGACGTACCGGAAGCCGGCGCGGATCTGGCCCTTGGCCTTGGCCACGCGGGGCGACGATCGGAACTGCGAGCGGTCCATGCGGAGGAGCGCGGCGATCACGGCGAGGTAGCTCACCGTGTTGACGGCGAAGGCGATGCCGACGCCCGGCCCGGCGATGATCAGCCCGGCGAGCGCGGGTCCGACCACCCGGGCGCCGGTCATGAGGGCGCTGTTGAGGCCCACGGCGTTGGGGACGTCGTTCAGGGGCACCAGCTCGACCACGAGCGCCCGGCGCGACGGGTTGTCGAACGCGTTGATGATGCCGAACACCAGCGAGAGGGCGAACAGCGTCGGCACGTTGATGCGGCCGGTTAGCGTCAGCGTCGAGAGCGTGAACGCCAGGGCCAGGAAGGCGACCTGGGTGGCGATCATCACCCGGTGGTGGTCGACGCGGTCCGCGACGACGCCGGCCCAGGCGCCGAGGACGAGGACGGGCAGGAACTCGGCGGCGGTGACCAGCCCGAGCGCCAGCCCGCTGCCGGTGAGCTCGAGCACCACCCAGACGATGGCGACGGACTGCATCCAGGTGCCTGCCTGGCTGACGATCTGGCCGCCGAAGAAGAGGCGGAAGTTGTGGCTGGCGAACGAGCGGAAGGTGTCGTTGGTGGCGTGCTTGAGCCGTTCGGTCATCGGGGGCAGAGAGATTCGGACATCAGTTCACCAAACTAATTAGTCGGGTGAAACATTCCACCTGGTTCGCCCCCCTGATTCGCGTCCCCCCGGCGCGATTTGGCAGGATCACTGTCATGGCGAAGCGTGCGGCCCCCGACGTCTTCAAGCGGGGCGAGACCGTGAAGACCCTCGACCCGCTCCCCGGGGTGCCCCAGGGCGAGAAGGGCCGCGTGTACCTGGTCTCCGGCCTCGAGTGGACCCGCTACCGCGTCCTGTTCGACAACGGGGTCGACGTCGGCACGATCGACGGCAGCGCCCTCGCCCGCCCAGGCGACTACAACGACGCCCTCGAGCGCCGGCTCCACGCGGCCGAGGCGGCCGAGGCCGCGGCGAGCAGCGACGGCGAAGCGGGTGACGCCGCTGCGGCCAGGGGCGGTGAGGACAAGACCGTCAACGGCGTGGTCGTGCCCGCCCTGCTCCTCGACCGTTCGAAGCGGGCGCGCGAGCGGCTGTCCGCCGCCTGACGCGACCGTCCACCGACCACCCGACCACCGTGCGGGGCCCACCGGGCCGCGAGAGGGGAAGCCACATGAAGGTCAGCATGCCGCTCAGCTACGCCGGCGGGTTCAAGGAGTCGGCGCAGCAGGCCATCGCCCTCGAGAAGGCCGGCCTCGACACCGTGTGGGTCGCCGAGGCCTACGGCTTCGACGGGGTCAGCCTCATGGGCTACCTGGCGGCGAGCACCGAGACGGTGCAGATCGCCTCCGGGATCCTGCCGATCTACACCCGTACGCCGACCCTCCTGGCCATGACCGCGGCGGGCGTCGACGCCTTGTCCGACGGGCGCTGCCAGCTCGGCCTCGGCGCATCGGGTCCGCAGGTGATCGAGGGCTGGCACGGCGTGAAGTACGACGCCCCGCTCGGGCGCACCCGCGAGATCATCGAGATCTGCCGTGAGGTGTGGGCCCGTGAGGACAAGC
>CAYUXB010000278.1:0-5245 GCA_964448525.1 uncultured Acidimicrobiaceae bacterium
GCATGCGGTCGCGCAGGATGCCCGCGTTGTTGATGAGCACGTCGAGCTTGCCGAACGCCTCGACGGCCGTGCCGACCAGCTTCTCGGCGCCGGCCCAGTCGCTGATGTCGTCGGTGTTGGCCACGGCCTGGCCACCGGCGGCGACGATCTCGTCGACCACCTGCTGGGCGGGACCGGTGTCGCCGCCGCTGCCGTCCATCGAGCCGCCGAGGTCGTTGACCACGACGCTCGCGCCCTGTGCCGCGAGGAGCAGCGCGTGCTCCCGGCCGATGCCCCGGCCGGCACCCGTCACGATCGCTACCCGTCCGTCGCAGATTCCCATTGGTGGTTCTCCCCTTTCGTGGGCAGCACGCCGCCCTTCCTCGGGGCTGCTGGTCACTGTTCGTCACTGGATTGTCGTCCGCCGGGAACGTAGCAGCGCGACAATGGTCGCCGTGACCGACGTCCGCCAATGCCCGTACTGCGAGTTGCGGTTCGTCTCCCGCAACGAGCTGGAGGACCACGTTGCGGGTGAGCACCCACGCACCGTCGACGACGACACGCAGCCGAGCGACGACGACAGTGCCGCCGGCTCCTGACCAGCGCCGTGCCGAGCACCGTCCGCGTCCTGGGCCTGGCCCGGGCGTGGGCCGAGACCTCCTGCCCCGTGATCATCACGTGGGGTGGTTAGATCCCTCCCCCCCGAACGTGGCAGGGTAGATGGTCGTGGACGGGAACGAACGTAAGTCCGCGCCCGAAGGCGTGGATGATGCCGGGGCGCCCACAGGACGGCCTGAGCAGAACGCTGCATCGTCGCGCCCTGACGCCGACACGACGACCGAGAAGCCTGACGGCGCATCCGCGTCCGGCGCCGCGTCGCAGCCACGCCGCGATCCCCTGGCCCCGCCCGTCGACCAACCCGCGCCCCCGCCCACGTCCTCGGGACCGACGCCCACCCCCGCGGCCAACGGACCCACGTCACCCACCGCCCCGCCCGGATCCCCGGAACCCACCGCCCCGCCCGGATCCCCGGAACCCACCGCCCCGCCCGGATCCCCGGAACCCACCGCCCCGCCCGGATCCTCGGAACCCACCGCCCCGCCCGGATCCTCGGAACCCACCGCCCCGCCCGGGCCCTCGGAACCCACACCCCGGCCCGGATCCTCGGAACCGACGCCCACCCCCACGGCCAACGGACCCGCGTCACCCACCCCTCCTCCGCCCGGCCCCGCGCCGGCGACGACCGCAGCGTCGAGCAGTCCCAACGGCACCAACGGCGACCCCTCCTCCCGCACCCCGGCGCGGTCCGCCCGACCGGGCGCGGGCGACGACCCGACCGTCCCGGCCAGCTCGCCCGCCTATGGCGGCTCCGCCGGCATCCCGCCCAAGATCTTCGACCTGCCGGACCAACCGGGCACGGCCGCGACCGGCACGATCGTGCTCGGTGGCGCCGCCGCCGCCGAGGGGCGCACGACGGGGCCCAACCCCCGCATCGCCGGCCCGGCCGCATCGACCTCCCGCTCAGCCGAGGGCGAGGCCGCCCCCGAGGAGGAAGCGGTCGAGCGTGGCCGCCACTTCTCCGTCGGCGGCACGCAGGGCGAGGGCCGCAACTGGCTGCCCGTGGCGCTCGCCGGTGTCCCCGTGCTCCTCCTCGTCCTGCTGATCGGCGGGTGGGCGGTCGACACCGCCGCCCTGTCCGGCCAGGTCATGCGCAACGTCGAGATCGCGGGCCGGTCGGTCGGTGGGCTGGGCGAGGCGTCGCTGCCCGAGGTCATGGAGGAGATCGACGGGGAGATCGCCGAGCGCCCCGTGCTCGTGACCAGCGGCGACCTGCGCTACGAGACGACCGCTGGCGAGATCGGGCTGTCCGTCGACACCGAGGCGACCGCCGAGGCGGCGCTCGACGCCGGCCGCGGCGATTCGCTGTTCACGCGGCCGTTCTCCTGGCTGGGCTCGTTCTTCAGCCCGCGCGAGGTCCCCGTCGAGTACACCGTCGCCGAGTCGCAGGTCTTCACCAAGGTCTTCGAGCTCCAGGCCCAGGACGTCGTCGGCTCGCAGAACCCCACGATCCAGCTCACCGAGCAGGGCTGGGTGCCCGTGCCCGGGGTGCCCGGCGAGGGCGTCGATCCGGGCGCCGTGTCGGCGGCGCTGCCGGAGGCCGCTGCGGCGAGCCCCACCGGCACGATCGAGATCGAAGCCGAGCGGGTGCAGCTCGCACCCCAGTTCTCCGACGAGGAAGCCCAGGAGCTCGCCGACCGGGCGAACGCGCTCACCGCCAACGGCATCACCCTCACCGCCGGCGACGCGTCCCAGGAGGTGAGCGCCGAGCAGCTCCGCACCTGGATCGCGCCGACGATCGCGGAGGGGCAACTCGACCTGGTGATCGTGCCCGACGTCGTGAATCCCGCCCTCGCCGAGCTGTTCGCCGATGTGTCGACCGAGCCGGTGAACGCCAGCTTCGACCTGCAGAACGGCACCCCCGTCGTCGTCCCGTCGCAACAGGGCATCACGTGCTGCGGCCCCACCAGCCCGGACCTCGTCAAGCAGGCGCTCGACGCGGGCGAGACCACCGCCGCCGTCGAGGTCACCGTGGTCGAGCCGGAGATCACGACCGAGGCGGCGCAGGGGCTCGGCATCGTGGGGCCGGTCGGCGGCAACCACGCCTGGCAGAACGGCGGCCCCACCACGGCCGGGCCCGGTTTCACCACCTACCACGACTGCTGCGCGGCGCGGGTCACCAACATCCACCGGATGGCCGACATGGTGCGCGGCACCGTGGTGCTGCCCGGCGAGACGTTCTCGATCAACGAGACCGTCGGCCCGCGCACCGCCGCGAAGGGCTTCGTCCCGGCCGGGGCCATCGCCCAGGGCGAACACGTCGACGAGATCGGTGGCGGCGTGTCGCAGTTCGCGACCACGGCGTTCAACGCGGCCTACTTCGCCGGCCTCGACATCCCCGTCTACCAGGCGCACAGCGAGTACTTCTCCCGCTATCCCCTGGGCCGCGAGGCCACGATGGGCCATCCGAACCCGGACCTGCAGTTCACCAACAACACGCCCTACGGCATCATGATCTGGACGTCCTACACCGACACGAGCCTCACGGTGACGCTCTACTCCAGCCCGTACGCGACGGGTGAGCAGACGGGTATCAGCGAGTCGATGGAGGGCCAGTGCCGGATCGTGACCACCACCCGCACACGCACGTGGCCGGACGGGCGCACGGAGAACGACACCTTCCGGGCGCGCTACCGCCCCGGTGCGGGCCTGAACTGCAACGGCGAGCCGATCAATCCCGAACCCGACTGACGATCCGGATAGCGTCGACCCCCTGATGTCCTCCGCCGACGTGATCGTCGTCGGCGCCGGTCCCGCCGGCGTCGCGGCCGCCGTGACCCTCGCCGAGGCGGGCCGCGAAGTCGTGGTGGTCGACAAGGCACGGTTCCCCCGCGACAAGATCTGCGGCGACGGGCTGACGGCCGGGGCCCTGCGGCTGCTGGAGGGCCTCGGCCTCGAACCCGGCACGGTCCCGTCGTGGCAGGTGGTCGACGACGTCGTCGTGCGCGGGCCGTCCGGCCACGAGGTCACGTTCCCGATGCCGCGCGGCCGGGGCACCTACGCCGCGGTCGCCCGCCGGGTCGACCTCGACGCCGCCCTGGTCGAGCGCGCCCGCAGCACGGGGGTCAAGGTCCTCGACGGGCACGCGTGCCTCGGCGTCGAGGAGCGCGACGACGAGGTCGTGGTCAGCGTCGAGGGCGTGGGCGACATCTCGGCCGGGTTCGCCGTGGCGGCCGACGGCATGTGGTCGCCGGTGCGCAAGCACCTCGGGCTCGCGACCCCGGGCTACCGGGGCGAGTGGCACGCCTTCCGCCAGTACTTCGCACACGTGGGTCCCCGGGCTGCCTCCGAGCTCGTCGTGTGGTTCGAGCCGGACCTGCTGCCCGGCTACGCGTGGTCGTTCCCGCTGCCCGGCAACCGGGCCAACGTGGGCTTCGGCATCCAGCGCGGCGGCAAGGTCGCCCGGGTGCAGGAGATGGCGGCCATCTGGCCGGAGCTGCTGGCGCGGCCGCACATCCGAGAGGTGCTGGGCGACGACGCCGCGCCCGAGTCACCCCACCGGGCCTGGCCGATCCCCGCCCGCATCGACGACGCCGTGCTGACCGGCGACCGCACCCTCTTCGTCGGTGACGCGGCCACCGCCACCGATCCGCTGACGGGCGAGGGCATCGGTCAGGCGCTGCTCACCGGCGTGCTCGCCGCGGAGGCGATCGTCGAGCACGGCCCCGCGGCCGCCACGGTCACCGGTACGTACGCCGCGGCCGCCCGTCGGGCGCTCGTGGCCGACCACCGGATGTCGATGCTGCTCGTCCGGGCCGTGCAGCACCGCAAGGGCGTGCGCATCGGCCTGCGCATCGCCGGGGCGACCGGCTGGACCCGGCGCAACTTCGGCCGCTGGCTGTTCGAGGACTATCCCCGCGCCGCCGCGGTCACCCCGCGCCGCTGGCGTCGTGGCCTGTTCAGCAGCGACGGCGCCTACCGCGCCCCCGCGGACGCCTGACCACCGTGGACGCCTGACCACGGGCACGATCGGCGCCCGAGCCTTCGCCGCTTGACCCGCTGGTCAAGCCCGGTCAGCATCGTCGCATGATCGCCACCCGGTTGACCGAGGCCCTCCAGATCGACCACCCGGTCATGCTCGCCGGCATGGGGGGTGTGTCGTACCACCGCCTGGCTACTGCGGTCAGCGAGGCGGGCGGCTTCGGCTGTCTCGGCGCGTCCACGATGGCCGACGACGAGATGCGCACCGAGATCGCTGCCGTCGCCGAGGCGACGGACAAGCCGTTCGGTGTCGATCTGTTGACCGCCCTGCCGCGCGGCCTCGAGGACAAGGTGCGCGACATCGTCGACGGCGGCGCCACGGCGTTCGTCGCCGGCCTCGGGGTGCCCCGCGAGGTGGTCGAGGTGTGCCACTCGCGGGGTCTCGTCGTCGTCAACATGTGCGGCAAGGTCCGCCACGCGATCGAGGCCGTCGAGGCCGGCTGCGACATCGTGGTCGCGCAGGGCACCGAGGCGGGAGGTCACACCGGCCGCGTGGCCACGATGGCGCTCGTGCCCCAGGTGGTCGACGCCGTGGGCGCACGCGTGCCGGTGGTGGCTGCGGGCGGGATCGTCGACGGTCGTGGCCTAGCGGCCGCCCTGGCTCTCGTCGCCGACGGCGTGTGGATCGGCACCCGGTTCTTCGCCACGCACGAGTCCCGTGGCGTCA
>CAYUXB010000279.1:0-5235 GCA_964448525.1 uncultured Acidimicrobiaceae bacterium
CTTACGCACGTTCTCGTGGATGAACGTGTGGTACGTGATGTCGCGCACCCACGGGTCGTACTGCTCCTGCGTGGGCAGCTCACCGTGGATGAGCAGGTAGGCGACCTCGAGGTACGTCGAGCTCTCGGCCAACTGCTCGATCGGGTAGCCGCGGTACCGCAGGATGCCGGCATCGCCGTCGATCTCGGTGATGGCACTGCGGGTGGCCGCGGTGGTCATGAACGCTTCGTCGTAGAACCACACGTTGGGCAGGAGCTTGCGCCACTCGCTGGCGTCGACACCCCCATCCGCGATCGGAACCTCTACCGACTCGCCGCTGCGGTTGTCGGTGATCGTGATGCTCTCGGGCACGGGGGCGGTGCTCCTTGGTCTCGGGCCAATCCGAGCCAACGCTAGTGCCTTGCGCACCCGACACACCCGAGCTGCCGCACACACCGGTCCTCAGGGCTCGACCGTCGGGTGAACCCCTTCCTGCTCGGATGCCGTGACGAGCTCACGGATGGCAGACCGCACCTCCCGGGCCGGAGCCGACAGGCGTCCACGCCGGAGCGTGGCCAGCCCGACCGATCGAGGTGTCAGGCCGTCGACGGCCACCCGGCGGCAGGCGATCTCGATCCACGACGGCGCCGCGGTGGCCGGCACCATCGCAGGCCCGAAGCCCTCGAACGCGAGGGAGGTCAGGAGACGGATGCCGTCGATCTCGGCCCGCACCTTCATCTCCACCCCGATGCGGGCGGCCTCGTCGTCGAGCTCGTCGCGAAAGGCGGTGCCGCGTGGCTCGAGCAGCAGCTCGTGGACGGCCAGATCCGCGAGCTGCACGCGATCCTGCGCCGCGAGCGGGTGGTCGATGGGGGCGAGCACGATGCGGTCCTCGTCGAAGAGCGGCTCGGTGTCGAGCTCGGGCTGGGTGAGCGGCACGTTCACCACCGCGAGGTCGAGAGTCTCGCCGAGGACCTGGGGGACGAGCGAGGTCGTCGTGGCGTCGACGATCACGACGTGGACGTTGGGGTGACGGTCGTTCATCAGGTCGAACAGGCGCGGGACCAACCAGCGGCTGACCGTGCCGATGCAGCCCAACCGCACCGGCCCGGACACCTCGTGCAGCATCGAGGCCACGTCCGCGCGCAAGGACTCGATCTCGTGCTGCACCCGGCGGGCCCGGTCGACCACCACCTCGCCCTCGGCCGTCATCATCCCGGTGGTGCGGTCGACGAGCACCGCACCCAGTTCCCGCTCGAGCCGGGCGACGTGGGTGGAGACGTTGGACTGCACGGTGTGGAGCCGCCGTGCCGCGGCCGAGAACGACCCGGCATCGGCGACGGCGGCGAGTGCGGCGAGCTGTCGGAGGTCCATCGCTCACGATGATGGCACCTATCGCCAACAACTGTTTGACGAATCGCTAGTTCTCACGCACAATCATCCACACAAGCGGGCGGCACAATCGGTATCCCCCACCGAGCCGGACCCGCACAACAGAGTGCCGCAGATGGATCCCCCCTCCCGCTGCGCAGCACCTGCCAAGGAGCCGACCGATCCACCCGCGGTCGGCTCCTCTCTTTCTCTGCCTCGCTCTACATCCCGCCTCCGGCGGGCTGCGTCGCTCCGCACTTTCGATCCGGACGCAGTGCGCGGTACGAGTCCCGTGGAGCGACGGACGCGACGGCACCTCTGTGCGTCGTCCGTTGCTCTGACGGCACGGCGCCGGGGTGGGGGTGGCGCTACGGGTAGCGTTCGAGGCGTGCGTGGGGCTGCCTTCTTCGATCTGGACCGGACTCTGCTGCGGGGCGCGAGCGGTCCCGTGCTGTCGCAGGCCCTGCGCGACGCCGGAGTGATCTCCGAGCGCAGCATCCCGGGCGAGTCACTCCTCTACCGCGTCTTCGACCTCGTGGGCGAGACGCGGCCGTCCATGATCCTGACCCGCCAGGCCGCCCGCGTCGCCAAGGGCTGGCGCAGCCGGCAGGTGCGCGATGCGGGGACGATCGCCGCCGACGAGCTCGCCGGGGCGATCCAGCCGTTCGCCCACGCCATCATCGACGAGCACCGGGGCGCGGGCCGGCCGCTCGTGCTCGCGACGACCACGCCCGACGACATGATCCGCCCCCTCGCCGAGCGTCTCGGCTTCGACGACGTGGTCGCCACCCGGTACGGGCTCGACGGGGAGGGCCGCTACGACGGCACGATCGCGGGCGAGTTCGTGTGGGGCAAGGGGAAGCTGCGAGCCGTGCGGGCCTGGGCTGAGAGCCACGGGGTCGCGCTCGACCAGAGCTGGGCCTACAGCGACTCGTTCTACGACAACCCGCTGCTCGGCGCCGTGGGCCACCCTGTCGCCGTGAACCCCGACCCGCGGCTGCTCGCCCTCGCCACGGTCCGCCGCTGGCCTGTCGCCCACCTCGACGTCCCTGCCGGCGTGCCGAAGCTCCCCGTGCTCAACGTCGAGCCCCAGCGGCTCGTGCAGACCCTGGTGCGCCCCGAGCTGCTGCCGTGGGTGCGCTTCGACATCGACGGTGTCGACCGCATCCCGGCGACCGGGCCGGCCATCGTGGTCGCCAACCACCGCAGCTACTTCGACCCGGTCGCGCTCGGCGTCACGTTCGCCCGCCGGGGCCGGGCCGTGCGCTTCCTCGGCAAGCGCGAGGTGTTCGATGCCCCCGTCGTCGGCCCGATCGCCCGAGCGCTCGGCGGCATCCGGGTCGACCGGGGTACCGGGTCGGACGAACCGCTCGTCGACGCGGCCGCCGCGCTCGCGAGCGGCGAGCTCGTCGCCATCCTGCCCCAGGGCACGATCCCCCGAGGCCCCGCGTTCTTCGAGCCCGAACTGAGTGGTCGATGGGGCGCCGCCCGTCTCGCTGCGCTCAGCAAGGTCCCGGTCGTCCCGATCGGGCTGTGGGGCACCGAAGCCGTGTGGCCCCGCTCCGAGCGTGCACCCCGCGTGTGGAACGTGACGCGTCCGCCCACCGTGCGCGTGCGCGTGGGCGAGCCCGTGGAGCTCAAGCTGCGGTCACCGAGGGCCGACACCCGCCGGATGATGGACGCCATCTCGGCGCTCCTGCCGCCCGAGGCCCACCGCCGCCACGACCCGACACCCGAGGAGCTCGCGCGCACCTACCCGCCGGGCCGCGACGGCGAGGGCCACCGGTCCGACCGCTACTCCGGCGACGGCTGAGCGGCTTTCGCCCGCTCAACGGTCGGGTAGCGCACCCACCGGCCGCGGCCCGTCACCTTGGCCTCGCGCATCGCCTGATCGACCCGGGCCAGCGTCGCATCGACGGACTCGGTCGGGTCGAGCGCCGTGATGCCGATGCTGGCATCGACCCGCACCTCCGTGGCCAGGTCGGGGTCGGGACGCACCGGTTCGCGCACGGCCGCCAGCAAGCGCTCGGCCACCGCATCGACGTCGCCGGGGTCGGCCAGGCGCTCGCACAACACGGCGAACTCGTCGCCGCCGATGCGTGCCACCAGGTCGCCGGGCCGCAGCACCTTGACGAGCCGGTCGGCGACGATGGCGAGCACCCGGTCGCCCACCGGGTGGCCGAGGGTCTCGTTGATCGGCTTGAAGCGGTCGAGGTCCAGGAAGAGGATGGCGGCGGTGCCCTCGGTGGCGCCGGCGACCGCCTCCACCCGTTCCAGGAACGCGGGCCGGTTGGCGAGCCCCGTGAGCTGGTCGTGGGTGGCCGCGTACTGCAACGTGCGATGGCTGCCGTGCCACTGGAGCGTGAGGCGGAGGAGCTGACCGACGCGGGTGACGGTCGTCCACGTGAACCGGGTGGGGGAGCCCGGACGGGTGCGCCAGATCACGATCGCCGCCTGGGGCGTCGTGTCCCCCGGGGAGGTCACCGGGTGCACCCAGCAGGCCTCGTAGCCCTCGGCCCGCGCCAGGGCGGCCAGCGAGGGCGACAGGCCCGTGAGGTCGGGCATCCAGATGTCGGCGCCCGCAGCGAGCGCCCGGGCCCACGGCGCGGACCCGTCGGTCTGGAGCAGGTGAGCGGGCGTACCCGCGACGACACCGAACCGTTCGCCGCTCCAGCGGTCGCCGATCGCCACCTGTGAGTCCGGCGCCATCTGCTCGAGGGCCCCCACCAGGCGCGCCAGGATCTCGTCGAGTCCGGCGCCCTCGGCCATCGCCTGCACCGCCAAGTCGAGCGCCCGCTCGTAGCCCACGCGCCGCACCGTCACCACGTACCAGGGGAGCCCGCTGCGCTGGCTCGTGAGGACCGATAGCTCGCAGTCGGCGACCGTGCCGTCGGCGCGCACCAGCTCCGCGGGGAAGCCGACACCGCCCCATGGCGTGACCTCGAACGCGTCGTCGATCGCGGTGAACGCGTCGAACACCGCGGGTAACGAGTCGGGCGCGATCACCTTGGCGAAGCTGTGCCCGATCAGCTCGTCGGGCCGCCAGCCGAAGAAGCGCTCGATCGACTCGCTCACCCAGGCGACCGTCCCCGTGTTGTCGATGAGCGCGAGCGGGAAGATCGAGTGCTCCGACATGGTGCGGAACACCTCGGGCGCCGGTCCGACCGCCTGGATCAGCTCGATGCGATTGCCGAATGGGTCATCGGTGTGCACCCGGGCGACACCCGGCAGGCCCTCCGCTGAGCGGACCTCCCCGCCCGCGGCGACGATCCGCTGGCACGCGACGTCGAGATCGTCGACCAGCAATGCCGGATGCGCCTTGCGCGCGGGGCGGAAGTCCTCCTCGACGCCGAGGTGCAGGCGCACCCGCGGCCCGTCGAACCAGCAACCACCCCGCACGGCCAGCTCGGGCGGCTTGGGGACGCGCTCGAGGCCGAGCACCCCGTGGTAGAAGCGCTCGGCCTCCCGTTCGGCCTGCTCGCCTTCGGGCATCGCCAACTGGACGTGGTCGATGCCGAGCAGGCGGGCGGGTGCCAGCGGGCTGGCGGGCTCGGTCAGCCCGTGCGCCTGCTGCGGATGATGTTCAGGGCACTGCCCGCCTTGAACCACTCGATCTGCTCGTCGTTCATCGTGTGCGTGGCCTGGAACTCGACCACCGCACCGTCCGGCTTGTGGATCGCACACCGTACAGGCATGTCGGGCCGGAGGTCGGCGAGATCGAGGACGCTGATGCGGTCGTCCTCGCCGACGACGTCGTAGGTGGACGGGTCCGCGAACGTGAGGGCGAGGACGCCCTGCTTCTTCAGGTTCGTCTCGTGGATGCGGGCGAAGCTGCGGACGAAGATCGCCTTGGCCCCCCGGAACCGCGGCTCCATCGCCGCGTGC
>CAYUXB010000280.1:0-5213 GCA_964448525.1 uncultured Acidimicrobiaceae bacterium
CATCTTCCTGATGTTCTTCTACCGGCCCACCGCCGCCCAGGCGTGGGACGACATCTACACCCTGCAGACGTCGGTCACCTTCGGCCTGCTCGTGCGCAACATGCACAGATGGGCGGCACACCTGATGGTGATCTCCGTCTTCCTGCACATGGCGCGCGTCTTCTACCACGGCGCCTACAAGCCGCCCCGGGAGTTCAACTGGGTCATCGGCGTCATCCTGCTGACGCTGACGCTGCTGCTCAGCTTCACCGGCTACCTGCTGCCGTGGGACCAGCTCGCCCTGTGGGCCGTCACCGTGGGCACCAACATGATGGGGTACACGCCCGTCTTCGGTGATCAGGTGCGGTTCGTGCTCCTCGGCGGGGCCGAGATCGGCACCGACACGTTGTTGCGGTGGTACGTGCTCCACGTGTTGATGCTGCCGTTCGTCATCGTGATCTTCATGGCCATCCACTTCTGGCGTGTCCGCAAGGACGGCGGAATCTCCGGGCCGCTTTGATCGAGGGCTGACACCACCATGACCGAGATCCCCGAACATCTCCGCAAGCGAGCGGAAGAGGCCCGCAAGAAGGCCGCGGCCGCCAAGGGCGGCGGCGACACCCCTGCCGAGGGCGCTGCCGGCGACGCGCCGAAGAGCGAGGCCGCCAGTCGCATCCCTGCGCACCTGCTGGAGCGCTCCAAGGCGGCCAAGGCCAAGTCTGCGGGCGGCGACGCCGGCGATGCCGGCGGCGGCGGTGGTACGGCCACTGCGGTCGCGACCGCACCTGCCGCGGCTGCTGCTGCGGCGCCCCTGGCCACCGGCCCGGGCGGGCACACCCAGCGCCTGCTGACCGTCGTCAAGTCGGGCTCCATCCAGGACGTGAAGGCCACCCCGCAGGACAAGGTCCACGTGTGGCCCCACCTGCTCGGCATCGAGTTCGTCGCCGCACTGGCCTGCACCGCGTTCCTGCTGATCTTCTCGATCTTCGTCAACGCGCCGCTGCTCGAGCTGGCCAACCCCAACCAGACGCCCAACCCCTCCAAGGCCCCGTGGTACTTCCTCGGCCTGCAGGAGCTGCTGACCATGTTCCACCCCATGGTCGCCGGTGTGACCTTGCCCGGGTTCGGCCTCGTCGGCCTGATCCTGGCCCCCTACACAGACCGCAACCCGTCGAACAAGCCGGAGGACCGCAAGTTCGCCATCTCGCTGTTCACGATCTTCCTGATGTCGTGGGCCGTGCTGGTGCTCATCGGTTCCTTCTTCCGTGGCCCCGGGCAGAACTTCGTGTTCCCCTGGAACGCCGGCCTGTTCTTCGAGCTGTGATCGGAAGGGAGTCGTTCTCATGAGTGAGCGCAGCGAGCGAATCATGAACACAGTGCCCTTGTCGACGCCTCGCGGCGATGGACTCGTCGGCGCGGCCCGGAGGGACGTCCGATGAGTCCGTCCACGATCATCGCCATCGCCGTTCCCGTCCTCGTGGTTCTGGCCGGGGTGCTGCTCTTCGCCGCCGCCCGCCGCCGCGACACCGGCTCGGCCGAAGGCGTGATGAGCAGCGAGACGGTCCAGCGCGACCGCGGCCCCGTGCAACTCGCCGAGGGCGACAGCCCCGTGTCGGGGCGCGAGGTCGAGCGTGCCGCCGTCCTCGCCCGCCGCGAGTCGGCCGCGCCCGTCAAGGTGGCCGAGCCGCCGGTCGCCTGGGTGCCACCCGACGAGGAGACGGTGGGCGTCACCCGCCGCCAGTTCTTCAACCGGTCGATCATCGTGTCGTTCGCACTCGGCCTGTCGGGCTTCGGCACCGCCGTGCTGGCCTTCCTGTGGCCGAGCGGCGCCGGCGGTTTCGGCTCGAAGATCAACGTCGGCAGCATCGACGCGATCAAGGCCAACATCGACGACAACGACGGCTTCGCGTACTACCCCGAGGGCCGCATGTGGATCACCAGGTACCCCCAGGAGGCCCTGGAGAAGGCCCGGGCCGTCTACTCGCCGCCTGAGCTGGCCGGCATGGAGGAGGGCATTGTCGCCCTCTACCAGAAGTGCCCCCACCTCGGCTGCCGCGTGCCCGAGTGCGCCACGTCCCAGTGGTTCGAGTGCGGCTGCCACGGGTCGCAGTACAACCGTGTCGGCGAGAAGAAGGGCGGCCCGGCCCCCCGTGGCATGGACCGCTTCGCCATGGAGGTGAGCGGCGGCAACCTGACCGTCGACACCAGCAGCGCCGGGCAGATCCAGGGTCCGCCCATCGGCACCAACACCACCGGCCAAGAGGCCGAGGGCCCGAACTGCGTCTCTGGAGGCGGCGGCCACTGATGAGCGCCCTGTCCACCTTCTCGACCGTGCTCGCAGCCAGCACGGTCACCACCGTCGGCGCCACCATCGTGGTGCTGATCGTGCTCGGCCTCCTGGTCTACGTGTGGGTCAACCTGCGCGCCGGCCAGGCCGAGGTCGGCTCCGAGATCGAGCTGGCCCCCAACCGCAAGCCCTACTACGACGACGACGAGCTGGAGACGACCGTCCTCAACCGCACGCTGCGGTGGGCGCTCGTCCTGCTCGTGATCATCGCCGTCGGCCTGCCGCTGTACTGGCTGAACGAGCCGGCCCGCATGGACGGCGCCATTAACAACTTCCAGTCCACCTTCGTGCACCGGGGCGAGACCCAGTACGTCGAGGGCTCGCAGTGCCAGAACTGCCACGGCCCCGAGGGCACCGGTGGGCAGGCGTCGACCACCATCTCCGACGCCGAGGGCGCGTTCCTCGCCACCGTCAACTGGCGGGCCCCCGCGCTCGACACGGTGCTGCTGCGCTTCACCCGCCAAGAGGTCGAGTACATCATCAACTACGGCCGCCCCGGCACCCCGATGCCCGGTTGGGGAGCGGAGGTGGGCAAGGGCCCGCTCAGCCCCCAGCAGGTCACCAACCTCGTCGACTACCTCGAGTCGATCCAGCTGACGTCCGACGAGGCGAAGCACGAGGCCGAGGTGGCGTTGGCCACCGAGCTCGGCCTGGTCGAGGAGGGCGCGTCGGAGGACGACATCGAGGACGCGATCGCCGAGATCGACTACGAGGACCAGGCGACCGGCGAGGCCGCCTTCAACCTCGAGGCCGCCAGCGGTGCCTTCGCCTGCGCCCGCTGCCACACGCGGGGCTGGTCGATCATCACCGAGGGCGACGACGCCGTCGAGCCGGCCGACGCCGACATCAGCTTCCACGCGCCGTTCCCCGACGGCAGCGGCGCCCTCGGCCCCAACATCACCGGCGGCGTGGTCCCGCGGGAGTTCGCCACCTTCGACGAGCTGGTCGCCTTCATCACGATCGGCAGCACCGACGGCGAGCTGTTCGGCCACAACAACATCGGCAGCGGCAACATGCCCGGCTTCGGCGACAACCCCAACACCGAAGAGGTCGAGGGCGACGGCATGATGCCGCCCGAGATGATCGCGGCCATCGCCCGCTACGTCGGCAGCCTGCCGCCGGCGCCCACTCCCATCCCCGCCACGGCCCCGTCGGTGGCCGACCTCACCGCTGAAGACGAGGAAGGCTGACATGAACACCCTCGTCCCCACCCTGGCGGGCATCGCCTGGGATCCGGAGATCCGCGGCATCCTGTCGGTGCTCGTCGGTGTCGTCGTGCTGGCCGGCTCGGTCTACCTGCTGCTCGGCACGAACGTCGGCAACCGCCTCGGCGTCCTGCTCTCCCTCACCGCCATCTTCGGGTGGATGACCATCCACGGCCTGGTGTGGCTGATCTACCCGCCGATCATGGGGCCGGCCGGCCGCGGTCCGTCGTGGGAGATCCAGGAGGTCGTCTACGGCGACCTGGCCGAATCGATGCTCGAGGAAGCGCACCACGTCGACACCTCGACGCTGCCGCCCCCGGACGAGGTCGACGACCTCACACCGGAAGAGGTCGCCGTCGTCACCGAGGAGCACGCGGAGGAGCTGAACGAGTGGTCGCTGCTCGCCGCCTCCGACGCCTCCCGCGGCGAAGCGCAGACCGCGGTCGACGCGGTGCTCGCCGAGGGCATCGTGCCCGGGCTCGAGGAGAGCACCAGCCGGGTCTTCACCTACACGTTCGAGACCGGTGGCAAGCCCCAGCGTGACAGCGACAGCGTGATCGACCGCGTCACCAACCGGGTGAGCAACACGCTGCGCCTGACGCACCCGCCGCACTACGCGATCGTGCAGCTGCAGCCGGCCACCGTCGCGCCCTCCGCGCCTGGTGAGGCCCCGAACCTGCCCGAGATCGTCGAGGACTCGCAGACCGTCTCGGTCGTCCTGATCCGCGACATCGGCGAGCGTCGCCTGCCCGCAACCCTCATCTTCGTGGGTTCGGGGCTGATATTCGGGCTGCTGTGCGTCATGCTTCACCAGCGCGATCGCCGCGTCGCCGAGCACCGCTCGGCACCGCTCCCCGCTCCCAGCGGAGGTTAGAAGATGGGCCAGTACCTTCCCGTCGTGACGATGGCGGTGCTCGCCGTCGTGTTCGCGGCGGTCAGCCTGCTGATGTCGAAGCTGCTGGCCCCTCGCCGGTCGACGACCGCGAAGCGGGCGCCGTACGAGTCCGGCATTGTGCCGACCCGCGACAACCCCGAGCGCTTCCCGGTGCACTTCTACCTGGTGGCGATGATCTTCGTGATCTTCGACATCGAGATCATCTTCCTGTATCCCTGGGCCGTCGTGTACCGCGACCTGGGTGTGTTCGGTCTCGTCGAGATCCTGGTCTTCGCCGTGGTGGTGTTCGTGAGCTTCATCTACATGATCAGCAACGGGGCCCTCGACTGGGGGCCGCTCCAGCGGGCCCGCAAGCAGTCGCCGATGGTGTCGGCCGAGCGCACGAGCCGGACGACGATCCGTCGGGTCGGGCTCGAGGGCCGCGAACCCGAGGGCCGTGAGGCCGAGGAGGTGGCCGTCTGATGGGCTGGGACATCTCCGAGGGCTTCGAGGGCATCGACCACAACTTCCTCACCGGCAAGCTCGAAGACCTGGTCCAGTGGTCGCGCTCCAAGTCGTCGTGGCCGGTCACCTTCGGTCTGGCCTGCTGCGCGCTCGAGATGATGGGCGCCGGCGGTGCCCACTACGACCTCGCCCGCTACGGCATGGAGGTCTTCCGGGCGTCGCCCCGGCAGGCCGACATCATGATCGTGGCCGGCCGCGTCTCGCAGAAGATGGCGCCGGTGCTGCGCCAGATCCACGACCAGATGATGGAGCCCAAGTGGGTCATCTCGATGGGCGTGTGCGC
>CAYUXB010000281.1:0-5211 GCA_964448525.1 uncultured Acidimicrobiaceae bacterium
ATCGAACGGCTGAGCACCGACTTGCCCGACCCGGACTCGCCCACGATCCCGAGGGTGCGGCCGCGGTCGAGGGTGAGCGACACGCCGTCGACCGCCCGCACGCGTCCGGCAGGGGTGCGGAAGCTGGTGCGAAGGTCCTCGACCTCGAGCAGGCGGCCGGAGGCCCGGGCGTTGAGCTTGAAGCCCACAGGCGAGTTGACGATGTCGGACGGCGTCACAGGCCCCCCTCCCTGACGTCGAAGCGGGCCCTCACCACGTCGCCCAGGTAGTTGAGCGCCAGCACGGTGAGGAAGATGGCGACCGACGGCAGACCCACGATGTGGGGTGCCCGGGCGAGGTCGGTGCGGCCGAACGCGATGAGGTTGCCCCAGGAGGGCACCTCGGTGAGCCCGACACCGAGCAGGGCGAGGCTGCCCTCGGCGACGATGGCGACCGCGATGCCGAGCAGGGCGATCGACACCATGGCCGGCAGGACGTTCGGCAGGACCTCGCGGACCATGATCCGGACGTGGCCGGCCCCGAGGACCTCCGCAGCCTTCACGAACTCGCGCTCCGACCACGACATCGTGCTGGCCCGGGCGATGCGCCCGATCAGCGGGACCGTCACGATGGCGAGGGCGGCGATCAGCACCGTCGTCTTGCGCCCGTTGGAGGCGTCCTCGCCGGCGCTCGCGAACACGGCGACGAGCGCCAGTGCGAGCACCAGGGCCGGGATGGAGAGCAGGACGTTGAAGAACGTCGTCAGCACCGCGTCGACCGCGCCCCGGAAGTAGCCGGCCACGAGGCCGAACAGCCCGCCGACCAGGAAGCCGATGAGCACCGCGGCGACGCTGATGCCGAGCGAGGCCCGGGCTCCCCAGATGATGCGGGAGAGCAGGTCGCGCCCCTGGCCGTCGCCCCCGAGGACGTGACCGGGCTGGATCGGGCCGATGCGCACGATCTCGAGGTAGCTGCGGTCCGGGTCGGGCAGCGGCAGCCACGGCGCCAGGATCGCGGCGAGCGTGATGCCGCCCAGCCACAGGATCGAGAACCAACCGATCACCCCGAGCTTGCGGGTGGCGCTGGTCTCGATCGGCTCGGCCTCGGTCGCGTCGGGTCGTGCCGCGGGATCGGGAGCGGCAGGATCGGCAGCCGGGGTGACGCCGTCCACCGGCTCCGCGAGGCGGTCAGTTGCGGGCTCGGGCATGACGGATCCGGGGGTCGACGATGCTGTACAGGACGTCCACGGCGAAGTTGACGACGACGTAGAGGATGGCGAGGACGGCGACGAAGCTCTGCAGGGCGACGTACTGCCGCTCGAAGATCGCCTGGCTGATGGCGAGGCCCATGCCGGGGATGCTGAAGATGACCTCGATGACGACGGCGCCGCCGATGAGGGTGCCGACGTTGAGGCCCGCCACCGTGAGCAGCGTGAGGCTGGACGGGCGCAGCGCGTGGCGCCAGAGCACCCGCTGGTCGGAGATGCCCTTCGACCGGGCCATCTGGATGAAGTCCTCTTGCAGGGTGGCCACCATGTCGGAGCGCAGGAGGCGCATGTACACGGCCACCTGCGCCGCGGCCAGGGTGATCGCCGGCAGGATCATGCGCCGGATGTGCTCGACACCGTCCTCGCCGAAGGGCACGTAGCCCGATGGCGGCAACCAGTTGAGGACGACCCCGACGTAGTAGGCGAGCGCCAGGCCCAGCACGAAGTTGGGCACGGCCAGCAGTCCGAAGGCGACCGTGTTGGTGCCCTTGTCGAACAGCGAGCCCGCCCGGTAGGCGGTGAGGACGCCGAGGGGGATGGCGACGAGGAGCGCCAGCACCTGGGCATACACCATCAGCTGGAGCGAGATCGGCAGAGCGTCGCCGAGACGGTCGCTCACCGGGTCGCTTCCCGACACCCGGTAGTACTCGCCGAAGTGCTCGCCGTTCTCGTCACCCATGACGAGGTCGCTCACCCAGTTGGCGTAGCGGACGGGGAGGGACTCATCGAGGTCGAGGTCCTCGCGCACCTGCGCCTTCATGGCGTCGGCCTGCTCGGACTCGGCCAGGGGCACCAGCGTGTCCACCGGGTCGCCGGGCACCATGCTGAGCAGCAGCGCGGTGAACAGCGTCACGAGGAACAACACGAGGGTGAGCGAGAGGAAGCGCTTGCCCAGCTCGCGGACGAGGGCCATCGCTACTGCTCCTTCCAGAGGTAGGCCATGTCGTGGCCGAGGGCGAGGCCCGTGTAGTCCGGGCTGTCACCGCCGGGGCGGGCGCCGACCACGCCGTGGAGCTCCGGCTGCATGGGGACCGCCCACCGCGTCCAGGTCGACCACAGGAGGTAGCCGCGCTCGGCGAGAACCCGGTTGAGCTCGCCGTAGATCTCCTGGCGCTGGGCGCGGTCCGGGGTTGCCCGTCCGGCGTCGAGCAAGCGGTTGACGTCGGGATCGTCGAAGCCCGGGAAGTTCACGGGGTTCCCCGCCCCATACCACCACACGTAGTTGTTGTCCGGGTCGAGGCCGGGGTAGTTCCGGAACGTCATGAGCTGGAACTCCTTGCCGATCGCGGCCGAGATCAGCGAGGACTGCTCGAGCGTGGTGACGCTGACGTCCATGCCCGCGTCCTCGAACATCTGCCCGGCCAGCTGGGCGGAGGCCAGGGTGTCCGGCTCGGGAGTCGACGTGATCTGGAACTTGAACGGCAGCCCGGTCTCGGCCTCGTACTGCGCGACCAAATCCTTCGCCGTCTCGAGGTCGCCCCGGGGGAAGCCGGTGTCCTCGACGTGGCCGAGCGACCCCGGTGCGAACGGCCCGTTGGCGATCTCGGGGATGCCCTTGCCCTGGATCTCGTTGGCCAGGTCGATCAACAGCGCGTTGGCGATCGCCATCCGGGCGGTGTGGCTGTCGAAGGGTGGCTTCGTCGCGTTCGGCATGAGGAACGCGACTTCGGCGTTGTCGGCAGACTCGGCCAGGTTGACCTGCTGCGCCTCGTCGAGCGCCCGCATCTCGTCGATGGTGAGGGCGGTCGAGGTGTGGAACGCGTCCAGCTCGCCGGACTTCAGCCCGTTGATGCGCTGCTGCTGCTCGATGACCGGGCGGAACTCCAGCTCGTCCAGGTACGGGAGCTGGTTGCCGTCGGCATCGGAGCGCCAGTAGTCGTCGTTGCGCTCGAGCAGCAGGCGGTCGTTGACCTTCCAGTCGACGAGCTGGAACGGCCCGGTGCCGATGAGGTTCGAGCTGCAGGTCTCCGCGTCGTCGAGCTGGGCCTGGGCCGTGATCCCGAGGCGCCCGCTGGAGTAGAGGAACGACGGGAACGACGACCACGGGGTGGTGGTCGTCACCTTGACGGTCAGCGGGTCGACCACCTCGGTCGACGCGATGTTGCCGAGCACGAAGACGAACAGCAGGGACGTGCGGGCCGGGTACTGGCCCCGGTAGGCGTCGAGGTTGTTCTTCACGACCTCGGCCGTGAGCGGCGAGCCGTCGTGGAACGTGACGCCGTCGCGCAGCGTGATCGACCACTCCGTGAACTCGGCGTTCGGGGTGATCGTCTCGGCGAGGAAGGGGACGAAGTTGCCGTCGCCGTCGGGCACGGTCAGCGTGTCGTAGATCGAGCGCGCCACCTGGATGCCGGCGATGGCGAGCTGGCCCTCCTGGAGGCACCAGCCGTTCGTGGTCTCGGCCTCGAGGCCGTAGACGACGCGGCCCCCGTACTGCGGGGGCCCGGCGTTGGCGTCGTCGTCGTCGCCGCCGGAGACCTGGGTGGAACCGCTCTCGACGCTGGCGCACGCGGTGGCGACCAGGGCCAGGGCGGCGAGCAGCCACACCACCCGTGAACGGCCGTAGCGATGCCTTCCCGAACTGGCCCGTGGTCGCACGCGTACCTTCCCTGATCAGCTTGCGGCTTGCCGGACGTGGGTGACGAGGGTCACGTCCTTCCCAGCGGCCGCTACCGTAAGGGGCTCGTTGGACTCGTGTCAACGAGAGCGTGACATTTGTTACCAATTGGTCACTTCACGTCGGGTGGTTGCGCGGCGACAGCCCCGACGGCCCGATGGCGCGTTCGTCGCGCCGTCCTCCGCCCTCAGAAGGCCGGCGGCGTCAGCCGTCGCCGAGCAGTTCGAGCAGGCGCTCGGGTGGGCGGGCCACGACAGCTCTGTCCCCGACGACCACGATCGGTCGCTCGATGAGGATCGGGTGGGCGGCCATGGCGTCGAAGAGCTGGTCGGCGTCGGCGTCGGCCAGGCCGAGCTCGCGGTAGACGGCCTCGCCCGTGCGCATCATCTCACGGGGGTCATCGATGCCGAGCAGGCCGTGGATGCGGACGATCTCGGCCCGGTCTGGGGTGTCGACCAGGTAGTGCACGAGATCGGCCTCGACCCCGCGGTCACCCAGGAGATCCCGCGCCTGGCGGCACTTCGAGCAACGGGGGTTGAACAGCACGGTGCAGGTCTCGTCGGCCATGGCCGGGGACGCTACCGGCCCCGCGAGGCCGGCCGGGCGGCCAGCTCGGCGGTGGGTGCCGGTTCTGCCGGTTCTGTTGGGGACCGCCCCGGCGGGCCGCGGCGGCATCTGGCCGTCAGCGCTTGCGGGCGATGGTGAGGCCGTCGAAGGCGGGCACCACCACGCACTCCACCCGGTCGTCGGCGACGACCATGTCGTTGAAGGCGCGCAGCGCCACGGCGTTCGCCGAGTCGTCTCCCTCGTCGACGATGGCGCCGCCCCAGAGCACGTTGTCGGCCAGCAACAGCCCGCCGGGGCGCAGGCGGGGCACCAGCTCTCGCCAGTAGTCGGCGTAGCCGGTCTTGTCGGCGTCGACGAACGCCAGGTCGACGTGCTCGGTGGCAGGGAGCGACCGCAGGGTCTCGATCGCCGGCGCGAGCCGCAGCGCGATGCGATCCTCCAGACCGGCCCGCGCCCAGGCGCGCCGCGCGAGCGCGGTCCACTCCTCGTTGACGTCGCAGCACAGCAGGCTGCCGCCCTCGGTCAGGCCACGGGCGATGCACAGCGACGAGTAGCCGGTGAACGTGCCGACCTCGACCGCACGGTTCGCCCCGACGATGCGGGTGAGCATCGTGAGGAGCTGGCCCTGGTCCGCACCGATCTGCATGCCCGCGGGGCCGCCCAGCGCGCGGGTCTCGGCGCGGAGGTCGACCAGGACCTCGTCGACCGGCCAGGAGCCGTGACCGACCGCGTAGTCGATCAGCTCGGGGGTCACCGGAAGCGAGCGGATGTCGGCCATCGG
>CAYUXB010000282.1:0-5208 GCA_964448525.1 uncultured Acidimicrobiaceae bacterium
GTGGGAGGAGCTGCTGTGGCTCGTCGAGGGCCACGAGGTCCACGTCCTCGACGAGCAGCTGCGCCGCGAGGCCGACGCTCTCGTCGCCTACTGCGACCGGCACCGCATCGACGTCGTCAACGTCACGCCCACCTACGCGCAGGAGCTGTTCGAGCAGGGCCTGCTCGACGACGAGCGCGACGGGCGGCCCGAAGGGCACCGGCCCGTGCTGGTGCTGCTCGGCGGCGAGGCCGTGTCGAGCGCGGTGTGGGACCGCCTGTGCAGCACCGACGGCGTACTCGGCTACAACCTGTACGGGCCGACCGAGTACACGATCAACACGCTCGGCGGCGGCACCGACGACAGCGCGACGCCGATCGTCGGCTGGCCGATCTGGAACACGCGGGCCTACGTCCTCGACGCCGCCCTGCGGCCCGTCCCCACCGGCATGCCCGGCGAGCTCTACATCGCGGGCGTCGGCCTGGCGCGTGGCTACCTGCGCCGGACCGGGCTGACCGCGTCGCGCTTCGTCGCCGACCCCAACGGCGCGCCCGGGTCGCGGATGTACCGCACCGGTGACCTGGTGCGGCAGAAGCCCGACGCCAGCTTCGAGTTCCTGGGGCGCACCGACGACCAGGTGAAGATCCGCGGCTACCGGGTCGAGCCCGACGAGGTGGCGAGCGCCATCATGGCGCTGCCCGAGGTGGCGTCCGCCGCCGTCGTCGCCGACGAGACGGGGGTGCCGGGCAGCAAGCGACTGGTGGCCTACGTGGTCCCCGGGACGGACGATCCGACGGACGGCGCGGGCGACGGCGTCGCCGATGGTGCGGTGTCGCACGGCGAGGTGTCGGACGGAGAGGTCGTGCCCGCAGCGGACGCGCCCCGCGCGCCCGAGCCGGTCACGGTGGCCGGCGCGGCCGCCGCGCAGATCGACGAGTGGCGGGAGATCTACGACGCCGAGTACCGCGAGATCGGCACCGTCGTGGAGGCCGAGGACTTCTCCGGTTGGGACAGCAGCTACGACGGCGACCCGATCCCGGTGGAGGAGATGCGGGAGTGGCGGGCGGGGACCGTCGAGCGGATCCTGGCGCTCGCCCCCCGGCGCGTGCTCGAGATCGGCGTCGGGTCGGGGCTGCTGCTCACGAAGATCGCGCCGCAGGTCGAGTCGTACTGGGGCACCGACCTGGCGGCGTCGGTCGTCGAGCAGCTGCGGGCCGACGTGGCCGGCCGGCCGGATCTGGCGGACCGCGTCGAGCTGGCGTGCCGGCCCGCGCACGACCTCGACGGCGTGCCGGACGGGTTCGACGTGGTGGTCGTCAACTCGGTGATCCAGTACTTCCCGGGCGTCGACCACCTGCTGGACGTGATCCGGGGCGCGCTCGCGCGACTGGCGCCCGGCGGCGCGCTCTTCGTCGGCGACGTGCGCGACCTGCGGACGCTGCACGCCTTCCACACCGCGGTGGCCCTGCACCGGGCGACCGCGACCGCGACCGCGTGCTCGCCCGACGCGCTCGACGCCGACGCGGTCGCCCGGGCCGTCGGCCGCGCCGTGGAGCTGGAGAAGGAGCTGGTCGTCGACCCGGCGCTGTTCGCGGGCCTCGACGCGCTCGTCGGCGGCGTGGCCGGTGTCGAGGTGCTGCGCAAGCCCGGCACCGCCCACAACGAGCTCACGCGTCACCGCTACGACGTCATCATCCGCAAGGCCGGCGGCTCGACCCCGGTGGCGGCGGCCACCGGGGCGCCGGCTCTCGACTGGGGCCGCGAGGTTGCGTCCCTCGACGGGCTGCGCGATCGCCTGACCTCCGCTGTGCCGAGTGCGGCCCGTGCCACCAGCGCCACGAACGGGTCGGGCGTCCTGCGGGTGCGTGGGATCCCCGACCCCCGGACCTCGGGCGAGGTCGCGGCGGCCGCACTGGTCGCTCGTGGCGACGTCGCCGCCGCGGTCGCGGCGCTGGCGAGCCGCGACGGCGTCGAGCCCGGCGCGGTCGCGGCGCTGGCGGACGGCCTCGGCTACCGCACCGCGATCGTCCCGGGTGCGACCCCGGCGACCTACGACGCGGTGCTGGTCGCCAGCGGCGCACCCAGCGGCGCCAGCCCATCCGTCGGGATCACCGGCATCTACCTTCCGCCGGCCACCGGCACCGGCCTCGCCGTAAACGCCGCCCGCGGACCTCGACCGGCCGCGTTCGCCAACGACCCCACGGCCTCGCGCCGGCGCACCGAGCTGGTGCCCCGCGTGCGCGACCGGCTCAAGGCCACCCTGCCGGACTACATGGTCCCGGCGGCCTTCGTCGTGCTCGATCGCCTGCCGCTCACCGTGAACGGCAAGCTCGACCGGCGGGCGCTACCCCGGCCGGAGGTGGGCCCGACCGGTCCGTCCCGGCCGCCGTCCACGCCGACCGAGGCGGCGCTGTGCGACCTGTTCGCCGAGGTGCTCGGGCTCGAACACGTCGGGGTCGACGACGACTTCTTCGACCTCGGCGGCCACTCCCTCCTCGCCACCCGCCTGGTGAGCCGGGCGCGCCGCACCCTCGGCGTCGAGCTGGCCATCCGGGAGCTGTTCGAGTCGCCGACGGTCGCCGGGCTAGCGGAGCGGCTCGGCGATCGCGACGGTGACGGCGTCGGCACCGGCGTGGTCCGCCCGCCGCTGGTGGCCCGGCCCCGGCCCGAGATCGTGCCGCTCTCGCCGGCGCAGTCGCGCCTGTGGCTGCTCCACCAGCTCTCCGACGACCTCGCCGCCTACAACTTCCCGCTGGTGCTGCGCACGGGCGCGGACCTCGACGTCGGTGCCCTCGGCGCGGCCCTGCACGACGTCGTCGGGCGCCACGAGGCGCTGCGGACCGTGTTCGTCGACCCGACGGGCACCGGTGAGGAGCCGGCCCAGGTCGTGCTCCCCGTCGAGGATGTTCACCTCGACGTCGAGGTCGTCTCGTGCGGCGGGGAGGGCGACGAGGAGCTCGCCGCGGCCGTGTCCGAGCGCGTGCGCCGTCCGTTCGACCTCGCCCGCGACCTGCCGGCGCGCCTCACGATCGTCGAGGCGGGCGACGAGCGCGTGATCGTCGTCGTCCTGCACCACATCACCACCGACGAGTGGTCGGACCGTCCGTTCCTCGCCGACCTCACCACCGCCTACCTGGCCCGGGTCACCGGCGCCGCGCCGACGTGGGAGCCGCTCCCGGTCCAGTACACCGACTACACGCTGTGGCAACGGGACCTGCTGGGCGACCCTGCGAACCCGGCCAGCCTGCACGCCCGCCAGCTCGACCACTGGCGCACCGCCCTCGCCGGCGCCCCCGAGGAGCTGGCCCTGCCGACCGACCGGCCCCGTCCGGCCGTGCCCAGCTACGGGGGCGGCACGGTGGACGTGCGCATCCCGCCGGAGGTGCACGCCCGCCTGCGCGACCTCTGCGCATCCACGGGAGCGAGTGCGTTCATGGCGCTGCACGCCGCCGTGACGGTGCTCGTCCACCGCCTCGGTGCGGGCGACGACATCGTGCTCGGCGCGCCGATCGCCGGCCGCACCGACGAGGCCCTGGAGGACCTGGTCGGGTTCTTCGTCAACACCCTCGTGCTGCGCACCGACCTGTCCGGCAACCCGGGCTTCGCCGAGGTGCTCGACCGGGTGCGGGCCGTCGACCTGGCGGCGTTCGACAACCAGGATGTGCCGTTCGAGGCCGTGGTCGAGGCGCTCAACCCGGTGCGCTCCCGGGCCCGCAACCCGCTGTTCCAGGTCATGGTCGGCTACCTCAACCGGCCGTCGGGGATGCTCGACGCGCTCGACGCGCTCGACGTGCTCGGCAGCGAGGCGGGGGGCAGGTCCGACGTGCACGCCCGCGCCGGCGAGGGGGCGGTCGCGTACGAGCAGGGCACCACCAAGTTCGACCTGAACCTCACGTTCGCCGAGACGGCCGGGGCCCGGCTCGACCTCGGCATCGAGTACGCGGCCGACCTGTTCGACCGGGCCACCGTCGAGGCCCTCGCGGAGCGGCTCGTCGCCGTGCTCGACCAGGTCACCGCCGATCCCGGCGCACCGATCTCGACCGTCGACGTCCTCGACCCGGCCGAGCGCCGCAGGGTGGTCGAGGAGTTCAACGACACGGCCCGCCCGCTCGCCGACCCGGCGACCCTGCCGGACCGCATCGCCCACCAGGCGGCGGCGACGCCCGACGCGACCGCGGTGGTCTTCGGCGACGCGCGGCTGACCTACGCCGAGCTGTTGCGGCGGGCCGACGCCGTCGCGGCCGGCCTGGCCGCCCGCGGTGTGGGGCCCGAGTCGGTCGTGGCGGTGAAGTTGGGACGGTCGATCGAGCTGTTGGTCGCGCTCGTCGGCGTGCTGAGGTCCGGGGCGGCGTACGTGCCTCTCGACCCCGACCTGCCGCCCGCGCGGGCCGCGGTCATCGTCGCCGATGCCGGTGCCGCGGTGGTGATCGACCCGGCGACGCTCACCGAGTTGACCGCCGCGGCTGCCGTTGCCGCGGGAACCGTCGACGCCTCCGTGGGTGCCGTTGCCGCGGGAACCGTCGACGCCTCCGTGCGTGGCGCCGAGGGTGCCAACGGGGAAACAGGCGACGGGTCCGTGTCCGGCGCCGGCGTCGACCACCACCGGCGCGTCGGCGCGGCGTCCGCCACGCCCCCCACCCTCGACAACCCGGCATACGTGCTGTTCACATCGGGGTCGACCGGGCGGCCCAAGGGCGTGTCGGTCTCGCACCGGGCCCTCGCCAACCGGCTGGCGTGGATGCAGGACCGCTGGCCCCTCGGGGCCGGCGACCGCGTGCTGCAGAAGACCCCCACCGGTTTCGACGTGTCGGTGTGGGAGCTGTTCTGGCCGCTGTGCCACGGCGCCGCCGTGGTGCTGGCCGCGCCGGGCGCCCACCGCGATCCGCTCGAACTGGTCGAGCTGATCGCCTCCCGCGGCATCACGACGATGCACTTCGTCCCGTCGATGCTCGAGGCGTTCCTCGGGGTCGACGAGGTCACCGAGGATCCGGCGTGGGCCGCGTCCCTGCGGCAGGTGTTCGCCAGCGGTGAGGCCCTGTCCGCCGAGCTGGCCGACCGCTGGGCCCGCCTCACCGGCCGGCCCCTCCACAACCTGTACGGCCCGACCGAGGCCGCCATCGACGTCACGTGGCACGACCCCGCGCTCGGGATGCCCACCGCGGGCACCGTGCCGATCGGCCGCCCGGTGTGGAACACCGGCACGCTCGTGCTCGACGCCTCCCTCCAGCC
>CAYUXB010000283.1:0-3216 GCA_964448525.1 uncultured Acidimicrobiaceae bacterium
CCACGACGCCCACCCGATGGGCATGCTCGTGTCCGCCGTCGCCGCCCTGTCGACCTTCTATCCGAACGCCAAGGAGATCAGCGACCCCGACGTCCGCTACAAGCAGATCGTCCGGCTGATCGCCAAGATGCCCACCCTGGCCGCCGCCTGCCATCGGTTCAGCGTCGGGATGCCGTTCGTTTACCCCGACAACTCGCTCGGTTTCACGGCCAACTTCCTGTCGATGCTGTGGAAGGTCGCCGAGCCGCGCTACGACGCCAACCCGGCGCTCGCCAAGGCGCTCGACGTGCTGTTCATCCTGCACGCCGACCACGAGCAGAACTGCGGCACGACCGCCATGCGCGTCGTCGGCTCCGCCCACGCCGACCCGTACAACTGCGTCGCCGCGTCGACCGCCGCCCTCTACGGGCCCCGCCACGGCGGCGCCAACGAGGCCGTCATCCGCATGCTGACCGACATCGGTACGGTCGACGCCGTCGACGACTACGTGAAGCGGGTCAAGGCCGGCGAGATCATGCTGCAGGGCTTCGGCCACCGCGTCTACAAGAACTACGACCCCCGGGCGAAGATCATCAAGCAGACGGCGGACGAGGTCTTCGCCATCACGGGCCGCAACCCGCTGCTCGACATCGCGCTGAAGCTGGAGGAGGTGGCGCTGTCCGACGAGTACTTCACCTCGCGGCGGCTCTACCCCAACGTCGACTTCTACTCGGGCCTCATCTACCAGGCGATGGGCTTCCCGCTCGAGATGTTCACGGTGCTCTTCGCCATCCCCCGCGTCTCGGGCTGGCTGGCCCACTGGGTGGAGCTGCTGCAGCAGAACCAGAAGATCGCCCGCCCGCGCCAGCTCTACGTGGGCGCCGCCGAGCGCGACTACCAGCCGATGGCCGAGCGCGGCTGACGCCCCGACATCCATGCACGCGGTCACGATCGACGACGGCGCGCTCGCCTGGCGCGAGCACCCCGATCCCACCCCCGGTCCCGGCGACCTGCTGGTGCGCGTCCGCGCCGCAGGAGTGTGTCGCGGCGACCTGATGCAGCGCGACGGCATGTACCCGCCGCCGGCCGGCACCACGCCGCCGGAGCTGCCCGGCCTCGAGCTGGCCGGCGACGTGGCGGCGGTGGGCGAGGGTGTACGCCGGTTCGCCGTGGGGGACCGGGTCATGGCCGTGGTCGTCGGGGCCGGCCAGGCGACCCTTGCGGTCGTGCCCGAGATCGTGGCGATGCCCGTCCCCGAGGGCGTGTCGTGGGCCCAGGCCGGCGGCTTCCCCGAGAACTACACCACCGCGCACGACGCCCTGTTCACCCAGTGCGAACTCGGCCTGGGTGAGCGTGTGTGCATCCACGGCGCCGCCGGCGGTGTCGGCACCGCCGCGGTGGAGCTCGCCGTCGCCGCGGGTTGCGAGGTCGTGGCGACCGTCCGCAGCGAAGCGCTTCGACCCGGCGTCGCCGCGCTCGGCGCCACCGCGGTCGACCCCGCCGAGTTCGGCGACCACGGGCCCTACGACGTCGTCCTCGAGCTGGTGGGCGCCGCCAACATGCCGATGAACCTCAAGGCGCTCGCGACCGGGGGACGCATCGCGGTGATCGGGGTGGGTGCCGGGTTCAAGGCCGAGGTCAACCTTCTGGCGCTCATGGGTGCGCGCGGGCGCATCCACGGCTCGACGCTCCGCGCCCGGCCCCTCGGCGAGAAGGCGGCGGTTGCGGCCCGGATGGAGCACCACGTGCTGCCCCTGCTGGCCCGGAAGACCCTCACGGTGCCGCTGGCGGCCACGTTCGCGTTCGCGGACGCCGCGAGCGCCTACGAGCGGTTCGCGGCCGGCGGCAAGCTGGGCAAGATCGTCCTCGTCGACGAGTAGCGCGGCGCAACGCATACGGTGGCGCGCCGGGAGCGATCGCCGAACAGCGCTCCCGAGGAGGATTCGATGCGCATCGTCGGCAACATCCTGTGGCTGGTCCTGGCCGGCTTCTGGCTCGCGCTCGGCTACGTCATCGCCGGCGTGATCATGTGCATCCTCATCGTGACGATTCCCTTCGGCGTCCAAGCGTTCAAGCTGGCGGGCTACACGCTGTGGCCGTTCGGTCGCACGGTCGTCGAGCGGCCTGACGCCTCCCCGGCGCTGGGATGCCTCGGCAACGTCCTCTGGCTCATCTTCGGCGGCATCGAGCTCGCCATCGGCCATCTCGTCGCCGGGGTCCTGCTGTGCCTCACCATCATCGGCATCCCGCTCGGTGTCGCCTGCTTCAAGCTCATCCCGCTCGCCCTCCTGCCGTTCGGCAAGGAGATCGTGCCTCTGGGCAGCGTTCCGCACGGCGCCACGACCTACGACCCGCCGCCGACGCTCGGGTCGTGATCGACGCCTCTACGCCACGGGGTCCGCAGCTGCGGCGCCTGCGGCCGTGGGCAAAGGCACGACCGTGGCCGCAGCCTGCACGGTGTCATCGACGGTGAACCAGACCGACAGGTGCTGGTCGTCCTCCTCCACGAGCAGTTCGACCTCCGCGCCGGCGGCGATGCCCGGGCCGTACTCCATGACCGCCCGGTGGGGGCGTCCCAGGAGCGCGTGGGCGAAGGCGGTGCCCGGCTCGATCTGCTCCTCGATCGCGGCCCAGTAGGCGGCGTTGTTGACGTGTCCGACGAGGTCGATGTCGACGGCGCGCAGCGGCCACGGCGTGGCGGCCGCGCCCACTGGCGGGTCGCCGAGCCACAGGCGGCTCGTCACCTTCCGGCCGCGGGCGGTGGCGCCGTACACGTCGAGGAACCGCTGGGTGAGGCGCGTCGGCGCCATCGTGGTCGTGTCGAGCTGCACCCACAACGTCGAGATGTCGACGAAGCCCCCGGCGTCGCCGACGATCGCCATGCGCCGCTCGGCCCACCGACCTCCCAGGCCACCGCACCACGTGGCCTGGTCGACCCACTCGCCCCACCGGGGCGGGCGGTGGACGTCGATGACGGCCCGGCGCACCACCCACGTGACCGCGGGGTCGTCGATGCCGCTGTCGGCGGTGTCGTCGTTGCCGATGTCCTGCAGGTAACGGGCGCACGAGTCGAGCCGGAGCCGTGCGGAGGGATCGGCGTCGGCCAGGCGCACCCGGCGCGCGGTGCGGAACACGCGGCCGTCGTCGGGCATCGGGACGAGCGGTTCGTCGATCACGGCGTCGGTTCTACTGCATTCCCGGCTGACGGGCCGCGAGGCGCGACGGGTCTGGCGAGGC
>CAYUXB010000283.1:3316-5187 GCA_964448525.1 uncultured Acidimicrobiaceae bacterium
AGGCGGAAGCCGCGCAGGTGCACGCCCGGCTCGGGCTCCCAGTCGAGCGTCGGGTCGCGCACGAAGCCGAGCCGCTGGTAGAGCCGGTGGGCGACGGTCATCTGGTCGGTCGAGTGGAGGAGGACCTGCCCACGACCGGCGGCGCGGGCCCGGTCGATGCACGCCCGGGTGAGCGCCTCCCCCACCCCCCGGCCCCGGGCCTCGGGCGCGACGGCCAGCATGCGGATGCCGGCGCCATCGTGCGCAGAGAACTCGGCAGACGGCGAGTCCGGGCCGGGGACGTAGGTGACGCCGCCAAGCACCAGTCCCCCGCCGTCCCCTCCCGCGCTGCCGCCCGCCGTGTCGACCGCGATCAGGACGTCGGCTCCCGAGGCGCGGCCGGCCACGTCGCGCAGCTCGTCGGCGTAGTCGCCCTCCAGCGTCGAGGGGTCGACCGACGCGTAGGCCGCCACCGTCAACTCGCCCAGTGCGGCGTACTCGTGCGGGTGGGCCGCCCGGATCTGCACAGCGTTCAGCGACGACATCGCGGTGCACGGTACCGGTCGGAATCGAGGCACCCATCGTCGTTTCGCTACCGTCGCCCGCCATGGAGTTCGCCCTCTCGCCCGACCTGCTCGCCCTGCGCGACGAGGCCCTGAAGGTGGGACTCGCGGCCGCCGAGCGCGCCGAGGTTCCCGAGGACACCTGGATCACCGGCCACGACCGGGCGTTCGCCACCGAGCTGGGGGCGCGCGGCTGGCTGGGCATGACCTGGCCGGTCGAGCACGGGGGCGGCGGCCGCGACATCTTGGAGCGGTTCGTCGTGTTCGAGGCGCTGATCAGCGTGGGCGCCCCCATCGCTGCGTCGTGGTTCGCCGACCGCCAGATGGGGCCCAGCCTGCTGCAGTTCGGCACCGACGAGCAGCGGGCCCGATGGTTGCCCGGCATCATCGCCGGCACCTCGATGTGGTGCATCGGGATGAGCGAACCGGACGCCGGCTCCAACGTCGCGGGCATACGCACCCGGGCGGAACGCGACGGCGACGAGTGGGTGGTCAACGGCCAGAAGATCTGGACCTCCGGTGCCGCTGATGCCGACTGGTGCTACCTCATCGCTCGGACCGACCCCGACGCCCGTCCCCACGAGGGATTGTCGGAGCTGATCGTCGACATGGCCTCCCCCGGTGTGACCGTGAAGCCGATCCTCGACATGACCGGTAGCCGCCACTTCTGCGAGGTGTTCTTCAACGACGTGCGGGTGCCCGCCGGCAACCTCGTCGGCGCGGAGAACGGGTCGTTCCGCCAGGTCATGCGGCAGATGGAGCACGAGCGGGGTGGCATCGACCGCCTGGTGTCCAACCGCCGGCTCTACGACGACGTGCGGCCCCTCGCCCACACCGCGGACCCGCTCGTGCGCCAGGAGATCGCGGCGATCGAGTCCGGCTACCGGATCGGCCGGCTGCTCGTGCTGCGCGAGACGCTGGGTCAGGCGCCGAGCCAGTTCTCCGCCGCGACCAAGACGTTCTGCACCGAGCTCGAGCAGCGGATCGCCGGCTTCTGCGGGCGGGTGCTCGGCGCGGGCGGCATGCTCGACGAGCCCGGTCTGGCTCACCGGGTCAGCCGCAACATCTGTTACGCCCCCGGCTACACGATCATGGGCGGCACCACCCAGATCCTGCGCAACATCCTCGGCGAGCGCACCCTCGGCCTCCCCCGGGAGCCCCGCCCGTCCTGACCCGCGAGGTCATCGGTTCCGCCGGGGACCGCCCGAGGTCATGGGTTCCGCCCGCGACCGCCCGAGGTCATGGGTTCCGCCGGGGACCGCCTGAGGTCATGGGTTCCGGATCCGGAACCCATGACCTCAGGCTGGGCAGAACGGAACCCATGACCTC
>CAYUXB010000284.1:0-5067 GCA_964448525.1 uncultured Acidimicrobiaceae bacterium
GACGCTGCGGGCCGGGCGCAACACCCACCACATCGTCGAGGCCACGTTCAAGGGCGTGTCCCGCTGCCTGCGCGACGCGGTGCGGGTCGAGGGCGCGGCGGTCCCGTCGACGAAGGGCACGCTGTCGGGCTAACCGGCGAGCTCGCTGACCAGCAGGACGAGGGCGCGCTCGTCGTCGACGACGACCCGGTCCTCGACCGACAGCTCGGCGGCGAGCGCTCCGGGGTGTGACCGGCGGACGAGCGCCTCGACCTCGTCGGCCTGCGCCGGCCCGGCGACCTGGAGGACGGCGGACCCGCCCGCCGTCAGGTGCCGGGCGGTGACGGCGAGACAGGTGCGGACGAGGTCGAGGCCGTCCGGCCCGCCGTCGATCGCCGTGACCGGATCGTCGGGGTAGCGCCCGATCTCCCGTCGGCGCAGGTAGGGCGGGTCGGCGATGACGATCGGGAACCGCTCGCCGGGGTCGAGGGCGGCGTCGAGGGGCGCACAGCGGACCTCGGTCCGCTCGGACCAGCCGGCGCTCGCGGCGTTGGCGCGGGCGTAGGCGGCGGCGACGGGATCGGCGTCGACCTGGACGATGGCCCGGCCCACCTCGACGGCCGCCGCCAGGCCGATGTGCCCGGCCCCGCAGCACAGTTCGAGGATCGGGCCCGGCTCGGCGTGAGCGGCGAGCTCGGCCGCCCAGCGGCTCTGCGCCAGGGTCCACGGCCGGGGGACGAGGACGCGATCGTCGTAGGCGATCTCGACCGGACCGAAACGCAGCGTGCGGCGGCCAGGGCGCTCCGTCGTGATCGGGGGCGGTGCAAGGCGCATCGGTCGGTCACTACCCGTTGCGGGCGGATGCCATCCGTGGCGGGGACAGCACGTGTAAGACGCGTGCGAAACGGGGATTACTGGCCTGTGACCATGCCTTCTCCGCTTCCCGTGGTGCCCTCGACCGGCTGTCTCTCCGCAGCGCTCGACCACGCGCTGTCGTCCGGCGAGGTCTCCGAGGTCGGCGACCTCGCCCCGGTCGACGTCGCCGACGGTCTCCGCGCCCTGCTCGCCATCTACGACCTGTGGACGGGCCCGCTGCCGACCGTCGACGGGCGGGAGCGCTTCCAGCTCGATCCGAGCGTGCTGGCCCTGAAGGCCCGGCTCGAGGCCGACCTGCTCGCCCGGCTCGACGACGGTGCCGTCGCCGGGCCCGCTCCGGCCGACGCGGTCGACGCGCTGCGCCGCATCGCCCGTCGCGACGCGGTGCCGCCGGTCTACGCGTGGCTGTCGTCGACGGCGACGCTCGGCGAGCTCGTCGACTTCCTCGCCCTCGAGGGTGGCCCCGACGCCGACTTCGACGATCTGGTCGCCCTCTGCCAGGTCGGCATCCGCGGTCTGCCCAAGGTGGCGCTCGCGGCGAACTACTGGGACGAACTGGGACGGGGCGAGCGGAGCCAGGTCCACACCGAGCTGCACCATCGGCTGGTGCGAGCCGTGGCGATGCCCCGCATCGCCCGCGCCGACCTGCCCCAGGCTGCGCTGGAACGTTCGGCACTGAACGGCTTGCTGGCGACGAACCGGGCGCTGCAGCCCGAGATGGTGGGCGCCCTGGGCCTGCTGGAACTGCAGGCCGGGCCGCGATGTCGGCACGTGGTGCGGGCGCTGAAGCGCACGGGAGCGCCCGCCGATGCCATCCCCTTCTACCAGGAGCACGCCGAGGTCGACCCGCTCCACGGCAAGGACTGGCTCGACCGGGTCGTGGCACCCCTGGTCGAGGCCTTCCCCCAGTGGTCCCCACGCATCGTGCGCGGCGCCGCGTGGCGCTCGTACGTCAACGCCCGCTTCTTCGCCGACGTCGCCGACCGGTTCGACGCCCGTCCCCTCGCGAGCTCTGGGTGATCTGCTGTCCGACGCCACCGCATCCGCGACCGCCTCACCCACGACCCCACCTGGGCTGAGGTCCTGCTCGGTCAGGGCGGGTCGAGCACCTCGTACTCCCGCAGCGGCCAGCCTGCGCTGAACGCGCCCGCCCGCACGTCATCGCCGATCTGGTGCCAGGCACTGCGCACGAACAGGTCGACGTCGCGGGTCCAGCGCCGTGCCTCTTCGACGGCCTCCTCGCTGCGGAGCGCGGGCAGCGGTCCATCGCCCGAGGCCGACGGTCGGAGGTGGCGCCGGCCCGTCTCGGGGTCGGTCGGCGAGAACCGGCGCGGCAGGCGGTCGTCGTCCTCCGCGGCCGCGCGGTAGGTGGCCCACGTGCCCTGCCGGTACAGATCGACGCCTCGCCGCAGCGCCGCCACCGCCTGCTCGATGTCGGCCCTCAACCGCTCGACGGCGTTCTCGGCTCGCATGGCCCGTACGCGGGCGTGCAGCCGTTCCAACGCCCGATCGGTCTCCCGCAGGACGTCGAGGTGCGCCTCCAGCTCCGGCGGCGGGATGCGCCACCCCTGCCAGGTGATCCCGTCGAGCATCTTCTCGCTGATGGCGACCGCGGCGGCGACCAGCCTTCCGTTCTCGTGCTCGACCTGGAGCACCCGATCGCGGAGCGTGCGGGTGCGCTGCCAGCGGGCCCGCACCCAGCGCATGGCCGACCCGACAGAGGCGACGATCCCGACCGCCGCCGCGATGACGCCGATGGCTGTCCACGGGTCGACGTCCTCCACCGCCCGCGAGGGTATGGCGCCGCCCGGCGCCGGCGGCGGATGTGCGCGTTCCGCCGGAACGTCAGGCCGAGAACGTCAGGCCGAGAACGCGAGGCAGTGGACGCCCGGGAGGGCTGTCGCCAACGTGCGCCAGCGGGCGCCGCCGTCCTCGGAGAGGTACAGCTCGCCGGTCGGGGTGCCGACGGCGACGAGCGGGCCGGCCGCGGCCATCTCGAACGTGTCGATGTTGTGCGGGAACGCTCGGGGCAGGCCGGTGCCGTTGCCGTTGCCTTCGACGCCGCAACGGTCGAACGGGGCCTCGGGGTCCGCGAGCGGGCGGCGGTAGACGGCCGCCTCGGTGGACGCCGGGCCGGTCGAGGCGGAGGCGAGCAGCCAGTCGTCGGCGATGGCGACGGCGCGGCAGTAGCGACCGTGCATGCCGTCGTCGCTCCAGTGCCAGGTGGCCCCGCTGTCGTCGCTCTGGCCGACGCCGATGCCCGCCGCGACCGCGACGACGTCGCCGATGCAGGCGACCTGGTGGTCGTCGGCCTCGGCGGGCACGACCTCGACCCACTCGACGGTCGTGCGACGCCACACGCCACCGACGTGCACACCGGCGAACGGGCCATCGGGCCCCGAGGCGAGCGAGCGGGTGTCGGCCGGTGCACCCCATGGTGTCGACCACAGGTGGCGGGCCGGTACGGCATCGAACAGCAGGTCGCGCGCCGGGCCGTCGGGGCCACCGACCTCGATGACGTGCGCGTCGCTCGTGCCGACGAGTGCCCGTCCGCCGTCGAGGGCGAGGACGCAGCGCGGTGCGAGGTCGTCCGGCAGGGCGATGGCGCCACCGGTGTCGAGGCCGATCACCCAGCCATCCGCGATCGCCCAGTCGCCCGACACGGCGACCACGTGGGCGCCCGTCAGCGTGCGCCGTTCCTCGGTGCCGTCGAGGGCGAGATCGAGCAGTCCGTCCGCAGTTCCGACCAGAAGCATCCGACAAGCATGCCGGACAGTGGTGCATCGGTCACTCCATGTCCCCAAGCGGCGGGCGATGGGGCACTCTGTGGGTGGGCGCGATCTCGGCGAGAGGAGCACCAGTGGCGAGACCGGAGCTGTGGCTGTGTCGACACGGTGAGACCGACTGGAGCCGTGACGGCAAGCACACCAGCCACACCGACCTTCCGCTCACACCACGCGGGGTCGACCAGGCCCGACGCCTGAAGGGGCCGTTGGCCGGTGTGACCTTCGACCTGGTGCTGACCAGCCCGCTGCGACGGGCCTCCGACACGGCGGAGCTCATCGGGTTCGCAGAGGCCCGGCGCGACCCTGCGCTCGCCGAATGGGACTACGGGGACTACGAGGGCCTGACCACCCCCGAGATCCGAGAGAACGTCCCCGACTGGACCGTGTGGACCCACGAGTCGCCCGGCGGCGAGGCGCCCGACGTCGTGGCCGGCCGGGCCGATCGGGTGATCGACCGGGTGCTCACCGAGGCCACCGACCGGGCGCTCCTCGTGTCGCACGGGCACTTCCTGCGGGTGTTGGCCGCCCGTTGGCTCGGCGAGGACGCGGCCTTCGGGCAGCGCCTGGTGCTCGGCACGGCCACGGTGTCGATCCTCGGGTGGGATCGCGAGGCCCGTGCGGTCGATCGGTGGAACGCGCCCGTCGGGGACGCGGATCGGCGAGAGACGGATACGGGTTCGGGAAGCGGCGAATCGTGACCGTAGGATCGGACGCCTCATGGCACTCATCGCCGTCCTCGACTATGGCATCGGCAACCTGCACTCGGCGCAGAAGGCGCTGCAGCACGTCGGTGCCGACGCCCGGTTGACCGCCGACCCGGCGTTGATCCGCGACGCGGCAGGCGTGGTCCTGCCCGGGGTGGGCAACTTCGGGCGCTGCATGGAGGCGTTGGAGGACCGGGGCCTCGACGAGATCGCCATCGAGTGCGCCGCATCCGATCGTCCCTTCCTCGGGGTGTGCGTCGGCATGCAGATGCTCTACGAGGGCTCCGAGGAGACCCCGACGGTCCCCGGCCTGGGTGTCCTGCCCGGCACGGTCCGTCGCCTGCCCGACGGGGTGAAGCGCCCGCAGATGCAGTGGAACGTGGTGTTGCGCCGGGGGTCGAGCGGCCTGCTGGCCGGGGTGCCCGAGCCGACGTGGGTCTACTTCGTCCACTCGTTCGCCGCCGACAACGACGAGCACGCGGTCGGCGTGTGCGATTACGGCGGCCCGGTGGTGGCCGCCGTGGAGCGCGACGCCCTGTGGGCCACCCAGTTCCACCCCGAGAAGTCCGGCGCGACCGGCCTGGCCATCCTCGGCAACTTCGTGGGTGCGGCGGCCCAGGCTGCCGAGGCGGCCTGAGGTGGCCCTCGACCTGTACCCGGCCATCGACCTGCGCGGCGGCCGCTGCGTCCGCCTCTACCAGGGCGACTACGGCCGCGAGACC
>CAYUXB010000285.1:0-3782 GCA_964448525.1 uncultured Acidimicrobiaceae bacterium
TGAACACCGACAGGTCGAGCTCGACCTCGGCCTCGTAGGCGATGGCGAGCAGGTGGAGCACGGCGTTGGTGGAGCCGCCGAGCGCCATGGTGACGGCGATCGCGTTCTCGAACGCCTCCCGGGTCATGATCTGGCGGGGCCGGATGCCCTTGCGGATGAGCTCCATGACCGCCTTGCCGGCCTCGTAGGCCTGGTCGTCACGACGACGGTCGACCGCCGGGGCGCTGGCGGCGCCGGGGAGCGACATGCCGAGCGCCTCGGCGACGCTGGCCATCGTGTTGGCGGTGAACATGCCGGCGCACGCCCCCTCGGTCGGGCAGGCGTTGCGCTCGACCGCGTCGAGCCCGGCGTCGTCGAGGGTGCCGGCCGCGTGGGCGCCGACCGCCTCGAACACGCTCGTGATGTCGAGCGCCTGGCCGTTGAGGTGGCCCGGCAGGATCGACCCGCCGTACACGAAGACGCTCGGCACGTTGAGCCGGGCCGCGGCCATCAGCATGCCGGGCAGCGACTTGTCGCACCCGGCGAAGGTGACGAGAGCGTCGAGACGCTCGGCGTGGACGACGGTCTCGACCGAGTCGGCGATCACCTCGCGCGACACCAGCGAGGCCCGCATCCCCTCGTGACCCATCGAGATGCCGTCGCTGACCGCGATCGTGTTGAACTCGATCGGGTAGGCGCCGGCGGCGCGCACGCCCTCCTTCGACCGCTTGGCGAGGCGGTCGAGCGGCATGTTGCAGGGGGTGACCTCGTTCCACGACGAGCACACGCCAACCTGCGACTTGCCCCAGTCGTCGTCGGTCATGCCGATCGCCCGCAGCATGGCGCGGGCCGGCGCCCGCTCGTAGCCGTCGGTCACGTCGCGGCTGTGGGGCTTGATGTCGACGGGGGACTCGCTGGGTTCGCTGGTGGGCCGCTCGGACATGCGGCAAGCGTACGCCTGTGCCACAGGCACACTCCCATCCGGAATCGGAGGGGACGGCGCCTGCCCGGCCGTGGCCCGATCCCCGTGTCGGCACCACCCGTCCACCCCGGACTGCTGCCGAGCCGGCACCACCAGCTTGACTGTGGGCCTCATGGCCACGGCGCCGACACGGCTGCGCAGCCCCTACGACCGCGAGATCGCCAGGCTGGCGATCCCCGCGTTCGGCGCGCTCGTCGCCGAACCGCTCTACATCCTCACCGACACCGCCGTCGTCGGCCACCTCGGCACCCCGCAGCTCGGCGGCCTGGCGGTGGCGTCGACCATCCTGCTGACGCTGCACACGGTGTTCATCTTCCTGGCCTACGGGACGACGGCCGCCGTCAGCCGGTTGATCGGGGCCGGCGACCACCGGGAAGCGGCGCACCAGGCCGTCCAGTCGCTGTGGCTTGCTGGGCTCATCGGCGTGGTGCTGGTCGCGGTCGGGTTCGTGGCGTCCGACGTCCTGGTGAGCGCGATGGGGGCCACGGGCGCGGTGAAGGTGAACGCCCTGGTCTACCTGCGGATCAGCCTCTTCGGCGTGCCCGCCCTGCTGCTCGTGATGGCGGGCGCCGGCTACCTGCGGGGGCTGCAGGACACCCGCACGCCGCTCGCCATCGCGGTGGGCACCGGGGCGCTGAACCTCGTGCTGGAGCTGCTGCTCGTCTACGGGTTCGACCAGGGGATCGGCGCGTCGGCGCTCACCACCGTCGTCGCCCAGTGGGTGGCGGCCGCCGTCTACCTGCGACGCATCGTGCGTGCCGGCGCCGCTCGGGGCGTGGACTTCGGACCGCACCCGGCCAGCCTCCGCCGCCTCGGCGTCGTCGGGCGCGACCTGCTGGTGCGCACGCTCGCGCTGCGGGCCTCGCTGCTGGTGGCGACGGCGGTCGCCACCCGCATGGGCACCGTGGAGGTGGCGGCCCACCAGATCGCGTTCGAGCTGTGGTCGTTCCTGGCGATGGCGCTCGACGCCATCGCCATCGCCGGGCAGGCCCTGGTGGGGCGGGCGCTCGGCGCCGGCGACGCCCGCTCGGCCCGCGGCGCGGGACGGCGGATGGTCGAGTGGGGCGTGATCTTCGGCGTCGCCGTCGGCGCCGCGGTGCTGGTGCTGCGCGGGATCCTGCCGCACCTGTTCACCGACGATCCCGAGGTGGTCGCGCTGGCGACCTTCGTGCTGCTGTGGCTGGCGATCCTCCAACCGGTGAACGCGGTCGCGTTCGTGCTCGACGGGATCCTCATCGGCGCGGGTGACATGCGCTTCCTGGCCTGGGCCATGGCGGGCGCTGCGGCGGTGTTCGTCCCCTCGGCGATCGCCGTGTCGGCCACCGGGGCGGGCCTCGGCTGGCTGTGGGCCGCGCTCGGACTGCTGATGGTGACCCGCGTGGTGACGCTGGGCGCCCGCTTCGTAGGCGACCGCTGGATCGTCCTCGGGGCCACCCGCTGACGCCGCGCCCGTCGGCGCTTGCCGTCAGAACTCGGTGGCGCAGTAGGCCGCCCGCTCGGGACGACCCGTGGTGCCGCGCCCCGTCGGCGCTGCCGTCAGAACTCGGTGGCGCAGTAGGCCGCCCGCTCGGGACGGAACAAGGCGTCCGCCGTGCCCACGGCGCCGGCTCGGTGCTCGACGACCCGGCCCGCCCGCCGGAGCGTCGCCCACGTCGTGCCCCCGGCCAGCAGCGAGCCGAGGTCCCCGACCGTGACCGCGACGTCCCCCGATCGGTCCGTACGGGCGCACCCGGCACCGTCGGGCCCCGCCTCCAGAAGGAACGTGCCGTCGGCGCGCCCTCGGGGGTCGACCACCTCGATCGCCAGGGCGTCCTCGCTCGCGTAGCGACGGGCGGCAAGGCAGGCCGCCACGTCGAGAGGGCGGAGCCACAGCAGGTCGCGCTCCGCGGTGACCGTGAGCGCGCGGGGATCGGCGAGTCGCCAGCGCAGGGGCACGTCGACCGGGGCGTTCCAGGTGAGCGCCCCCACCAGGTCGAGGTCGAGGACGAACCGGAGCAGGGAGGCCTCGACGGCGTCGGACCCCGCGGCCAGGTCGAGGATGCGGCCCTCGTGGTTGGTGCCACCTGAACCCCAGCCCTGGGCGACGCGGTAGGTCACGTACCCGTCGGCACGGCCGTCGGCGTCGGTGTGCACGACGATGAAGCGGGCGCTCGCGCCCTCCCGGGCGTGCTCGGGATCGAGCCGGGCCTCCACCCAGAACCCCGGGGTGCGGTCGATTTCGCCGGGGATGCGACGCCAATGCGTGTCCCACACGGCGGGGAGGAGGGTCGCGGCCTCGTCCTCGGTGACGAAGCGGAACCGTCCGCCCCCCTCGGCCGCGGGATCGAGCGGGTCGATCTCCGCCGATCGATGCGCATCGACCCGCACGGACTGGAACCGGGCCGCCACCCCGTACCCGAAGCGCCGGTAGATGGCACCCTCGCTGGCGGTCAGCCCGGCCAACGGCTCGCCCCGCTCCGCTGCCTGGCGATGCAGCGCGTCGAGCAGGGCGGACAGCAGCCCGCGCCGTCGATGCGTCGGGGAGACGACGATCTCGGTCACCCCCGCCATCGGCACCGCCCCACCCGGCAGCGCCACGTGCAAGCTGTGGGCGGCGGCCGTGGCGACGATCTCCCCGCCGTCCTCGACCACGATCGTGCGATCGACCTCGGCCACCGCGGTGACCTCGGCGACGTGCGCCGGCGGCGAGGTGGGCCCGATGCCGAAGCCCTTGGCAAGCAGGTCGAGCACGGCAGGCAGCTCGGCTGGATCGATCGGCCGCGGCGTCCACGTCATGCCGTCAGCCTCGCGTGCGTCACTCACCCCGAGGCAATGGGTTCCG
>CAYUXB010000285.1:3882-4969 GCA_964448525.1 uncultured Acidimicrobiaceae bacterium
CACGAACAGCCTGAGGCGATGGGTTCCGGATCCGGAACCCATGACCTCGGGCTTGGAAGAACGGAACCTATGGCCTCGCCGTCCTCACCGGCCTCGCCCCCTGCGTCATCCCGCCCGCCGTCCGGGCGGACCGGGACGGGCGGGGCGGAGCGGGAGGCGGGGATGGAACGGAGCGGGCGGGACGGCGGAGCCGGGCGGGACGGAGCGGGGCGGGTCAGCCGGCGGCGGCGCGCTCGCGCAGCAGGGCCGTGACGGCCTTGCCGTCGGCCTGGCCGCGCGTGGCCTTCATCACCTGGCCGACGAAGAAGCCGGTGAGCTTGCCCCGGGCTTTGTCGTCGCCCTCGCGGTAGCGGGTCCACTCGTCGGCGTTGCCGGCGATCACCTGGTCGACCGCGGCGGCGAGCGCGTCGGCGCCCATCGCCTCGTAGCCCTTGGCCTTCGCGATCGCCGCGGGGTCGTCACCGGTGGCGACCATCTCGGCCAGCACGTCCTTGGCCTGGGTGGCGGTCAGCTCGCCGCTGGTCTCCATCGTCACCAGCGCGGCCAGCCGACCGGGGTCGAGCGCCTCGGCGCCCTCGACCGCCAGGTTGTGCTCGACGTGGGTGAGCACCCGGGCCGGCTCCCCACCGGCGTCGATGGCGGCGCGCGCCAGGTCGTCCAGCCCGCGCTCGACCGCGATCGCCACCGCGCCGTCGGTCGGCGCGCCCGAGACCTCGGACAGGTCCTGGCGCCGCCGGGCGGGCAAGGGCGGCATCGCCGTGTCGATGCGAGCGATCCACTCGGCGCCCGGGTCGAGCGGAACCAGGTCGGGCTCAGGGAAGTAGCGGTAGTCCTCCGCCTCCTCCTTCACCCGCAGGGTGTGGGTGCGGCCGTCGTCCTCGTTCCAGTGACGGGTCTCCTGGCGCACCTTCTCGCCGGATTCGAGCATGTCGATCTGGCGGGCGGCCTCGTACTCAATGGCCCGCCCGAGCGACCGCAGCGAGTTCAGGTTCTTGATCTCGCAGCGGGTGCCGAACGGCTCGCCGGGATGGTGCACCGACACGTTGGCGTCGACCCGCAGCGAGCCCTCCTCCATCTTGGCGTCGGA
>CAYUXB010000286.1:0-4951 GCA_964448525.1 uncultured Acidimicrobiaceae bacterium
GGCGCCGAGGGCGGCGAGGAGGCCAACCTCTTCGCCCGCGACCTGTTCGAGATGTACCGGGCGTACGCGGCCCGGCAGGGCTGGTCTGTCGACGTGATGGGCAGCGACCCGTCCGATCTCGGCGGGTACAACGAGGTCACGTTCGCCCTCAAGGGCGACGGCGTGTGGGCCCGCATGCACCACGAGGCCGGCCCGCACCGGGTGCAGCGGGTTCCCGTCACCGAGAGCCAGGGCCGCATCCACACGTCCTCGGCCACGGTCACCGTGCTCCCCGAGGCCGAGGAGGTCGACGTCGACCTCGACCCGAACGACCTGCGCATCGATGTCTACCGATCGTCCGGGCCGGGGGGACAGAGCGTCAACACCACCGACTCGGCGGTGCGCATCACGCACCTGCCGACGGGCACGGTCGTGTCGATGCAGGACGAGAAGAGCCAGACGCAGAACAAGATCAAGGCGCTGTCGGTACTGCGTTCCCGGTTGTTGAAGGCCGAGCAGGACCGCCAGGCCGACGAGGCGTCCGCCGCGCGCCGGGGCCAGGTCGGTGGGGGAGGGCGCTCCGAGAAGGTGCGCACCTACAACTTCAAGGAGAACCGGGTCACGGACCACCGCATCGGGCTCACGGTCCACAACCTCGACAAGGTGCTGGCCGGCGACCTGGGCACGGTCAGCGACGCGCTCGTGGCGGACGAGCAGGCTCGCCGGTTGGGCGAGGCCACGTGACCAGGGTCGCGTCGAACGGCACCGAGGACGCGAGCGGCTCTGCCTCCGGCGCCGCGGACCGAGCGGGCGACGTCGTGCCCTGGCGGGCGCTGCTCGCCGAGACCACGGCGCGGCTCCGGGCCGCCGGCGTCGACAACGCCACGCAGGAGGCTCGCTGGCTCCTCGAGCGGGCCACGGGGTTCACGGCGGCGGAGCTGGCGGTGGGGCTCGATCGCCCCTCGACCGAGCGCGGCGCCACCCACCTCGATGCGATGGTGCGGCGCCGCGAGGCGGGCGAGCCGCTGCAGTACGCCCTGGGCCGTTGGGCGTTCCGCTCGCTCGACCTGGTCGTCGACCACCGCGTGCTGATCCCGCGCCCGGAGACCGAGGTGCTCGCCGAGATGACCCTCGACGAGTGCCGCCGTCTCGACGCCCACATCGCGGTCGACCTCGGCACCGGGTCGGGTGCACTCGCGCTGGCCCTGGCATCCGAGCGGCCGGGTCTCGAGGTCTGGGGCACCGACATCTCGGCCGATGCGCTGGAGGTGGCGCGGGCCAACCTGGCGGAGCTGGGACGGGCGGCGACCCGGGTGCGGCTGAGCGAGGGCGCGTGGTTCGACGCGCTGCCCGCGGACCTGGCCGGGCGCATCGACGTCATCGTGGCCAACCCGCCCTACGTCGCCGACGACGAGATCGTCGACCTGCCCACCGAGGTGCGCGACTGGGAGCCGCACGTCGCCCTGTTCTCGGGTCCCTCCGGGTTGGAGGATGTGGACCACATCGTCGCCCGTGCGCCGGCGTGGCTGGCGCGACCCGGCGCCCTGCTGGTCGAGATGGCCCCGCACCAGACGCGCGAGGCGCAGCGGCTGGCCCGCTCCGTCGGCTTCGCGTCGGTGACCGTGTGGCCTGACCTGACCGGTCGCGACCGCATCGTCCTGGCCCGGCTGTGACCCGCACGCTGACGCTGGGCCCGAGCCCGGCGCCCCCGGCCGCGCTCGCGGCGGTCGTCGACGAGGTCAGCACCGCCCTGCGTGCCGGCCACGTCGTCGCCCTCCCGACCGACACGGTGTACGGCCTGGCGGCCCTGCCCGGCGTCGAGGGGGCGACCGCCGGACTGTTCGCCCTCAAGGGCAGGAGCGCCGATGTGCCGCTGGCCGTCCTGTGCGCCGACGCGGACACGGCGCTCGGGCTGGCCGCTCCCGAGGCGGTCAGCGACCAGGTGCGGCGCATCGCCGAGCGCCTGTGGCCCGGGCCGTTGACACTGGTTCTCCCTCGGCGGGACGGGCTCGGCTACGCGCTCGGCCAGCCGGCCCACACGGTCGGGGTGCGTTGTCCCGACCATCCGCTGCTGCGGGCGCTCGCGGCCGCGGTCGGGCCGATCGCCACCACCAGTGCGAATCGCCACCGAAACCCCACACCCGCGACGGCGGCCGGCGTCGCCGAGGTGTTCGGCGCCGAGCTCGGCCTCGTCGTGGACGGCGGCCCGTGCGCCGGCGTGCCCTCGACCGTGGTCGACGTCGCGACCGGTGCCCGCGAGGGGGGCACGGACGGCGGGTGGCGGCTGCTGCGGGAGGGTGCGGTCGGCCTGGCCGACCTCGAGGCCGCGGCGACTCCGCCCTGACCTCGCGCACACGCGAGGGTCCCCACCGCGAGCGGCGGCAAGGGCACGGTGGGCAGCGTTGCACGCGCGTGCCGTTCAGCGTGCCTACTGTCACACCGGATGGGTGACAGGGGCGATCTTCTCGCGCTGGTCGACGGCGCACCGGGGCGGCTCGTGACGCTGCAGGGCGCGCTCACGACGTGGACCCACCGCGAGCGGGCCGCGGCCGCCTATCGGTGGGTGGTCGAGCAGGTGGGCGAACCCGACGGCCCCCTCGCCACGATGACCCCGCTCGCGGAGGCCGCGTCCTGGAGCGCCGAGCCGGCCGAGCCCGTCGCCGACCCGCACGGCGGGTTCGCCGACTCGGACGGCGGGTTCGTCGACGACGACCCGGACGGCGGGTTCGTCGACGACGGGCACGGCGGAGTCGACGGCGACGACCGACCCGGTGAGGCCGACGACGACGCCGCCACCTCCTGGCCGCCCCCGCGGGTGATCGCCGACGACAGCCCGGATGTGCTCATGTCGTGGTACGTCGCCGTGGCGGTGCCTGACCGCTGGCGCGTCGTGGGACGGGGCCACCTGGCGGTGAGCGACGGTCGCCGCAGCTGGGTGGGCACCAGCACGCTCGTCACCGAGCGCGACTCGGCGCGGGCGGCCATCCACGACACCGGTGCCATCGGCGCGTGCCTGTACCCGGGGGCGCTCCTCGGCGCGCTCGAGCTGAGCACCCCGGAGGTGGCGGAGATCGAGGGCCGGCCGTGCTGGGCGGTCGACGCCCGGGCCCGGCGTGACGTGGCCGGCACGTCCCTGGCCGCCTCGGCAGCTCCCCATGCGCTGCGCCTCCAGCGAGACCTGGTCGGCGTCGACCATCGGCTGTGGCTGGACGCGGCGACCGGCATCCTCCTGCGCCACGAGGGCTACGTCGACGGCGAGATGTGCTCGTCGACCGCCCTGTCCGACCTGATCTTCGACGGACCGGTGCGCGACGACGAGTTCCGTCCTCCGCCCGGCGCGGTCGTGCGGTCCCGCCACGAGCTGCTCCGCGACCACCTGTCGGAGATGGGCATCGACCCCGATACGGTCGACCTGGACGACCCGGTGCAGGTGCGCAACGCCCTGCGCCAGGGTGGTTGACGACCCGCCGCGCCGGGTCGCCCCGCCAAGTCGTTACCATTGCGCAACCACCGTGAGACGTTCAGCCGACCCGCCATCGAGCTCACCGAGCCGCTCGACCAGATCGACCCGCTCGGCTGCACCGAGCGTCAGCGCATCCGACGCGCTGTCGCGGCCGCCGGCTGACCTCCATCTTCCGAGGAGACGCCCGTGAGTGGGCTCTGGCCGCAATTGGTGCTCGTCGCCGTCCTGGTGCTGCTCAACGCTGCTTTCGCCGGCACGGAGTTGGCGCTCGTCTCGCTCCGGGAGGGGCAGCTCCAACGACTCGAGCAGCGCTCGGCGACGGGCGCGCTGGTCGCCAGGCTCGCCCGCGATCCGAACAACTTCCTGGCGACGATCCAGATCGGCATCACGCTGGCCGGCTTCCTCGCGTCGGCCGCCGCTGCGGTGTCGTTGGCCGAGCCGCTGGAGGAGCCGCTCTCCTTCCTCGGCGGGGCGGCCGGCCCGGCCTCGGTCGTCGTGGTCACCCTGCTGCTGGCCTACGTCACACTCGTCTTCGGCGAGCTGGCGCCCAAGCGGGTCGCGATGCAGCGGGCAGAGAGCTGGTCGCTGCTCGCCGCCCGCCCGCTCTCGCTGATGTCGACGATCACCCGGCCCGCCGTGTGGTTGCTCTCGCGCTCGACAGACCTGGCCGTGCGCCTGATGGGTGGCGATCCCAACATGCAGCGCGAGGAGGTCACCGAGGCCGAGCTGCGCGAGCTGGTCGGCACGCAGGCGACCTTCACCCCGATGCAGCGCCTCATCATCGAGGGCGCGTTCGAGATCTCGGAGCGCACGCTCGACGAGGTGTTGCGGCCCCGGCCCGACGTCCTCGTGCTCGACGCCGACTGGTCGGCCAGCCGTGCGCTCCACGACCTCGCCGCCAGCGGCCACTCGCGAGCGCCGGTGGCACACGACGGCAACCTCGACGACGTCGTCGGTCTGGTGCACCTGCGCGATCTGCTCGCCCAGGGCGATCGGCCGGTCACCGAGCTGGTGAGCGAGCTGGTGGCCTTCCCCGAGACCGCGGGCGTGCTCAGCGTCCTGCACGAGATGCAGACCCGCCGGGTGCAGCTCGGCCTGGTCGTCGACGAGCACGGGGCGGCCGCAGGCATCGTCACCGTCGAAGACCTCCTCGAGGAGATCGTCGGCGAGATCTACGACGAGAGCGACCGCGATGTGGTGGGCGTGCGGCGCGAGCCCGACGGGTCACTGGTGATGCCGGGCCGGTTCCCCGTGCACGACCTCGTCGACGTCGGGGTCGCGGACATGCCGGAGGGCCCGTACGCGACCGTCGCCGGGCTCGTCCTCGACCTGCTCGGCCGCGTGCCGCAGGAGCCGGGCGACATCGTGGCGGTCGCCGGCCGCTCGATCGAGGTGCTGGCCGTCGACGGCCGGGCGATCACCGAGGTGCGCATCAGCCCCAGCCGTGACGACGCACCAGGTGTCCAGGGCCGCCGTGCGGCGGGAACCGACGCCGGTACCGACACCGAC
>CAYUXB010000287.1:0-4942 GCA_964448525.1 uncultured Acidimicrobiaceae bacterium
GACGGCTTCGTGCTGCTCCAGGCCTCCGAGCGCGAGTTCTGGGAGAACTTCTGCACCGGGGTGGGGCGCACCGACCTGTTCGAGCGGTGGCCGGGCGCCAAGTTCGCCGACCACGCGCCGGGCAACCGGGAGCTCCAAGCCGAGCTGCGCGACATCTTCGCCATCCGCACGTCGGCGGAGTGGGTGGCCTTCGGCGACGAGCACAACACGCCGATCGCCCCGGTCAACACACCCCAGACCCTGGCGGACGACCCGCAGTTCCAGGCCCGCCTGCCCTTCTACCCCCGCGAGGCCCTCGGTGCCGAGCAGCTGCCGCCGCCGATCAAGCTGCTCGGCGAGGAGCTGCCCGTGCCCACGAAGGCCCCCACGGTGGGCCAGCACACCGACGAGGTGCTGCGCGAGGTGCTGGCGTATGACGACGAGCGGCGGCGCGCCCTTCGCGCCAGCGGGGCCCTCGGCTGACCGCCGCCCCGTTCGGGGTCGCCGTCGCGAGGGGCGTCCGTCGGTAGGGTGCGCGCGATGCGTCAGCGCCTGACCGCGGCGGGCGTCGTGCTCGTGGGCCTGCTGGCCGCCGTGCAACTGGTGGCCGTCGTCGGCCACTCGCTCGGGGACGACGACAGCGTGGCCGCCGGCCTGGCGGCCGTGCCGACGCTGCTGCGGGCGCAGGCGCCCGGCACCGCAGAGCGCACGGTCGAGGCTTACGAGGGGGCGGGCGCGTGGGTGGATGTGTTCGACACCGGAGCCGCACCGGGCGAGACCGCCACGGTGACGCCCGAGGACGTCGACGCCATGGCCGACGCCGGGGTGCGCACGCTCTACCTGCAGGCGGCGCGCGACGACGGTACGGGCACGCCCGCCGTCGCGGCGCCGGACGTGCTCGCACGGTTCCTGGTGCGGGCGCACGAGCGGGGGATGCGCGTGGTCGGTTGGTATCTGCCGCGCTTCGACGACGTGGACCGCGACCTCGAGTACCTGCAGGCCATCGACCGCTTCGAGGTGCTGGGGCATCGGTTCGACGGGGTGGCCGTCGACATCGAGTGGCGCGACTCGGTCGAGGACCCGGCCGAGCGGTCGGACCGGCTGGTCGAGCTGTCGGAGGGACTCCGCGCGGCCGTAGGCGGCGACGCGCTCGGCGCGATCGTCCTCGCCCCCGTCCACCTCGAGGTGGTGAACCCGGGGTTCTGGCCCGGGTTTCCCTGGGACGAGCTCGCACCCCTCTACGACGCCTGGCTGCCGATGGGCTACTGGTCGGACCGCACCACGGCATCGGGCTACCGCCATGCGGGGACCTACACGACCGAGAACCTCCGCAGGCTCGAAGACAACCTCGGGAGCGACGTGGCGGTGCACGCCATCGGCGGGCTGGGGGCCGAGACCACACCCGACGACGTGGCTGCGTTCGTCGCCGCCGCCCAGGCCGGGGGCGCGGTCGGGGCCTCGATCTACGACTGGGCGACCCTTCCCGAGGCCTCTCAGCGCCAGCTCTCGGCCGCCCTCGACCCGTGACCCGCACATCACTCGGGCCACGTCGCCCGGGCGACGATCTCGACCCCATCGGCGAGCGCCGGGGGGAGCAGGGCGTGAACGGCAGCCATGAGGTCGGCCGGGCTCGGGAGGAGGCCGAGGAGCCAGCGGGCCCACATGCCGTCGTCCATCCACTCGGCAAGGCGGCCGCTCGGGGGCTCGCCGGGCATGTCGAGCACCGCGGGATCGGCCCGTAGCCGCGCCCACGTCCATGCCTCGGCGAGGGCGGCGGCCGCGGCGGCCAGGCCCGGCGGGTCGAGCTCGTCGAGCGGGCCGCCGGTCGGTGAGCTCGCCGCGTGGAGCCGGGCGACCGCCGGCCACGACCGCAGCCGACCGCCGCCGGGGCCCTGGCCGGCCCGCTCGACCAGCCGGTCGAGCCAGGTGAGCGTCCAGAGCTCCAGCGTGGACGGCGGCGGCGGGGACGTGGGCAGGTCGAGGGCGCGCCGGCAGGCGTCCGCCACGACGCCCTCGAGCGGCTCGGGCATCACCGTGACGTCGTCACCCCGGCGGATCACGGAGGCGACATCGCCCGACCGGTCGAGGAGTGCCGTCACCCTCACGGCGTCGACGTCGGACGGGGTGCCGTCGAGCCGCCGGGAGATGCCGCTGCACGACACGCCGACCGCCCGCCAGTGTGCCGGGGCGACGAAACCGAGGAGCACCTCGAGGGGGTGGGAGCCGTCGAGACCGTGCCACCGGAAGCATCGGTCGACCGGCGCCAGGTCGTTGACGTGAAGGATGGCGCCGTCGACGCCCGCCGTCGAGATGGCAGCGTCGGCCCTGCGGACGAAGCGCAGGAGCGTGTCGTGATCGGGAAAGCGGTGCATGGAGGTGCCTCCGGGCGAGAGCTGATCGACGGTGATCAGTGCCGGAGGCGCCGGCGGGGGACCACGAACCCGCAGGACCGAGACGCTACAGCGGGGGTGTGACAGCCAGGTCGACGCAGTGGGCCGCACCCGGCCAACGGCGCTCGGCCAGGATGCGGGCTAGGCGGGCGTCGCTGGCCACGTACGCGTCGAGCACCACCGCAGGGAGCTCGTGGATGCGCTCGCGGTCGACCTCGACCGGTGTGAGCCCCACCACGCGGGCGATCGACTTGAGCGAGCACGACACCCGCAGCACCCGCCCGACGTCGCTGCGGTAGACGCGGTACGCGTCGACGTGGTGGTGACCGTACCAGGTGGCCCGGTAGGCGCCGTCGTGCCCGGCGAGGGGGCCGTGGTGCAGCACGATCGTCGGGTCGGCCACCAGGCACAGGCCCAGCTCGAGGCCGCACGCCGCGGCGCGGTCGGTGAGGAACGGCAGGTCGAACGCGGCGCCGTTCCACGTGGCGATGATGCCGGGCTCGAGCGTGCGGACCCGGGCGTCGAGCGCCGCGAGCAGATCGGCCTCCGCCCCGGCGAACACCTCGTCGCCCGCCGGCGTGGAGAGCGCCACCGTGACCACCGGCGACACCGCCGGATCGAGCCCGTCGACCGAGGTGTCGGTCTCGATGTCGAGCCCGTAGATCAGGGCCGGCGGCTGCATGGCGCCAGTATGACGGCCCCCTGTGACGCTCTCAGGCCAGCGCGAGCACGATCGACGCGTAGTGGCAGAGGAAGCCGACGATCGTGCCGGTGTGGAACAGCTCGTGGTACCCGAACGTCGCCGGCGCCGGGTTCGGTCGCTTGCGGGCGTAGATCAGTCCGCCGACGCTGTAGGCGACGCCGCCGGCCACCATCAGCGCCACCACGCCGGTGCCCCCGGCGTCGGCCAGGTCGGGCAGCACGGCGACGGCCACCCACCCGAGCGCGACGTAGAACGGTGTGTAGAGCCACGCCGGCGCCGCGAGCCAGGCGACGCGGAACACGATCCCCGCCAGGGCTCCCACCCACACGATGGTGAGCACGGTGCGCTGCGTGGCGCCGTCGAGCAGGGCGACGCACAGGGGGGTGTAGGTGCCGGCGATCATCAGGAAGATGTTGGAGTGGTCGAGGCGGCGCAGTCGGGCGCGCGTCCGCACGTCCCAGTGGCCCCGGTGGTACAGGGCACTGACCCCGAACAACGTGGCGGCCGCCGCCGTGTAGACGAGGCACGACCAGCGCTCGGCGGGGGTGTCCGCAACCGCGATCAGCAGGACCGCGCCGGTGAGGAGCGACACCGGGAAGGCGATGAGGTGCAGCAGGCCGCGCCACGTCGGCTTGGCCGGCTGCTCGTCGGTCGGGAGGGCCGTGGTCGAGGTTGCGAGCGCCATCGACCTCACCCTACCTACCGGTAGGTAGGCCCTCGGCGTGACGTCCGTCGCCCCAGGGACACCACCGCCACGGCGCTAGAGGATCTGCTGGAGGAAGAGCTTGGTGCGATCCTCGACCGGCCGCTCGAAGAAGTGCTCCGGCGTGCCGACCTCCACGATCTCGCCGTCGGCCATGAACACCACGCGATCGGCGACCTCGCGGGCGAAGCCCATCTCATGGGTGACCACGATCATCGTCATGCCGGAGGTGGCCAGCTCGCGCATGACGTCGAGCACCTCGGCGATCATCTCCGGGTCGAGGGCGGAGGTCGGCTCGTCGAACAGCATGATCTTCGGCTGCATCGCCAGCGCCCGGGCGATGGCGACCCGCTGCTGCTGGCCGCCCGAGAGCTGGCCGGGGTACTTGGCGGCCTGTTCGGGGATCTTCACCCGCTCGAGCATCTCGCGGGCGACCTCGGTGGCCTTCGCCTTCGGCCACCGCCGCACCTTGCGCGGCCCGAGCGTGATGTTGTCGAGCACGGTCAGGTGGGGGAACAGGTTGAAGGACTGGAACACCATGCCCACCTCGCGCCGCACCTCGGCGATGTGGCGGACGTCGTTGGTGAGCTCGGTGTCGTCGACGACGATGCGGCCGCGGTCGTGCTCCTCCAGCCGGTTGATGCAACGGATCAGGGTCGACTTGCCCGACCCCGACGGGCCGATCACGACCACGACCTCCTGGCGGCCGACCGTCAGGTCGATGCCCTTCAGCGCCTGGAAGCTCCCGAACCACTTCTCGACGGCCTCGCACCGGATGAGCACCTCACCGGTGCCCCCGGCCTCCGAGGCGAGCTTCGTCAGGTCCTGTTCGCTCATCGTTCTCCCACACCGAGGCGTCGTTCGAGTCGTTGGCTCTCGCGCGACATGGTCGAGCATCCCGCCCAGTAGATGAGGCCCACGAACGCCAGCGCCAGGGGTCGCAATCCCTGGCCCCGGAAGGCGTCCTGCTGGGTGACGGCGTTGGTCACGTCGATGAGCTCGAAGAACCCGACGATCGCCAGCAGCGAGGTGTCCTTGAACAGGCTGATGAACTGCCCGACCATCGCAGGGATCACCGCCCGCAGCGCCTGGGGCAGCACGACCAGCCGCAACACCTTCAGCGGGGGCAGGCCGATCGCCTGAGCGGCCTCCACCTGGCCGCGGGGC
>CAYUXB010000288.1:0-4874 GCA_964448525.1 uncultured Acidimicrobiaceae bacterium
GGCGCCGGCGGGGCCTCGCTCGTCGGCACCGCCGAGCGGCGGTGGCGGCGGATCAGCAGCGCCCAGGGCAACAGCTCGACGACCTGGTACAGCTTGAACGCCACCCAGGCCGGCACCGCCCCCATGAGCGCCCACCACACGGCATATCCGGCGATCACCCCCGCCCCGAACTGGCGGCCCCAGAGCGCCGCCGCCGGCACCGGGGCCACGAGCGCGACGATCGCCAGCACCCACCAACCCTGGGCCACCGACGCCCCGAGCACGACGGTGCCGGCCAGCGCGAGCACCAGCCAGGCGACGACCGCCGCCAGCCGCCCGCGACCCGTCTTCGTGCGCGTGTGGAACGTCACCGCGGCCCACATCAGATACGCCCGCACCGGCGGCACCCCGGAGTCGACCAGCATCTTTCGGAACAACAGATCGGCCACCTCGGGGGCGACCTTCCACTCCTCGGGGAACCCGGGTGGGTAGCGCTCGTCGGGCCCGGCGGGCTCATCGGAGTGGAACGGGCGACGCTCGACGATCAACAGGTCATGAACGAGGGCCGCAGGCGTGTGGCGGCCGTGGCGACGCGCGAACCAGCCGACGACATCGGGGATCGACGCCAGGTCGCTCCGCAGCCAGCCCCGGTGGATCTCGAGCGGCGTCCTCGGCGCGCCGGGCACATCGGCGGGCGGCGTGTAGACCAGCGGCTCGACGAGGTCGAAGTTCTTGTCGTCGACCTGGTGCAGCACGACGCGAGCCGGCTGCGAAGGGGCGCCGGGCCGGCTGAACGGGGATGAGTCGACCCGCCAGAACTTGGGGACCGACCGGTTACCCGGGACGGCGGGAGCCCGGTCGTGAGCCGGACCGTCGCGACCGTCGACGAGGTCGTTCCGGGCCCGCTCGGCGTCGGACATCGCACACCTCCACCGGACGCCGTGTGGCACCGTGCCACGCCGGAGCGTACCGCCGCCGCACCCGGCGTCCGCCCGCTGGGGCTGCGCCGGGTTTCGGGAAAGCGACGACCTCGCCGTCACGCGGCGGCGTCGACCCGGCCCGCCCGGTAGCCGAGGGGCCACAAGACCTCCTCGAACAGGAGGTGGGCCGTCTGCTCCTGGATCTCCGCGGCATGGGTGGCGCCGATCGAGTGCCCCTCGCCCTCGAACGGGACGAACAGGCACCGGTTGCCGAGGTCGCGCGACTGGGCGCACTGCGACGAGGCGGTCGCGTAGGGCACCAGTGTGTCCTCGGTCCCGCTGAACACGATCGAGGCCCCGCGGTCCGCGCGCAACGGCGTGAACACCATGCCCGCGATGGCGACCGCACCCGCCGCCGGCGTGTCGGCCGGCCGGTGCAGCGAGTGGAGGGCGTTGATCGCCCCCGCCGAGTAGCCCGCGGCCACGATGGCATCGGGGTCGAGGTCGTAGTCCTCGGCGTGGTCACGCAGCCACTGGAGCGCGGCGACCGCGTCCTCGTAGCCGTCGTCGGCCGCACCCACGAGGTCGAACCCGGTGCTCGACCGGATGCGGTAGTCGATCGTGACACCGACGTAGCCGCGCCGGGCCGAGTCCTGGGCGTACGCCGCCATGTGCTGGCGGTTGCCGTACTGCCAGTAGCCGCCGAACATCCACATGACCACCGGCCGCTCGTCCACCGTGTCGCCCTGCGGCTCGTAGATGTCGAGCTTGAGGTCGATGGTCTGGCCGGTGTGGGTGGTCGTGGTGCGGTACGTGACGCCCGATGTCGTGTCGTACTCGTCGAACACCTGGTCGACGTAGCGGGTGCCTTCCGGCCACTCGCAGCTCGCCACGGTGCTGGCCAGCAGTGCGACCCCGAGCACAGCCGGCACCAATCGGCGCATCGTCTTCATGTTGCCCCCTCGTGAGCGACGTTCACCCGCACACAGCACCCGGCGCCGGGCGCCCGGACGACCCTAGCCTCCCAATTGACGTCGGGGTCGATACGGGATCCGGCTCTTCGGCCGGGCGAGGTGGTTCACTGACGGCGATGGGCCACGTCCGCACGCGCTGCTACCGGGGCGGCGTCCTCGAGGTCGAGGACTTCCCCCTGGCGGACGTCTCCGAACACCTCGGCAGGTCCGATGCGCTCGTGTGGGTCGACGTCGTAGGACCCTCCCCCGACGACCTGGCCTCGCTCACCTCCGAGCTGGGCCTGCACGAACTGGCGGTCGAGGACGCGCTCGAACCGCACCAGCGCTCCAAGATCGACCGCTATCCCGGGCACCTGTTCCTGGCGTGCCATGCGGTGCGGTTCGACCGGGCCCGAGCGCGGCTCGACAAGGTGGAGGTCGACGCCTTCATCGGGCCGCGTTGGCTCGTGACTGTGCGGAGCTCGGACGACTACTCGCTCGACCGCGTGCTGCACCGCTGGGACGAGAACCCCGACCTGGTGGCCAAGGGCGCCGGCGCCCTCGTTCACGGGCTGCTCGACGACGTGGTCGACGGGTACTTCGCGACGATCGAGGAGCTCGACGACTACTACGAGGAGATCGCCGACGCGGTGTTCTCCGACCATCCGCTGCGCCCCGACCAGCAGCGCGAGTGGTTCGAGATGCGCCGGGTCCTGTCGATGTTCCACCGGCTGGTGCTGCCGTTGCGGGAGGCCCTCAGCGGGTTGGTGCGACGCGAGCACGAGCTGGTGAACCCCGACATCCTGCCCTACTGGCAGGACCTCTACGACCACGTCCTCGTCGTCAGCGAGACAACGGACTCCCTGCGCGACCTGGTGAGCTCGCTCGTGGAGGCGAACCTGAGCCTGCGAGACTTCCGGCAGAACCAGGTCATGAAGACGGTGTCGAGCTGGGCGGCGATCGTGGCGGCACCGACGCTGATCACCGGGTTCTACGGCATGAACGTGCCGTTCCCCGGCAGCGGGGAGACCGTCGGGGTGGTGGTCGCGTGCGCGGTCATCGCCGTCGTGACGATCGGCCTCTACGTCCTGTTCCGCCGCAAGGACTGGCTGTGAGGTCGCTGGTCCTCAGACCGACGCGCCCCGCGGGGCGGTGAAGCCGGGAAGCGACTGCACCGCCCACCGGTACGCGGCGCCGGTGATGACGAGGGCGTCCACCGCGGTGCACGCCACGACGGTCGCGCCGTGGGCGGTGCCGTCGAGCTCCTCCCGGGCGCCGATCACGGTGCCCGCGCCGCGGCGGGCAGCCTCGATGCCATCCCGGAGCTCGCTGACCTCGCCGGACACGATGACGACCACCTCGTGGGGGTGGCGCCCCTCCTCGGCGACGGTAGCGCCGGGCAGGACGACCAGCCGGTCGACGTGCGGGGCGATGGGCGCCAGCTCCGCGGGGTCGAAGTCGGCGAACAGCGGGGTGGCGGCCAGGTCGGAGACGTCGGGGCCGTGTCGCATCACGCCGCCTCCGCCGGGAGTCGGGCGGGGGCTGCCGCCGCGGGGAGGTCGGCCGGGCGGGCCACGTCGGACACAGATGCGGGCGGATCTACGGGAACGGAGACGTCGGCGGGGAGGGCGACCACGGCCGTGAGCTCGGTGAAGCCGACGTAGCGGAACTGCGCCGCCGGGGCCACCGCGCGCAGGAAGCGCACGGCGGGCTCGTTGTCGGCGAGCAGGGTCGCGACCACGGCCGGGATGCGCTCGGCCCCCGCCGCGGCCGCCACCGCCGCGAACAGCGCCCGACCGACGCCGCGCCGGAACCACGCGTCCTCGACGAGCACGGCGACATCCGCCTGTCCCTCCGTGCCTCGGGCGAGCGTCGCCGTGCCGTGGACCGCGCCGCGGGGATCGACGGCCACCCAGGAACGATGGTGGGCCATCGGGCGGCTGACGCGCTCGAGCTCGCGCCGGTGGGACCGTTCGGCACCCCCGTGGAAGCGCCGGTAGCGGGTCTGAGGACTGCACCGGTCGAGCAGGGCCTGCAGCGCGGGCAGGTCGTGCGGTTCCGCCGGGCGCACCTCGATCGGGGGGAACGAAGGCATGGAGCGAACGTAACTAGACCGGTCGTCATAGTCAATAGACCGGTCGTCATACCGATAGAGTGGCGGCGTGGCATCCGACACACGCGACCGACTCGTCCGCTCGACCGGACGCCTCCTGCGCACCCAGGGTTACGCGGCGACCGGGCTCAACCAGGTGATGGCGGAGGCCGGCGCGCCCAAAGGCTCGATGTACTTCCACTTCCCCGGCGGCAAGGTCGAGCTCGCAGCCGCCGCCGTCGACCGGTTCGCCGAGCGCGCCACCGCCCGCATGCGTGCCATCCTCGACCGTCACGGCACCGTGGCCGAGGCGGTCCCGGCGATCTTCGACAGCTATGTCGAGCACCTCGAGGCCACCGCGTACACCGAGGGCTGTGCGGTGGCCACCGTCGCGCTCGACGCCGCCGCCACCAACGCCACCCTCGCCGAGGCGACCGGCCGCGCCTTCCACGCGTGGACCGACATGTTCACCGAGGCGCTCGAGGCCGAAGGCCGCTCACCCACCGATGCCCGCAACCTCGCCACCCTCGTGATCGCGACGATCGAGGGCACCATCACGATGGCCAAGGGCGAGCGGTCGACCGAGCCGATCACCGCCGCACGCGACGCGCTGCGCACCGTCCTCGCCCGGTAGGCGAAGCGGCCGAGGAGCCGGGTACGTCCCGAAGACCAACGCCCGGTCAGGCGTCCCGTCCCGAGTCCGTACGTACGTTCGCTAGAGTCGGGGCCCATGACCGCATTGCGGTGGGACCAGGTCGACGAGCCCCGGCCCCAGCAGACGCTGTTCGACGAACCCGTCTTCGAGCGCCAGCCCGGCCGAGGCGAGTACCGCGGCCTCGAGTTCCTCCACGTCCGGGCCCAGCGCATCGTCAACGAGGTCAAGGGCGCCCCGTTCGGCTTCCGCTTCACGATCAACCCCTACAGGGGCTG
>CAYUXB010000289.1:0-4869 GCA_964448525.1 uncultured Acidimicrobiaceae bacterium
GGCCTGCCCCCGGCCTTCCCCGCCGACTTCATCTGCGAGGCGATCGACCAGACGCGCGGCTGGTTCTACTCGCTGCTCGCCGTCAACACGCTCGTGTTCGGGCAGACGCCGTACCGCAACGTCGTGTGCCTCGGGCACATCGTCGACGAGGACGGCCAGAAGATGTCCAAGTCCAAGGGCAACGTCATCGAGCCCTGGCAGCTGTTCTCGACGGTGGGGGCCGACGCGCTCCGGTGGTACTTCTTCGCCTCCGGCCAGCCCTGGGGCCAGCGGCGCGTCTTCGAGGACGGCATCCGCGAGTCCGCCCGCCAGACGCTGTTCACGCTGTGGAACGTCCACAGCTTCTTCGTCACCTACGCCGACCTCGACGGCTGGCGCCCCGACCCGGCGAGCGGGCGGTCCGCGCCGCGCCCCACCCACGTGCTCGACCGGTGGGTGCTCAGCGAGCTCGACGCCACGGTCGCGGAGGTGACCGACGCCCTCGAGGACTTCGACGCGCTGCGCGGCGCCACCCGCCTCGCCCGGTTCGTCGACGACCTGTCCAACTGGTACGTGCGCCGCAGCCGGCCCCGGTTCTGGAAGGCGAGCGACCCGCAGGCCCACGCCACCCTGCACCACGCGCTGGTCGTCACGTCCCAGCTGCTGGCCCCGTTCTGCCCGTTCCTCGCCGACGAGCTCTACGTGGCGCTGACCGACGAGGCGTCGGTGCACCTGTCCGACTGGCCGGTGCCGTCCGGCGCCGACGACGCCGGCCTGTCGGCGCAGATGGCCGCGGCCCGACGGCTGGTCGCCCTCGGCCGGGCCGCCCGCACCGACGCTAAGGCCAAGGTGCGCCAACCCCTCAGCCGGGCCCTGGTGCTGCACCCGGGCATCGCGCTCGGTCCCGAGGTGGTCGCCGAGATCGCCACCGAGCTCAACGTCAAGGCGGTCGACGACATCGACACGCTGTCGGGCCTCATGTCCTGGACGGTCGTGCCGAACTTCCGGGTGCTCGGCCCCCGCCTCGGCCCCGCGGTCAACGCGGTGAAGAAGGCCCTCGCCGACGCCGACGGCTCCGCGCTGCAACAGCAGCTCGAGACGGCCGGATACATCGAGGTGGCCGGCGAGCGCCTGACCGCCGACGATGTCGAGGTGCGGGCCGATCGCCACGAGGCGTTCGGCCTGGCGGAGGAAGGCGGCTGGGCCGTGGCCCTCGACCTCGAGCTCGACGACGACCTGCGGCGCGAAGGCCTGGCCCGCGAGCTCGTCCGGGCGCTGAACGACCTGCGCAAGGAGACCGGCCTCGCCGTCTCCGATCGCATCGCGGTCACCGTCCAGGCCGACGGCGAGGTGGCGGCAGCCATCGCCGCCCACCACGGCTACGTCGCAGCAGAGGTGCTGGCGGTCGACCTGGTGATGGGCGAGGTCGGGCCGACCGCGCACGGCCTCACGGTCGACGGCACGCCGGTGCGCGTCGAGTTGGCCAGGGCCGCAGGCTGACCGGGGTGCTCAGCGACGGCGGCCGAAGCGGTTGCCGTCGCCCTCGGCCTTGGTCGGGTCGAAGACCGCCTTGCCCCACTCGCTCGGACGGCTGTTCGGATCGTTCGCGGCGGTGACGTCGGCGTTGGCGTGCGGCGGGGGCGGCGGGGGCACCGGCGCAGGGCCGAGGGGCTCGTCGGCCGGCGCCTGCAACTCGGACGGGAGCCAGGGGCCGCGCCCGTCGCCCGTGACCGCGAACGGCACCGGCTGGGTGGGCGGGCCCATCTCGACGGGCGCCGGCGGCTCCTGAAGGGCGGCGACCTGCGCGCCGGGGCCGAACGGCGCCCCGATCTCGACCGGCGAGCGGCCGTTGGCGCCCTCGTGGTCGGGCCTCTGGTCGGCAGAGGCCTGGGGCACGCGGCTCTCGAGCGGAGGCAACGGCGGGGCCTTCGGCTCGGGCGCCTCGACGTCGGAGAGGGTCACCGGGGGCAGCGGCTTGAGCGCGTCGGGGTCGTCGAGCAGGCGCTGCATCTCGGAGATGCCAGACCGCAGCTGCTTGCGCTGCTCGTCGATCCGGCGGGTCAGCGCCTCGAGGTCGCCCTTCAGCTTGTCGCGGTTCGAGATCAGCGTCTCGACCTCCTGCTCCGCGCTCACCCGGGCGGAGTCGGCACCGCGTCGGGCCTCGGCCTCGGCCTCGGCTCGGGTGCGGGCGGCCTCCTCGCGGGCCTCGCTCAGCACCCGGTTGGCCTCCTCCTTGGCCTCCTTGATGGTGGCGTCCGCGGTGCGTTGGGCGAGGACCAGGGTGCGCCGCAGCGTCTCGTCGGTCTCCGACACCTCGGGGGCCGGGGCGGCGGCCGGTGGCCGGCGGCGGAGCTCGTCGACCTCGTGCTGCAGGTCGAGCAGCCGGGCCTCGGCCGCGTCGGCGCGCGCCTGGGCCTCGCGGGCCCGATCGTTCAGGTGGCCCACGCTCCCGGCGACACGCTCGATGAAGTCGTCGACGTCACGCGTGTTGTAGCCGCCCCGCCGTGCCTCACGGAACTCGACGGCGTGGAGCGTCTGCGGAGTCAGTTCCATGCGCAAGAGAGTAACGAAAAGTCCACACCCTCAGGGGGACAGGCCCTCGACGCCCTGCTCAGCACACCAGGCGTGAGAGGAAGATGAGGCCCAGGATGACGATGATCGGCGAGAGATCGATGCCCATCATGCCCATGCGGACGGGGGGCAGCATGCTGCGGACGGGGCCCAGCACGGGCTCGGTCAGCCGCTCCAGCACGTCGACCACCTGAGCGTACGGGGTGCCCGGCGTGGGCGGGTTGGCACTCATGACCCACGTCATGATGATGCGGGCGAAGATGACCAGCATGTAGAGCTGGATCAGCAGGCAGACGATGACCATCGATGCTCGGACTCCCCGGCGGTGGGCGGTGCGATCAGGCTTCGTAGCCGCGCTCGTGGAGGCGTCGCCGCTCCTCGGGCGAGACCTCGACGTCGCTGGGAGTCAGAAGATAGACCTGGTTGGCCACGCGCTCCATCTGACCGCCCAAGCCGTAGCAGAGGCCGCTCGCGAAGTCGATGATGCGACGGGCCAGGTCGCGCTCGACACCCTGCAGGTTGAGGATGACGGGCACGTTGATCTTGAACTTGTCGGCGACCTCCTGCGCGTCGTTGAACGACGTGGGACCGACGACGAAGGGCTTGGTGGGCGCGGCGACGGTGGGAAGCGGGCGCACCACGGCGCTACGGCCGGACGACCGCTCCGTCGAGCCGGACCGATCGGACGAGGGCGACCGGCGGGGGGAGCGCGCCACCTCGAGGTGCCCGTCGGCACTCCGGTCGCCCCGGTCGCCCCGGTCGATGCTGCGGGGCGCCTGCGGCGCGTGGCCGTTCTCCCGGCCGTTGGCGCGACCGACCTCGCGGCCGTTGACCTCGTCGTCGGCCGAGGGCGGCAGCGTGCGCACCGAGCCCGACGGCTCCGGATCGTGCTGGCCGTCGCCGCTCGTGCGCCGAGCGACCGGTCGAGCCGCCACGGCGCGCTGGTGCTCGCCGGTGACGTCGAAGTCGTCGTATTCGTCGTCGGGGCCGAGCCCCAGGTAGAGCATCGCCTTGCGCCACATCGATGCCATGTGTCCTCCACCGGCCGGAAGTGATCTCTAGTGTCGCGCCCCGCCCCCACCAGGGCGCGGACCGAACAGTCCGCTGCCGACGCGCACGAGGGTGGCGCCCTCTGACAACGCCACCTCGAGATCGCCGGTCATGCCCATGGAGAGCTCGGACAACCCCAGCCGGTCGCGCAGCTCGCGCGCCGTGTGAAACGCCGGGCGGGCGACCTCGGGAGGCCCGGCCGGCGCGATGGTCATGATGCCCTGCACGTCGAGCCCCAGGTCGGCGAGGCCCTCGGCGACCCCTGCCGCCATGGCGGGCGTGCAGCCGGCCTTGGCCTCCTCGCCGGAGGTGTTGACCTGGAGGAGCACCGGTGCGCCCGGCGCCCAGCGGGCGATCTCCGCGCCGAGCGAGAGCCGATCGACGCTGTGCCACAGCGAGACGAACGGCGCCGCCTTGCGCACCTTGTTGCGCTGGAGGCGACCGATGAAGTGCCAGCGGGGGTGGGAGGGCCGCTCCGCCTCGTCGAGCGATTCCAGCTCGGTCTCGACCTCGGCCGCCTTGGCGACGAGCTCCTGCACGTAGCTCTCGCCGACGTCGACGAGCCCCGCCGCGAGCGCCCCGGACACGACATCCGCGCGGAACCCCTTGGTGACCGCGACGAGTCGGACCCGGTCGGGATCGGGGGCTGCGGCGGCGATGCGCTCCCGCACCACGGCCAGCCGGCTGCCCAGCGTGAGGTCGCGCGGCATCGTGGGGGTCACGCCGCCTCTCCCGGGGCGCACGGCTGCAGAGCGGTCGCCACCCCTACTTCAGGAACGAGGGGACGTCGAACTCGTCGTCGCCGTCGAGGTCGAGTGCGTCGACCGCCGGGCGGCGGGTGAGCGACTCCAGCTCGTCGTCGGCCCGGCCGGTGGAGCCGTTGCCGCCACGGGCAAGCGCGTGGCCGCCCGTGGGCTCGCGGTCGTCCCACCTGTCGAAGCCGGCGGCGATGACCGTGACCCGGACCTCGTCGCCCATCTCGTCGTCGATGATCGACCCGAAGATGATGTTGGCATCGGGGTGGGCCACACCGTGGATGACCTCGGCCGCCTCGTTCACCTCGAACAGCCCGAGGTCGCTGCCGCCGGCGATGGTGAGCAGGATGCCGCGGGCACCCTCGATCGAGGCCTCGAGCAGCGGGCTGGAGATGGCGTTGCGGGAGGCGGACAGCGCCCGGCCCTCGCCCGAGCCGTAGCCGATGCCCATCAGCGCCGAGCCGGCGTTGCTCATGATCATCTTCACGTCGGCGAAGTCGGTGTTGATGAGGCC
>CAYUXB010000290.1:0-4774 GCA_964448525.1 uncultured Acidimicrobiaceae bacterium
GAGGGCGGCTACGTGTGGGCCTGCAAGAACTACGACGGCGACGTGCAGTCCGACGTCGTGGCCCAGGGCTTCGGCTCGCTGGGCCTGATGACGTCGGTGCTGCTGACGCCGGACGGCAAGACCTGCGAGGCCGAAGCGGCACACGGCACGGTCACCCGCCACTTCCGCCAGCACCAGAAGGGCGAGGCGACCTCCACCAACCCGATCGCCTCGATCTTCGCCTGGACGCAGGGCCTGGCCTTCCGGGCCAAGCTCGACGGCACGCCCGAGGTGGGCGCGTTCGCCAAGACGCTCGAGGACGTCTGCGTCCAGACCGTCGAGGGCGGCCAGATGACCAAGGACCTGGCTCTGCTGGTCGGCGGCGACACCCAGTGGCTCACCACCGAGCAGTTCCTCGAGGCGCTCGATACCAACCTCAACAAGGCCATGGCCTGACCGCGACGCCGGCCGGGCCGGCGTCGCCCTCTCGGACTGGAGCCCCGGCGCAGTGCCGGGGCTCCGTCGCGTCGTGTCGACAGAACCGGCGAGCCACCCGTTGTCCCGTCGCCGGATGCTGCGACCCCCCGCTCGCGCTGCCGATCTCGGATGACCTCGACGCGACTGACCGACCGGTGGACAGGCAGCGCTACTGCCCACCTGCGTGCGGTGGTTCCGCTGCGTGCCGTCCCGCCACACGAGCCCGTATCTGACCCGTCAGCACCGACGCGAGCGCGGCCACCACCACGAGGTTGAAGACGATCTGCACGGTGACGAGCGCCCGCGCCGCCTGCCCGGTGGCGTGCACGTCGCCGAAGCCGACCGTCGCCAGTGCCGACACGGTGAAGTAGAGCGCGTCGGTCTTGGTCTCCATGTCGGCGAACTGGCTCCCGTCGGCCCCCTCGATCGCGTAGAAGCCGAGGGCGAAGAGCGGGGCGACGACGATGACGATCAGCGCCAGCCCGTCGAGGCGCACGCTCGGATCGCCGGCTTGGTGGTGGGCCAGCATGCGGACCTGGCGGACGCCCACCCACGCCAGGACGCCGAGACCGGCGATCACCGCCAGTGTGACGACCACGATGTCCCAGCTGGACGGCAGCTCGTCGACCGGTGCGGCGTAGTAGGCGACGATCACGCCCACCAGCGCCAGGGCGGTGCGCCCGATCCGCGCCGAGCCGGCGGGTGGTCCACTCGGTGGAGCCCTCTCGGGACCGGCCGGGTCGGCATCGTCGCTGACGGCATCCACGACCGGACGGTACCGAAGGAGGCCCGGCCGGTGTCACGATTCGGCGGGCAGCGCGGTCGTGACCGCCGGCCGGCGCCGACGATGGCCGCCGACGATGTGGCCCCCGGCGCTTGGCCGCCGACCGCGAGCCGGCGCGCTACGCAGGAGCGCGGCCCGCCGTGGTCGCGCGGGCCGATGCCGTACTCACGCGTGAACGCCACGCTCAGCCCGCATCCGCTGGCATAGCCCACCCGACGGGCGATGGCGTCGACCGTGTCGTCCGTGTTGCGGAGCAGGTCCGCGGCCAGCGACAAACGCCACGACGTGAGGTACGTCAGCGGTGGCTCGCCGACCAGGTCGGTGAACCGCCGTACATGCGGGGCCGCGTGGACGAGGCCGGGCGACGCGCGCCGGGCTCATGTCAGGGACCAGTAGCCGGCGACCAGGTGGTGGGGCGTGTCGAGGTACACCTTTGCCTCGGGCAAGCCACCGAACCGGCCGTGGCTCCACCGAACCTCGATGTGCCCCTCGACCGTCCTGGCTGCGCCCTCGGCGCGGTCGTCGACGGTGGCCACCCACCGCACCACCGGCTGGCGGGACGCGACCGGCTCGACCTCGAAGCGGCGCAGCCGGAACGACTGCCGCCAGTCCCACGGGCTGCCGACCCGCACCCGCACCATGCGCTCGCCGTCCGATCCCAACACGAAGTACGTGGCGGCGGCCACCCGCAGGAAGCGCCACAGGGTCGCCTCCCGCACCCGCTCGCTGCGCAAACCCTGTCCCCAGCGCCGGGCCGAACCCGTCGCCACCGCGGCGGACAGCGCCGTGTACGCCTCGGCCGCGGCCGGCGACGTCCACGGGCCGCGGCCGAGCGCGGTGGCCAGCTCGCGGCGCTGCGTGGGCTGCATCGCCTCGACCCGATCCGGCAGGGCGCCCACCAACCCGGTCTCGAACCGCACGATCTCGTACAGCGCTTGCTGCTCGGCGGCGGCCACCTCGCCGTACCAGTCGCCACGGGCGTCCGTCCCCGCAGCGGCGTCGAAGATCGACCATGGCGAGGCGTTGAGCTGGATGCGCGAGTTGTACTTGCAGCTCACCAGGTAGACGTGGTCGACCCGGAGGTCGGCCGGGATGGGCTCGACGCCCGGCGGCCGCTGCGGCCCCTTCCACTCGACCACCTCGGGTGGACGGCCCCGCAGCCCGTCGCGGGCGTCGAGGAAGCACCGCCCGTTGGCCCAGGCCGCCGCGAACTCGGCGCGGAACCGCCCGGCCCGCTCCAGCTCGCGGAGCCGCTGCCAACGGTCGTCGCCCACGCCCCCGAAGGAGGCCGGCGGATCGGCCAGTGCCGAGGCCAGGTCGTCGGCGCCGAAGGTGGCCAGCCCCGTGACGATCTCGGTGATCTCGGTGCGGTCGGCCGGCACGACGCTGGCGGGTCAGTGACCCGTGATGAGGTCGCCGATCGGGTCGGGCAGCCCGCCCGCCTCTGCGTACGCCGCCAACCGGGCGCCGACGGCTGCTTCGGCGTCACCCACCAGGTCGACCGGCAGCACGTCGACCAGGACCCGCCCGCGAGCCGCCGCCAGCGCCTTGACGCCGGCCGAGCGCCCCGACGGCACGTCGGTGGCCATGACAAGCAAACGGTGCTCGCCGAAGCCGGACAGGCGGGCAGCGCGCCCCAGCGTGCGCTCGAGCACCTCGCCCCGGCGGAGGCCGGACGTGCCGACCGTGAAGCCGCCGACCACGTCGACCAACCACTCGTGGCCCGTCGGGTCGACGGCCAACAGCGTGACGTCGACCCCGCTCGACTTGCGCTTCGGCTTCGCGTCGACGGTGAAGCCGGCCTCCCGCAGCAGCAGCGCCGCCCGGTCGACGGCCTTGTCGCCCGCCGGCTCCGCCGGGCCGCCCGCGGCCAGCACGCGTTCGAGCTCGCCGCTCACCCGGCGGCGGGCGGCCTCGACGTAGGCGGGGTCGGGGACGTAGCCGAGGAAGTGCCGCCCGGTGCGCAGCGCGGCGAGCGCCGTGGTGCCCGAACCCATGAACGGGTCGAGCACGACATCGCCCTGGTAGGTGTACAGCTCGACGAAGCGCTGCGGCAGCTCGACGGGGAACGGGGCCGGGTGCCCGACCCGCGTGGCGCTCTCGGGCACCAGCTCCCACACGTCGAGCGTCGCCTCCATGAACTCGTCGGCCGTCGTGGTGGCGACGTGGGGCAGGCCCCGCTGCTGGCGAACGGACCGGGCCACGGCGCGATCGAAGCGCCCCTTGGACGCCACGACCACCCGCTCGGTCAGGTCGCGCAGCACCGGGTTGGCGGGGCTGCGGAACGACCCCCAGGCGCAGCTGCCCCCGGCACCGCGGGCCTTGCGCCACACGACCTCGCCCCGCAGGAGCAGGCCCAGGCGGTCCTGCAGGATGGCGACCACGTCGGCCCCGAGCGAGCGGTACGGCTTGCGGCCCAGGTTGGCCACGTTGACGGCGATGCGGCCGCCGGGTTCGAGCTTGGCCACGCACTCCGCGAACACGTCGGTGAGCAGCGTGAGGTACTCGGCGTAGGAGGCGGGGATGCCGTCGCGGCCGAGCTCCTCCTCGTACTGCTTGCCCGCGAAGTAGGGCGGCGAGGTGACCACCAGGGCCACCGACGAGGGCTGGACGCGGTCCATCGACCGGGCGTCGCCCACGTAGATCTCGTCGACCACGCCGGGAGGCTGGACCGTGTCGTCGTCGGAGAGCACGGGCGGCGAGAAGCGCTTGTAGAACCCCGCGGCGTCGTGGTTCTCGCGCCGGCCCACACCGAACGCCGATGTCGCGGTCGCGGTGCGCTTGCGCACGTTGCCGTCTGCCACTCGCAACCCTCTCGCTCCCACGCCGGACACGTTAGGGACGGGGTGTGACGCCCAAGCCGGCGCGGCCGAGGCTACCCATCCCGAACCCACCCCCGGTGCACCGCGAACACCCGTTGCCCGCGGCGGGATCGACGGCCTGGACGACCGATCCCGCCACGGGAACCCGGGCTCAACCCGCCGGTGGCGACGACGCCGGCGGAACCGGCCGCAGCCCCAGCTCGGCGACCACCCGCAACACGATCTCGGACCGGTTGAGCGGATACAGGTGCAGCCCCGGGACGCCGGCGTCGAGCAGCCGCTGCGACAGCTCGGTCGCCACCTCCACGGCGATGTCGCGCCGGGCCTCCAGGTCGTCGGCCGCCGCCTCGAGCCGGTCGAGCAGCGCCGCGGGGATGACCGAGCCGTTCATGCCCGCCATCCGCTTCAGGCCCGACAGCGGCGTGGCGCCCGGCGGCATGATGCCGGGCAGGATCGGCGTGGTCGACCCCAGGGCGTCGAGCTCGTCGACCATGCGCAGGAAGTCGTCGGCGTCGAAGAAGAACTGCGCGATGGCGAAGTCCGCGACCGCCAGCTTGTCGGCGAGGTGCCGACGATCGGCGGCCCGGTCGCCCGCCGAGCGCGGATGCAGCTCCGGATGGGCAGCCACGCCGATGCAGAAGTCTCCCGGGTGCTCGCGCACGAGCTCGACCAGCTCGGTGGCGTCCGTGAAGTCGCCGACGGCCTCGCTGCC
>CAYUXB010000291.1:0-4762 GCA_964448525.1 uncultured Acidimicrobiaceae bacterium
TCGAGCGCGCCGACAGCCTGGGGTACCTCGAGCAGCTGCAGGATCACCGGCTGGTCTTCGCCCAGCATCTGACCGCTCGCGATCCGGAAGAGCAGGGCGTAGCCGATCTGGCCGGCAGCTCCGGTGACAGCAACGCGAACGGGATCGGTCATGGCGAAGGCTCCTGGATCGAGGGGACGAGCGCCCCGGAGGGCGACCGTCAGCCGACACTAGTAGTGGCACTGAACAGCACCAAAGGTCCGCCGGGCGCGGCAACCGAGCGGCCGTCGCATCGTGTTGTGGCGGCCCACCGGACGCGACGGAGGCCCGGGTCCGCCCGTGACCCGGGCCTGACCGCGCGTCGGTGCGAACGGTCTGTCAGTCGCGTTCGAGGGTGCCGACCACGGTGCGGCTGCCGACCGGCGTCACCTCGTCGACCGGCCGCTCCGTGGACGTGACGACGATCCGGTCCGCACCGACGGTCACGTCGACGTTCCACACCGCGTCGGCGCCGGCGATGTCGGCCACCGGGGTCGCCGTCCAGTCGACCAGGTCGCCGGAGACCACGAGCACCGGCTCGTCGGCGGTCGGGCGGACGTCCAGCACGACGCCGAGGGGCCCGGCCTGGATCGAGCTGATGGTCGAGCCGGCGGGGATGCCGGCCGCGCTGAGATCCACGGCGTCCCAGGTGGAGCCGGCGTCGGCCGACACGAGGAGCCGGGTCTCGCCGATCCCCTCCATGCGCACCGGCCACCTGGTCTCGAGCGCCACCAGCGCGCCTCCGAAGGTGAGCACGTCGTAGTCGGGACCGTTCATGCTCGCGTCGGGCTCGGCCTCGGGCAGGGCCACAGGCATCCAGGTGACACCGTCGTCGGACACCGACACGCCGCGCAGCGCGTAGCCGTTCTCGGCCACGAACCTGCTGCCTGCGGCCGCGAGGGTGGTCACGTTCTCGGGAAGCCCCGTGGTCTCGACCGGCTCCCAACCGTCGCCCGTGTTGCGCACGACCTGGTGGACCGTGAGGTCCTCGGGGCCGGTGAGGCCGAGCTCATCCCAGGTCAGCGTACGGCTGCCCGGAATCTCGATCCGGGTGTGACCGCCGCCGTCGGCTTCCTCCCCTGTAGCAGCATCGGTGATGATGGGCATGACCGCGTCGGCGCCGTTTGCGTTGATGGGCACGATCACGATGCCCTCCTCGGTGGGCTCGAACACGATGTGGTCGCCCAACTCGGGGAACGAGGCCGCGAGGTCGAGGTCGAAGCTCGTCGTCACCAGCGCGAGCGTCGTGTCGCCCGCGGTCTCGACCGAAAGGGACGGGTGCCGCCTCCAGGTGAGATCCGAGGGCGGGGCGGGCGCGGGAAGGTCCTCGATCGCCCAGGTGTCGCCGCCGTCGGTGGACGCCGAGAGCTGCGCCACCGACTCGTCGGCCGCCGCGCCCGGGCCGGTGCTCACGGCGTACAGGGCATCGCCGTTGGCGGTCACGTCCAGGGCTTCGGGCCTCCCGTCGGTCTCCAGGTCGACGGGCTGCCACGCGCCGTCGGCACCCATCCGGTAGAGGGTGGGGGACGCCGGGTCGCCCTCCGACCGGATGAAGCCGGGACCGGTCGACAGGGCGTACACCGTGCCGTCGGCCGCCTGGAACGAGGTCTGGACCCGGTAGAGGCCGTCGCCGCCGGGCTGCCAGTCGAACGCCAGCGGGCCAGTGGCCGGCACGAGGTCGGCCAGGGTGGCACCGACCGCGACATCGGTCGCGACGTCGGTCGCGTCGTCGCCCTCGTCCGCGCGGTCGGGCACGATCGCGATGCCGGCCACGATCACCATCACCGCGGCCACGGCACCGACGCCGGCCGCGGTCTGCCGGCGACGACGGCGGGACCGGGCGTCCGCAGCCGCCCGGGCAGGCGCGCGCTCGGGGAGAGGGACGGCATCGGCTTCCCGGTGGAGGCGGTCTCGGAGCGAATCTTCGAAGGTCATGGCGATCACCTCGTGTGGCCGAGGGCCTGGTTGAGCGAGCGGAGGGCCCGGTGCTGACGGGTGCGGACGGTCGCGGCACGGATGCCGAGGGCGGTGGCCGTGTCGTCGACCGACCAGTCGAGGAGCAGCCGGCACACCACGACGCTGCGTTGGGCGAGCGGCAGGGCCAGAAGCGCGGCCCGCACCGCGGGGTCGCCGACCGGCGGCAGGTCGACGTCGGTGCGTCCCCCGGGTGGTGGCCGGCGGGCCAGGCGCCGGCGGTAGGACCGGGCCCAGTTCAGACCGACCCGGTAGACCCACGCCCCCGGGTTGTCGTACGACGACAGCTTCTGCCACCGGGGATAGGCGCGGGCCATCGCCTCGTCGGTCGCCTCGATCGCCAGATCGCGATCGCCGAGGACCACCGCCAGCGCCCGGGCGACGCCCGGCCAGGCAGCGCGGTAGAACGCGCTGAAGCCGTCCTCGCCCACGCGGTGCTCGCGTTCGGCTGCGGCGCCACCGGTGTCGTCGGCCCGGACGGAACGGACGGCGCTCCCGGCGACCCGCGCGCCGCGGGCGAACGGTGAGGGCGGGGCCGCACGGGAGCCCGGTGGTGAAGTGGCCGCCGGCGCGTACGCGGGGGACCGGCCCGAAGGCAGGCGGCGCGCACCCGGCGGGGGTGACGAAGCGGCGGATGTTCGCATCGCCGGGTACACCACTGAGCCCCCTCCCACGTTCCCGGCATCCGCGGCACGGCGGCGCTCTGCTCCGCCGGGTGCGTCGGCTGCGGCCCCGACGCTCCCGTCGTCGCCTTCGCTCCCGCTGCTCAACCTGCGGCCTCCTCGTCGTCCAGCATCTGCAACGCCATCCGGGCGGCGGGGTCGTCAGGGTCGAGGTCGTTGGCGCGGGCGAGCGCCGCCCGCGCCGCGCCGGTGTCGCCGCCTGCGACCGCGGCCAGGCCGAGCGCACGGTGCGCGGCGGGCGACGACGGATCGTCGGCGACGAGGGCGCGCGCCGACGCGTGAGCCGTCGCCACGTCGTCGGGGAGACCGCTCCGCTGCGCGCGCTCGACCAGCAACGCTGTGTGGAGGTGGCGGAGCGCGGGATCGTCGGGCAGCCGGTCGAGACCCGACTCGACCCGGTCGAGGCCGTTGTCGAGCGCGGGGAGGCCCTCGGGCGTCGCGGCGATGCGTGTGGCCAGATACCAGGCGTCGATGTCGTCGGGCCGCAGGGCCGTCGCCCGGTCGGCGGCCATCAGGGCTGCGCCGAGATCGCCGCGCGCCCGTGCGGCCTCGGCGCGGGCCAGCGAGCGGTCCGCGACGACGCCCGTGAGCCCGCCGACGCCGAGCACGACGGCCGCCGCACCCGCGAGCATCCGCGACGCGCGATCTCGCCACGAGGAACCGCGAGCCGACGGGGCCGCCACCACCACGCCCGCCAGCAGCCAGGCCAGCGGGTCGACCTCGGCGATCGGGAACCCGACCAGCAGCTGCACGCTCCAGGCGACCACGGCGGTCGCCACCCCAACCAGCACCGGATCCGGCGAGCGGCCGATCACGCGGGCACAGCGCACGACCACGATCCCGAGGAGCCCGACGTACAGCAGCGCCGCCGGCACACCGGCCGCGGCCGCCACGTCGAGCGGGGCGCTGTGGGCCCGGTCGACCACCTCGTCGCGGCCGTGGCGCCGGGTGTAGTCGTCGTCGATGTGGGAAGGAGCGGCGATGCTGTAGCCGTCGAGACCCACGCCGGTGACCGGGTGGTCGGCGACGACCCCGATGGCGACGCGCCACTCGTCGAGCCGCCCGACCCCGCCCGCGGCATCACGGTCTGCCAGGTCGGCCAGGCGGGGCCCCGCCGCCACGAGGAGGAGGCCGAGCGCGGCGGCGAGCCCGACGGCGACGGCTGCCGCCCGGCCCCGCCGACCGTTGGGCGTGGGCGCGGCAACCGCATCGCCGTGCTCGGACCGACTGGCCGCGGCGTCACCGCCGAAGGCCTCGCCCCGCCGCCCTCGCCGCGACGCGCGGCGGGCGATCAGCAGGCCCGTTGCGACCGCGGCGCCCAACCAGGCGCCCCGGGTCTGGCTGACGGCGAGCGCCAGGAGCGCACCGGCGCAGCCAGCGGCACCGACCACCCGCCACCCCCGCCGCTCGGTGCGGTCGACGGCGACCGCGGCCGCCACGGGGCCGACCAGGACGGCCACCACCGCCAGGTACAGGGGCTGGCCCAGCAGGCCGCCCGCCCGGCCGCCGGCGAAGCGAGTGCCGAACGGGTCCCAGCCCACGACGTCGGCGAGAACCGTCGCACCCGTGAGGGCGCCCGAAGCGGCGATCGTCCGGCCGAGCAGGCGACGTGGGACCCCATCGGCGATGCCGGTGCCCGCCAGCAGGGCCAGCGCGCACACCCCCCACCCGGCGAGGCCGAGGTGCCGGCGGGGGTGGCCGACCAGTGCCGTGAGCGGATCGTGCGCGGTGGCCGTCGCCAGCGCACACCAGACCAGCAGCCCCGCGGCGAGACCCGCGATGGCGCGCGGCGGCCGCCACGGCACCGCGGCCGCCACGACCGCGGTCGCCACCCCGACCACCGCCCACCGGAGCGTCGTGTAGGGACGGAGCCCGGCGGGGTCGACCGCCGCAACCACCCCGACGACGAGCACGCCGACCGCCACAGCGGCTACGACCGCCCCGCGCGGCATCCCCGCCGCGCCCGCCGTTCCCGCCCGTCCCGCAGGCGCGGTGGCCGCCGGCCGCCCGCCGCCGCCGGGCGCGACCGCACCCGGCTCCTCTCGATCGTGCACCCGCCCGCGGCTGGCGGGGACGGACGGCGCGGC
>CAYUXB010000292.1:0-4742 GCA_964448525.1 uncultured Acidimicrobiaceae bacterium
GTGTGCCCGCCCCTGCCGTCGCCGGACAGCGTCGTCCGCTCGGCGGTCGATCGCACGGCGCTCTGGGCCGAGCGGGCCCGCAAGGCCTTCCTCGTCCACGAGCGCACCGACCTCAACCAGTTCGGCATCGTCCAGGGCGGCACGGATCTCGCCATGCGTGTCGAGAGCGCGCTGCGCACGGTCGCGATCGGCTTCGAGGGCTACGCGGTCGGCGGCCTGTCGGTCGGGGAGGACCGGTCGGCGATGCTGCCCGCGCTCGAGGCGGCCGTCGGCGTACTGCCGGCCGAACGACCCCGGTACTTCATGGGCCTCGGCGACCCCCTCGGCATCGTCGACGCGGTGGCGCGCGGCGTCGACATGTTCGACTGCGTGCTGCCCACCCGGTTGGCACGCCACGGCACCCTGCTGACCTCCGAAGGACGCCTGAACCTGCGCAACCGGCGCTTCGCGCGAGACACCGGCCCGATCGACCCTGCGTGCGGCTGCCCCGTGTGCGCCCGCTGGTCGCGGGGCTACCTCCGCCATCTGCTGTCGGTGTCCGAACCGACGGCGCCCCGGTTGCTGACGCTCCACAACGTGGCGTGGACGTTCGATCTCGTCGACCGCATCCGGGCTGCGATTCGCGACGGTTCGCTGGCCGCACTGCGTGCCGAGGTGGCATCCCGCTGGCCGGCCGGCACCCGGTCGGGCGCCCCGCAGGCGGCCGCGAATGGCGGACCGACGGTCACGGACGGTCCCGATCGCGAGACGGGGGGCAACGAGAGCTAGCCTCGTCCAGCCGATATGGAGCCGCTCTTCATCCTCGCCGTCACGTTCGCTCTGCTGTGGGTGATCTTCATCCTGCCGCAGCAGCGGCGGGTCCGGGCCCACCAGGCGTTGGTCGCCTCCGTGCAACCGGGTGACGAGGTCATCCTCTCCGCCGGCATCTACGGACGCATCCTCGATCTGGGGCCCGACGACCTGACGTTGGAGATCGCCCCCGGCGTCGCGATCCGGGTGGCCCGCCAGGCGGTGCTGCGCCTCGTCGAGGACGCCACGGGCACCGACTCCCCACCTCCGGCTGACGGCGATCCCTCCGGGCCCTCCGTCCCCGATCCCGACAACCGGGGCCCGGCCGCCCCCGGGCCGAACGTGTGAGCTGATGCGACGCAAGATCCTCTTCCCGCTCGTCTCGATCCTCCTCGTCGCCGTCGGCGGGATGGCCGCCACGCTGGCCGCGGGGAACACGCCCGAGTTGGGCCTCGACCTGCAGGGCGGGGTGTCCGTCGTCCTCGCGCCGACGGGCGACGCCTCGGGGGAGCAGCTCGATCAGGCGCTCAGCATCATCCGCGAGCGAGTCGATGCCCTCGGGGTGGCGGAACCCGACATCACCCGCCAGGGCGACGCCATCGTGGTGCAGCTCCCCGGTGCCAAGAACCGTGACCGGGCGCTGGAGCTGGTCGGCCAGACCGCCGAGCTGCGCTTCCGCCCGGTGCTGCAGGAAGCCCAGGTGCCCGCGGAGGTGGTGTCCGAGGCGCAGGCAGCCGCAGAGGAAGCGGTCGGCGACGACACGGCCACCACCGTTCCCGCGGGCGAGCCGCCGGCGGAGGGCGAATCGCCCGCCGACAGCTCCACGACCGTGCCGCCCGCCACGACCGACACCTCGGAGGGGGCTCTCGGTCTCGTCGAGGGCGAGAGCGCGGCGGCCGTGCAGCAGCCCACCACGACGGCACCTCCCGAGGCGACCACGACGACCGCCGTGCCCGACCCGACGACCGGGGAACCGCCCGCCGACGCGCCCCCGGCCGAGGAACTTCCGCCCGAGGACCAGACGCCCACGCTGACGCCGCGCGACCAGGACACCGCGGAGGCCACGGTCACCCTCGCCGGCGTCGACGGCGAGACGGTCTACGCCCTCGGGCCCAGCCTGGCGACAGGCCGCATCGTCAGCACCGCCCAGGCCGACATCCAGACCGGGCAGTGGATGGTCCGGCTCGAGATGCGGGGCGGGGCCGACGGCATCGACAAGTTCAACGAGATCGCGAGCATCTGCTACCAGGGCGCTCCCGACCCGCAGATCTGCCCGACCGGCCGGCTCGCCATCGTGCTCGACTCGGTCGTCCAGTCGGCGCCATCGATCACCGAGGCCAGCTACACCGCCGACCAGATCACGATCAGCGGCGACTTCTCCGAGTCCGAGGCCAAGGACCTGGCCCTCGTCCTGCGCTACGGCTCGCTGCCCGTCGAGCTCGAGCGGCAGACCGTGCAGACGGTCTCGGCGAGCCTCGGCGAGGACTCGCTGCGCGCCGGCGTGGTCGCCGGCGCCGTCGGCCTGATCATCGTGGCGCTCTACATGATCCTCTACTACCGGGCGCTCGGCATCGTGGTCGTGTTCGGCTTCGGCGTGTGGGGCGCGCTGATGTACACGGTCGTCTGCTGGCTCGGGGCGACACAGGGGCTTGCCCTGACGCTGGCGGGCGTCACCGGCATGATCATGTCGATCGGTGTGACCGCCGACTCCTACATCGTGTTCTTCGAACGATTGAAAGACGACGTCCGGGCCGGCCGCACGCTGCGCAGTTCCACCGAGCGCTCGTTCAAGCGGGCCTTCCGCACGATCCTCGCCGCCAACACGACGTCGTTCATCGGCGCCGCCGTGCTGTGGTGGCTGACGGTCGGCTCGGTGCGGGGCTTCGCCCTCTTCCTCGGGCTGTCGACCGTGCTCGGCGTGGTGGTGACGTGGTTCTTCACCCGTCCGGTCGTGATCTGGCTGTCCTCCCACCGGGTGTTCACCGACATGCCGGTCCTGGGCGTCGCCCGGGGCTTGTCCGGCAAGAAGACCACAGCGAAGACCCCGTCGGCTGCGGCGGTCTCGGGGGGAACGGGGCGATGAGCGACGACACCAACGACAAGGGCACCGTGGACGGCGGACCGGCCGACAGCGCCCTGGAGCTCGACGGTGCGGTCGAGCGCTCGGTCTGGGGGCGCCTCTACCACGGCGAGACCAACATCGACTTCGTCGGCCGCAAGCGCACCTGGTTCGTGCTGTCGAGCGTGCTCATCCTCATCGGGCTCGTCGGCTTCGTCGTCCGCGGCGGCTTCAACCTCGGTATCGACTTCGAGGGCGGCGTCGTGTGGGAGGTGTCCACCGACGAGGCCAGCGTGGCCGACGTGCGCGACGCCGTCGACGACTTCGGCCTGGCCGGCTCGACCATCCAGGAGCTCGACAGCGACGAGGGGCGGTCGATCCGGGTCGAGGCCGAGACGGTCGAGCCCGAGACGAGCGACCAGATCACGGCCACCCTGGCCGAACTGACCGAGACCACCGTCGACGACATCGAGCTGTCCGAGGTCGGGCCGTCGTGGGGCCAGGAGGTCAGCTCCAAGGCGCTGCGCGCGCTCGTCGTCTTCCTCGTCCTCGTCACCCTGTACATCACCGTGCGCTTCGAGTGGAAGATGGCGTTCCCGACGCTCGTGGCGTTGTTCCACGACGTCCTCATCACCGCCGGCTTCTTCGCGATCACGCAGATCGAGATCACGCCCGCGACGGTCATCGCCCTGCTGACAATCCTCGGATACTCGATCTACGACGGCGTGGTGGTGTTCGACAAGGTCGACGAGAACCACCGCTTCGTGTCGAGCTCGGGCGGCCTGACCTACAGCGGCATGATCAACGTGTCGCTCAACCAGGCCCTGATGCGGTCGTTGAACACCAACATCACCGCGCTGCTGCCCGTGCTGTCGTTGCTGGTGATCGGCTCGTGGATCATGGGCGCGCAGATCATCGAGGAGTTCGCTGTGCCCCTAGCGATCGGCCAGCTCTCGGGTGCCTACTCGTCGCTGTTCATCGCCTCGCCGCTGCTCGCCTGGATGAAGGAGCGCGAGCCCCGCTACCGCGACATCAAGCGTCGCATCGACGCCCGCGGTGGCGACAAGGCGATGGTCGCCGCGACCATCGCCCTCGGGCGCCCGCCGTCGGTGCGCACGGCTCCCGCCGTGGCGGCCGCTGTCGCCGGGTCCGGCGCTGCGTCGGACAGCGATGACGACACGCACCGCGCCACGGTCGGCCCCTCCGGCCGCGTCATCCCACCCCGTCCGCGCAAGAAGACCAAGCGCCCCGGACGTTGACGCCAGCGCATGCCCGGGGGACCAGGCGGCGGCCACTAACGTCCCCGCCATGACGAGCGATGCCTCCTGGCTGGCCGGTCACCTGCGTGACATCCCTGACTTCCCCCAGCCCGGCATCGTCTTCAAGGACGTGACACCGCTGCTGGCCGACGTCGACGCGTTCCGCTTCACGGTGGACGCCATCGCGGAGCACGCCGAGGGCCTGTCGGTCGACAAGGTGGTCGGCGTCGAGGCACGCGGGTTCATCTTCGCCGCCGCGGTGGCGTACCGACTCGGCGCCGGGTTCGTGCCGGTGCGCAAGCCGGGCAAGCTGCCGGCGGAGACGCTCACCGAGACGTACGCGCTCGAGTACGGCAGCGACTCCCTCGACGTCCACCGCGATGCGGTCGCGGCGGGAGAGTCTGTTCTCGTCGTCGACGACGTGCTGGCGACCGGGGGCACCGCTGCCGCCACCTGCCGCTTGGTCGAACGCCTCGGCGGACGGGTCGAGGGCCTGGCCTTCGTCGTCGAGTTGGGATTCCTGGACGGCAGGGCGAAGCTGCCGGATCGCGACATGCTCAGTCTGATCACCGTGTAGCCCGTGCCCATCGGGAACACCACGTACCAACGTGTGGTTGACCAGGTCGTGAGAGGAG
>CAYUXB010000293.1:0-4713 GCA_964448525.1 uncultured Acidimicrobiaceae bacterium
ACCAACACCAAGATCGACGGGGTGGCCACCGGCCTTTACATCTGAGCCTCCGCTCGCCCCCCGGTCGGCCGCAGGGGTCGCGCTGCGGCCGACCTGGTAGAGAGTGCACGTGAAGCTGCGCGGGCTGACCGACACCAAGGAAGGTCGTCTCGTCGTGATCGCCGTCGTCGGCGGCACGCTGATGATCGCGGTCGCGATCGGCAACCTGCTCGTGGCCGGCGCCGCCGACTCGACGGCCGTCGACGTGCGGGAGCGGCTGCGGGGGGAGCTGGCGGTCGTGGCCGACGAGATCATCGACCGGTACCCCGGCTCGGCCGACGTGATCGAGCGGGCTGCGGCCGAGGCCGTGCAGGGCGAGTCCGCCCAGGTGCTCGGCTCGACCCGGTCCGACCGGGGCCACGTGGTCGTCGCGGTGCAGTCCGGCTGGGGGTGGCACATCCGCTGCGTCGAGGCCGAGCTGCGCGGCGACGCCGTCGTGCTGACCTACGTCTCGTCCAGCCCCTGCTGACCCGCACGCCGCCGACCGCGCGGTGGCCGGGTCCCACCACGGTCCCTGCTGGCGGTTTCACGGCAGGTGGCTGCTCGCGATCCGCCCGGTGCGCCGGGGTCGCGCCGCGGGGCGGGTAGGGTCCCCCTCGTGGCGTTGCGCAAGATCATCGGCGTCGAGACGGAGTTCGGCATCATCGTGCGTGGCGCGGTCGAGTCCAACCCGATCGCGGCCTCGTCGGTGCTCATCAACGCGTACGTCCACGAGCTGGCGAGGGCGTCGGAGGGCAGCCGACCGCACGCCAAGGTCGGGTGGGATTTCGAGGACGAGCACCCCGAGATCGACGCCCGCGGCGTCACCTCCGAGTCGTCGATGGCGCCTGAGGTCGAGACGCACCTGGTCAACGCCGTGCTCACCAACGGCGCCCGCTACTACGTCGACCACGCCCATCCCGAGTGCTCGACGCCCGAGTGCGCAGATCCGCGCAGCATCGTCGTCTTCGACAAGGCGGCCGAGCTCATCCTGCAGCGGTCGATGCGGGCGGCGATGCCCCTCCTGCCCGAGGGGCAGGAGATCGTCACGTACAAGAACAACTCCGACGGCAAGGGCAACAGCTACGGCTGCCACGAGAACTACCTGATGGACCGCCAGGTGCCGTTCGGTCGCATCGTCAGCCACGTCATGCCGCACTTCATCAGCCGCCAGGTGTTCACCGGGGCGGGCAAGGTCGGCAGCGAGGTCGTCGGGCTCACGGCCGAAGATGTGCCGTTCCAGATCACCCAGCGAGCCGACTTCTTCGAGGAGGAGGTCGGGCTCGAGACCACCCTCAAGCGGCCGATCGTCAACACCCGCGACGAACCGCACGCAGACGCCCAGAAGTACCGGCGCCTGCACGTCATCGTGGGTGACGCCAACCTCTCCGAGGTGGCCACGTTCCTCAAGGTCGGCACGACCGCGCTCGTGCTGGCGATGATCGAGGACGAGTTCCTGCCCCGTGACCTGACCCCCGTCGCCCCCGTGGCGGCGCTGCGGGCGGTGTCCTACGACATGTCGCTGCGCAAGCCGATCGACCTGGTCGACGGTACGTCGATGACGGCCGTCGAGATGCAGTGGGAGTACCTCGACCGGGCGAAGAAGTACGCCGAGGAGCACGGGCTCGACTGTCTCGGGGCTCCCGAGGTGGGGGCCGAGGTGCTGCGCCGGTGGGAGGAGGTCCTCACGGGGCTCGAGACCGACCCGATGGGGCTCAGCCGGCAGCTCGACTGGGTGGCCAAGTACCGCCTGATCGACGGCTATCGCGCCAAGCACGACCTGCGCTGGGACGACGATCGCCTCCGGGCGATGGATCTGCAGTACCACGACATGCGGCCCGAGCGCAGCCTCGCGGCCCGCGTCGGGCTGGAGCGCCTCACCACCGACGCCGAGGTCGAGCTCGCGGTGACCGAACCGCCGCCCGACACCCGGGCATGGTTCCGGGGCAAGTGCCTGCAGCGGTGGGCCTCCCAGATCGTCGCGGCGAACTGGGATTCGATGGTGTTCGACATCGGTGGCGACCCGCTGCGGCGGGTCCCGATGATGGATCCCACACGTGGAACAGAGGCACATGTAGGTAGGTTGATGGCGGAAAGCACGACGAGCGCTGAGTTGTTGGACCGGTTGGGCCAGTGAACGGACGGAGTGCAGGGGCATGGCTGAACGAGAGATGAAGAAGAAGTCCACCCCCGCTCGCGAGGAGCAGGAGGTCGCCGACGAGGCGCCTGCCACCTCCGAGCAAGGCGAGAAGATCAAGGCGGAGCTCGACGACCTGCTCGACGAGATCGACGGCGTGCTCGAGTCGAACGCCGAGGATTTTGTCAAGTCATATGTGCAGAAAGGCGGCGAGTAGGCACGAAACGTGCTGAAACGCTGACTGTCACACCGACCGACTAATCTGCTGACCGGGCGCCCCCACCAACTGATGGGAGGCGCCCGTGTCGCGTTCGAAGACCTGCCGCATCTGCGGCGAGACCAAGCCGCTGAGCGAGTTCTACAAGATGGCCGGAATGCGCGATGGCCATCGCAATGAGTGCAAGGCGTGCAACCTGGCCCAGAAGCAGCGGCGGTACGAAGCCGACCCCGCGAAGCACATCGCACGGGTCCAGGCCTGGCAGCGCGAGAACAAGGAACACGTCAACGCCTACCAGCGGCGCAACAACGCCCGCCCGGAGCGCAAGCGTGCATTGCGCGATGGCTACTACCGGCGGACGTTCGGGATCTCGGCCGACGACTTCGATGCGCTGCTCGCCCGGCAGGGCGGTGGCTGCGCGATCTGTGGCAAGCGACCCGAGCGCGACGCCAGCCTGCACCTCGATCACTGTCACGAGACGGGTGCGATCCGGGGCATCCTGTGCTTGTCCTGCAACCAGGGGTTGGGGCAGTTCGGCGACGACGTCGCCCTGCTCGACGCCGCAGCCCGCTACCTGCGGCAGGGCCCTGCGGAGGTCGAGGTGACTGGTGACTGACATCCAGCTCGTCGTGACCGATCTCGACGGCACGCTGTGGGAGCGTGAGCACGAGATCCACGAGCGCACCCGGGCGGCGCTGGGTGTCGTCGCCGCGGTCGGACTGCCCCTGGTCGTCGCCACCGCCCGCCGCGCCGGGTCGGTGAGGCGGGCGCTCGCGCCGATCGGCCTGGCGCCGGCGGCCGTGCTGCTCAACGGCGCCCTCGGCGTCGACCTGTCGTCGAACGTGCGCTTCCACCGCGGCGGGTTCAGCCCGACCGACGCCGCCGCCGTGCTCGCCCGCTTCCACGACCACGGCGTCGAGCCGTGCGTGTACGTCGACCACGACGACCACCCGGTGTGGGTCGCTCCCGCGCCGTCGACCCATCCCGACCACGTCACCAGCTTCGGTGGCGACGTCGCGACGGGCGACCTCGCCGAGGTCGTGCGGTCGGAGCACGTGCTGGCGTTCGCCGTCCTCGGGATCCCCGACCGGCTGGCGCAGGCGCTCGGCGCGGCCCTGGGGGTCGTGGCCGAGACGCACGTCGACCGCGAGCGCACGTACGGCGGGATGGCCGTGATGGTCGCGCCGAGGGGCGGGTCGAAGTGGGACGGCGTGGCCGCGTTCTGTGCCGAGCGCGGGCTCGACCCGAAGGCGGTGATGGCGATCGGGGATGGCCCCAACGACGTCGAGCTGCTGGCCAACGCCGCGGTCGCCGTGGTGCCGCACGGCGCCCACGCCACGGTGCGCCGCCACGCGCACCACGTCGTCGGGCGCGCAGAGGACGGCGGTTGGGCCGACATCCTCGACATCCTGGGAATCGCGTGACATCGGCACCCGGCGCGGGGACGGGGGAGGGGCGGGAGCCGGTAGCCTCCGGCGCAATGACGCTGCCGACCTTCCGAGCCGACGACGACCCCGGGCCGTCCTTCCTCGACGTGCTGCGGCGCGCCGGGGGCGAGCCTCGCTGGGGCGACCTGCCGCGGGGCATCGCACCGCACGAGTTCACCCACGGCACCACCGTCGTCGCCATCCGCTACGCCGACGGCGTGGTCATGGCGGGCGACCGCCGGGCCACCAGCGGCAACCTGATCTCGCACCGCACGATGGAGAAGGTGTTCCCCGCGGACCGCCACTCCGGCGTGGCCATCGCCGGCGCCGCCGGGCCCGCGGTCGAGATGGTGAAGCTGTTCCAACTGCAACTCGAGCACTACGAGAAGGTCGAAGGTGGCCAGCTCTCGCTCGAGGGCAAGGCCAACCAGCTCGGCCAGATGGTGCGCCAGCACCTGCCGGCCGCCATGCAGGGCTTCGTGGTCGTGCCGCTGTTCGCGGGCTACGACGTGCGTCGGGGCACCGGTCGCCTGTTCGAGTACGACGTCACCGGCGGCCGCTACGAGGAGAGCGACTTCGCGGCCACCGGCTCGGGCAGCCTCCACGCCGGCACGGTCATCAAGATGGGCTACCGCACCGGTCTCGACCGTGCCGACGCCGTCGATCTCGCCATCAACTCGCTGTTCCAGGCGGCCGACGAGGACTCGGCCACCGGCGGGCCGGATCTGGTGCGGGGCATCTACCCGGTCGTGGCCACCATCACGGCCGAGGGCTTCGACCGCCTCGTCGACGACGAGATCGCCGAGCGCTTCCGGGCGCTGGTCGATCGCCTCTCGCCGCCGGGCAGCACCACGACCACGGGCATCAGCCCGACCACGCGCGGGGGTTCGATCCGATGAGCATGCCTTTCTACG
>CAYUXB010000294.1:0-4704 GCA_964448525.1 uncultured Acidimicrobiaceae bacterium
GCTCGACCTGGCCCGCCGGCTCGAGGTGCGCGGCCGCTCGTCGATGACGAAGGACGAGCTGGGCCACGCGATCGCGAAGGCCAACGATCGGGCCACCGCCCGGAGCCGCGCGCGCAGCTGACCAGGTGACGCGCAGCCGACCAGCTGACGCGCGTCAGGGGCGCTCGCCCACCCCGGTGGCGATCTCGCCGGCGCGTCCGGCCGGCGAGTCGGGCGCGAGCGGCGGCGTCGTGCCACCGGCGCCGGCGGCCATGGCGGTGACCAGCTCGCGCAGTGCGTCCACCGCGGTGTGGCGAGGGGCCCATCCCAGCTCGTCCCGGGCCCGCGTCGTGTCGAGCTGGGGCAGGTCGAGGGCGAGATCCATCAGGTTCGGGTCGGTCGGCACGAGGTGGGCGAACCAGGCGGCCGCCAGACCGAGCCGCGCCACCCGGCGGGGCACCTCGACCGTCCGGGTCTCGAGCACCTCGGCCAGCACCCCGGCGTCGACGACCGGGTCGGCCGCCACGTTGAACGCACCGCGGGCGTCGCCGACGACCGCCAGGCGGTACGCCTCGGCGACGTCGTCGGCGTGGAGGGCCTGGAAGCGCAGGTCACGGGGAAGGGGAAGGATCGGCAGGCGCCCGGGCACGGCCAGCGCCCGCGGCACGAACGGTCCCGCGAAGAGCCGCCGCTGCTCGGTGGCCGCGGCCCGCTGGAAGATGAAGGCCGGTCGCATCCGCACGACCCGCCGCTGCGGGTCGCGCGCCTCGACGGCGTCGAGCAGACGCTCGACGTAGGCCTTCTCCCGCCCGTACGCGGCGACCGGGCGGCTGTGGGTGGGCCACGACTCGTCGACCACCTGCCCGGGGCCGGGCGAGTAGACCCCGACGGACGACGCGTGCACGATGGCGCCGACCCCGGCCGCCTCGGCGGCGGCGAACGTCCGGGCGCTGCCCACGGCGTTGGCCGTCCACGTGACGTCGGCATCCCGCTGGGGGGAGAACAGCCAGGCGAGGTGGACGAGGACGTCCACCCCCTCCAGGTGCGGCCGCAGGTCGTCGTGGGCGACGTCCGCGGACACCCAGGTGATGTCGGCGCCGGCGGGATCGGTGTGCCCGTCGTCGGGCACGCGGCGTGCGACCCCCACCACGGACGTGACCGCCGGGTCGCCGACCAGCGCGGCCAGCACCGCGGTGCCCACGTTGCCGCTGGCGCCTGTGACCATCACCCGCATCGGATCACCTCGTCGCTGCGCATGACCTGCGCTATCCCGACGGGACGGGGCCAAACCGCGATCCGGCCCCACCCCGGGGCCGGGGTCAGGGCCAGGACGACTCGTTGGGCGGGGTCACGACCAGCTCCCGCACCTCGCACCCCGCCGGCTGGCTGAGGACGAAGTGCACGGCCTCGGCCACCTGCGCGGGGTCGCAGAGCTCCAGGTCGGCCGGCGGCTTGTAGCGATCCTCCCGCTCGTCGAAGAACGCGGTCTGCATGCCGCCCGGCGTCAGCATCGTGACGCCGACCTCGCCGCGCAGCTCCGCGGTGAGCGCCCGGGTGAAGCCCACGACGCCGAACTTGCTGGCGCAGTAGGCGGTCGCGTCCGACACGGCGCGGTGGCCGAGGGTGGACGCCACCGTGACGACCCGGCCCTGCGCCTGCCGCAGCCACGGCAGTGCGGCCCGCACCACCGCGGCGGTGCCGAGCAGGTTGACCGCGACGGTGCGCTCCCACACCGCGGCGTCGACGTCGTCGAGCCGGCCGGGCACGTCGACGCCCGCACACGTGACGATCGCCCCCAGACCGCCGGCCTCCTCGGCGGCGCGGGTGACGGCCTTCTCGGCGGCGCGTCCGTCGGCCAGGTCGACCTCGATGCTGGCGATGCCGTCCGGCGCCGGTCGGCGGTCGAGGGCGGTCACCTGCGCGCCGGCCGAGGCCAGCCGGCAGGCGACGGCCGCGCCGAGGCCCGACGCGCCGCCGGTCACGATCACGGGGACGTCGGCCAACGGCTCGGCGCTCGGGGCGGTGGGGGAGCTGGGACGTGCGTTCATGGAAGGCGCCTACCCGTCCTCGGCGGTCGGGAGAAGCGCGTCGTGGCGACGTTCGGTCCCGCCGGCCGCGACGGGCTGGAGGCCGGCCCGCCCGCAGGCGTCGCGCAGCACGCGGTCCCAGTCGGCGGCGAAGCGGCGGATGGAGAACCGCGTGCCGGCGGTGACGCGCCCCGCGGCGCCGATCCGGCGGGCGAGGGCGGGGTCGGCGAGCAGCGCACGCATCACCTCGACGAGGCGCTGCGGGTCGGTGGCGATGTAGCCGTCCACCCCGTCGGTGATCACCGTGGGCAGCTCGGTCGTGGCCAGGCCCACGACGGGGACGCCGATGGTCATCGCCTCGCACAGCGACAGGCCGAGGCTCGTGTAGCGCACCGGGTGGAAGTAGAAGCGGTACCCGGCCATCGTTGCGGCCAGGTCGGGCGGGGCGACCTCGCCGAGACCGCCCAGCTGCTCGGACTCCATGCCGACGAGGTCGAGGGGAACCTGCGCCCGCGCCGCCAGGAACACGTCGAGGCCGAGGCGGCGACCGCGGGACGCCAGGCCGTTGACGACGGTGATCCCGCGGGGGACGTGTCCCGTGTAGCGGACGTCGTCGGGCACGACGACGCCGTGATCGATCACGGTGGTCGGCGTGCGGCCGCAGTCCCACATCAGGTCGTTGAAGGCGGTGACGTGGACGACGAGGGCGTCGGGATCGTCGACCGGGTGGCGCGTGTCGGTCGGCGACTCCCGTGGCGGGTCGTGCTCGACGACGATCTGGGGCACCTTCCGCTGCGCCGGCGACAGCACCTCGTGGCGGTCGACCAGCCAGTGCTGGTGCGACTGGTAGACGACGGCGTCGACGTCGACCTCGGCGAGCTGGTCGACCGGCACCTCGCGGACGGACTCGGGCCAGGGGAACGCGCCGGCGCGTCCCCCGTATCCGTGCGGGCGGCCCGGGCGCACCGGCAGGACGATCTCGTGCGGGATGTGCGAGAGGTACCACAGGTAGTTCCCGTGGACGTGCCAGGTCAGGATGCGGAGCGGACGGCTCACCGGTTCACCAGTCGGGAGGAGGCGGGGGGTGCGGCATCGGCGGACGGGGTGCTGCTCAGCTGCGCCGCCACGGCGCCCGCGACGGCCGCCAGGGTCGGCCACGGTCCGGCACCCGGTCCAGGTGTGACGGCCCGGTGGCGGGCGCGGTCGAGCGGTGCCCACCGGGCGGGGTCGCCGTGGGTCGGGAACACGACCACGCTCGGGGCACCCACGGCGGCGGCGACGTGCGCGGCGCCGGTGTCGTTGCTCACGACGACGTCGGCGCCCGCGAACACGGCGCCCAGCGTGACGACGCTGGTCGCGCCGGTCAGGTCGACGACGGGGGCGGTCATCGCCGCGGCCACCGCCGCGGTGACGGCCGCCTCGCCCTCGCCACCGGTCAGCACCACGCGCCGGCCGGAGCCGGCGAGACGGTCTCCCAGCGCCGCGAAGTCCTCGGCGGGCCACCGGTTGGCGGGGCGGGAGGCGCCCGGGTGCAGGCAGGCGTACGGGGTGCCCGCCGGCGTGTTGCCGCCGAGCAGCCGCGCCGCGTCCGCGCGGTGCGCTGCGTGGATCGGCAGCGGGACGTCGGTGCCGAGCGCGGGCGCCCCCGCCGCCGTCGTGACGGCCAGGACCCTCTCGATCTCGTGACCGCCGTCCGGGTAGGCGACGACGGTGCCCGGCGGCTGCCACCCGTCCGGCAGCGCCGCGCCGACCTGGCGCCGGGCGCCCAGCATCGTGGTGAGCAGGTTGGTGGTGACCCCGCTGCCGTGCGCCTGGAGGGCCAGGTCGAAGCGCCGGTCGGCGGCCGTGGCGAAGAAGCGGCGTGCGGCGGCGGCGTCGGGCCGGACCTCGGGCAACCCGGGCACCCCGTCCACCACCAGCAGGTCGTCGACGAGCGCAGGGTAGGCGTCGACGAACCACCGGGCCGACGGCAGCCCCACCAGGGTGACGTGCGCGCGCGGGTGGGCGGACCGCAGGGCGACCAGGCCGGGGACGGCGCACAGGAGGTCCCCCACCCCGGGCAGCGCCCGCACCACGGCGATGCGGTCGACGCTCACGGCCGCGGGGGAACCCGGGTGCGCTCGACCGATCGCCACCGCACCCACCCCCGGACCCGGTGCCACGTGGCCACCGGGGGGATGGCCGCACTCGTGACCACCATCGCCGCCACCTCGCGCGGGGTCCGGGGCCCGGGCCGGATCCGCCGCCAGGCGAAGCGGCCCGTCCGCACGGCCCACACCGCGGCGGCGATCGCCGCCGCCCTCCGCCGGCGGGCGACCAGCGCGGCCACGGCCCCGAGGCCGGCGGCGAGGGTGACGGGATAGGAGGCGAAGGCACCCCGCGGGGCGCCGATGCGGTCGCGCCACTCGGGGCCGTGCAGGCGCTCGAGCAGCACGTCGTCGGCGTTGCCGCGCTGCAGCCGCAGGCTGACCGCCCAGCCGGCGGGGCGCACCGGGTGGCGCACCTGGCGGTCGCCGCGCTCGAGCCGCCATCCGGCGTCCAGCAGGCGCAGCGCCAGGTCGGTGTCCTCGCGGTAGGCGCGGGTGAAGCGTTCGTCGAAGCCGCCGACCTGCTCGAGCGCGGTGCGGCGCACGACCATGTCGGCGGTGATCCACGGGGCGTCCTCCAGCGCGGCGACGTTGCGCTCCCAGTCGGTCGG
>CAYUXB010000295.1:0-4624 GCA_964448525.1 uncultured Acidimicrobiaceae bacterium
GCCCGGCCTGTCGTGGGAGATCATCCGGCCCGCCCGGGTGCACCTACGTGGCGTCAACCTCGACGGCAACCAGGTCGACATCGAGGCCGACGAGATCCTGGCCCGGTGCTTCCAGCACGAGCTCGACCACCTCGATGGCATCCTGCTGCTCGAGCGCCTCGACACCGACACCCGCAAGCAGGCGCTGAAGACCATCCGCGACCTGGGCATCGGCCCGTCGGTTCTCGCCGACGCCGAGCCCAAGGGCAGCGGCCTCTCCTTCGGTCGGTGAGCCTGCCGCCGGCGCCCGTCCACCCGGAGCGCCTCGTCTTCCTGGGCACGCCCGACGCCTCGGTGGTGCCCCTCCGGGCGCTCGTCGACGCCGGTCACGAGATCGCCCTCGTCGTGTCCCAGCCCGATCGCCGACGCGGCCGCGGCGGGCGCACCGCGCCGTCGCCCGTCAAGCAGGCCGCTCTCGACCTCGACCTGCCGGTGACCGACAGCGTCGACGACGCGCTCACCGTCGGTGCTGACCTCGGCGTCGTCGTGGCGTTCGGCCGCATCATCAAGCCGCACGTGCTGGCCGAGCTCCCCATGGTGAACCTGCACTTCTCGCTGTTGCCGCGCTGGCGGGGCGCGGCGCCGGTCGAGCGGGCGATCCTCGCCGGGGACCACCGCACCGGCGTCGACCTCATGGTCGTGGAGGAGGGCCTCGACACCGGGGGTGTCTACGGTCGCACCGAGGTCGAGATCGGCCCGGACGAGACGGCCGACGAGCTGCGGGCCCGGCTGGCCGCTCTCGGCGCCGAGCTGCTCGTGCGTCACCTGCGGGACGGCTTGGCCGACCCATCGCCCCAGGTGGGCGAGCCCACCTACGCACACAAGCTCACCGTCGACGAGATGGCCCTCGACTGGGCCGGGCCCGCGATCGAGATCCATCGCCGGGTGCGCGTCGGCGGCGCCTGGACGACCTACGAGGGCCGCCGCCTGAAGGTGTGGCGCACGGTGCTCCTCGGAGCGGCGCCCGGGTCGCTCGGCGACACCCGAGGCCCGCACTCGGGCTCACCCGACAGGTCCTCCGAGGATGCCGGCGTCCGGCCCGAAGGTTCGCCGACAGCGACAGCCCACCCGGGCCCTCCCGGGGTCGACGTGCTCGCTGGCGACGGGATCGTCCGGCTGGTCGAGGTGCAGCCCGAGGGCAAGCGCCGGATGCCGGCGGCGGACTGGGCCCGTGGCCTCGGCACCGACCCGACCGACGGACTCGGCACGTGAGCACCGGGAGGGGCCGCGCAGGTCCTCCCGGCCGACGCCGCCCGACGGGCCGCCGCACCGGAACGGGGACGTCCCATCAGAGCGGTGGTCACCGACGCGCCCGCGGGGCCACGCCGTCCGGCAACCCGTCGAAGGCCGACGCGTCGCCCGGTAGCGGACGCCGAAACCGAGGCCGTCCGCCGTCGGCTCGCGCGGTTGCGCTCGAGGTGCTCGGCCGCATCGACGACGAGGGCGCCTACGCCAACCTGGCGCTGTCGGGCGCGCTCGACAGGGCGGGGCTGAGCCCGGCCGATCGCCGCTTCGTCACCGACCTCGTCTACGGCACCACCCGCATGCGGCGGGCGTGCGACCACCTGGCCGACCGCTTCCTCGCCCGCCCGGTCGACCCTCCCGTGCGCAATGCGTTGCGCCTCGGGATCTACCAGCTGGTGTTCGCCGGCGTGGCCCGCCACGCCGCGGTGGGCGAGACGGTCGAGGTGGCGCCGCGCCCGGCGCGAGGTCTCGTCAACGCCGTGCTGCGCCGGGTCGCCGACGCGCCGATCTCCTGGCCGGACGACGCGACGCGCCTGAGCGTCCCCGACTGGGTTCTCGACGAGCTGACCGCGACGCTCGGCCGCGACCGGGCGCTCGCCGCGCTGAGCACGATGAACGAGCCTGCCACCGTGTCCGCACGCGCAGACGGCTACGTGCAGGACCCCGCCTCTCAGGCGGTGGCCGTCGCGGTCGGCGCGGAGCCTGGCGAGCGGGTGCTCGACCTGTGCGCCGCGCCGGGCGGCAAGGCGACAGCCCTCGCCGCCACCGGGGCCCGGGTGGTCGCCGCCGATCTGCGCCCGGGACGTGCCCGGCTGGTGCGGGACAACGCCGTGCGCGTCGATGTGGCCGAGGGGGTCGCGGTGGCGGTGGCCGACGGCACGCGACCGCCGTGGCCGGACGGCAGCTTCGACCGCGTGCTGGTCGATGCGCCCTGCTCCGGGCTCGGTACGTTGCGGCGCCGAGCCGACCTCCGCTGGCGGGTCGAGGCCGACGCGGTCGAGCGGCTGGCCGCACTCCAGCGCCGGCTGGTCGCGGCTGCGGCCGATCTCGTGCGCCCCGGCGGCGTGCTGGTGTACTCGGTGTGCACGCTGACCGCGGCGGAGTCGACCGCCGTCGACGACTGGCTGGCGATCGAGCGCCCCGACCTGGTGCCCGATGCGCCGGTGGGCGAGCCGTGGGAGGCCTGGGGGCGGGGCGCGATCGTGCTCCCGCAGACGGCCGGGACCGACGGGATGTGCATGTTCCGGTACGTGCGGGCGAGCACGACCACCGACGTCGCCGCGGCAGAGGCCGCGGCCGGGGGCGGCCGGCGATGAGCCGGCGGGAGAGGACTCGTAGATGACCGAACGCAGGTGGCCGGCAAAGGTCCTCACCGTCTCGGACGGCGTCGCCGAGGGCACGCGGGAGGACCGTTCCGGGGCGGCCCTCGCCGGGCGGTTGGGTGAGGCCGGCTTCGAGGTCGTCGACCGCCGGGTCACCGCGGACGGGGTCGAGGCCGTGTCCGCCGCACTGGGGGAGATGACGTCGGACTTCTCCGGGCTGGTGGTGACGACCGGCGGCACCGGGTTCGGGCCTCGCGACCTGACGCCGGAGGGCACGCGGGCGGTGCTCGACCGCGAGGCGCCCGGTCTGGCCGAGGCCATGCGCCTCGTCAGCCCGCTCGGGCGCCTGTCGCGGGCGCTGGCCGGCACGGCGGGCCGCGCTCTCGTGCTGAACACGCCCGGGTCGTCGAACGGTGCGGTCGAGACTCTGGACGCGGTGCTCGACGTGGTGCCCCACGCGCTGGACCTGCTGGCCGGTGGTCGTCCCCACTAGGCGCGTCGCGCGCGCCCGCGCGGCCGCCACCAGCGCCTCCTTGACCAGAACTAGAACGTGTTCTAATTTCTAGGGGTGCCCGGTGCCCGTACGCTGCCCAGCGTGACCTCGATCCCGTCGTTCCCGACGGCGGACGCCGATCACCGCGTCGACGCGGACGGTCGCCACATGGCCCGCGCCGTCGAGCTGGCCGCCGGCGTCCGCACCTCGACCTCGCCCAACCCGTGGGTGGGGTGCGTGATCGTCGCTGCCGACGGGCGCACCGCCGAGGGCGCGACCCAGCCCCCGGGTGGTCTCCACGCCGAGGCCGTCGCGCTCGCCGCCGCTGTCGCCACCGGCATCGACCTCGCCGGCGCCACCGCGTACGTCACGCTCGAACCGTGCAGCCACCACGGACGCACGCCACCGTGCGCGGACGCGCTGGTCGACGCGGGCGTCGCCCGGGTCGTCGTGGCGGTGACCGATCCCGACCCCCAGGTGAGCGGACGGGGCATCGAGCGGCTGCGGGCCGCCGGCATCGACGTGGCCACCGGCGTGCTCGAGGACGTCGTCACCGAACAGCTCGCCCCGTACATCACGCACCGGCGCACCGGGCGCCCCTACGTCGTCCTCAAGCTGGCGGCCAGCCTCGACGGCCGCACCGCCGCGCCGGACGGCACCAGCCGGTGGATCACCGGCGAGGCCGCCCGGGCCGACGCCCACCGGTTGCGCGCCGAGAGCGACGCCATCCTGGTGGGGGCAGGGACCGTGCGCGCGGACGACCCCTCGTTGACCGTCCGCCACGTCGCCGGACGCGACCCGATGCGGGTCGTGCTGGGACGCGCGCCGGAGGGTGCCAAAGTTCACCCCTGTCTCGAGGTGGAGGGCGATCTCGGCCCGATCCTCGACGACCTGGGAACCCGCGACATCCTCCAGGTGCTGGTGGAGGGGGGTGCGACCGTCGCCGGTGCCGTCCACCGCGCCGGCCTGGTGGACGCCTACGTCCTCTACCTGGCACCCGCCCTGTTCGGAGGCGACGACGCCCCCGGGTTGTTCTCCGGTGCGGGAGCGGCCACGATGAGCGATGTCTGGCGCGGGCGGATCACCCGCGTGGCGCACCTGGGCGACGACATCCGCGTCGACCTGCTACCCGCGAGGAGCGACTAGATGTTCACCGGCATCGTCGAGGAGCTCGGCTCCGTCGTCTCGTCCACCCCGGGGCGCGTGCGCATCGCCGCCACCACCGTGCTCGACGGCGCGGTCACCGGCGATTCCATCGCGGTCGACGGCTGCTGCCTCACCCTGATCGACCAGGGCGACGGGTGGTGGGACGCCGACGTCTCCGACGAGACGCTGAAGCGCACCACGATCGGCGACCGCCAGCCGGGCGACCGGGTCAACCTCGAACGCCCCATGCGGGTGGACGGCCGCCTCGGCGGGCACATCGTGCAGGGCCACGTCGACGGCGTCGGCGAGCTCGTCGACCGCGCCCTCGACCTGCGGGTGCGCATGCCCCGCGAGCTGCTCCGCTACGTCGTCGAGAAGG
>CAYUXB010000296.1:0-2921 GCA_964448525.1 uncultured Acidimicrobiaceae bacterium
CATCGGGTGGATCGACGGCACCACGTAGCTCACGTTGCCCATGTCGGTGCTGCCCACGACCCGGGACGCGGGCGACGGCACCCGCACGACCCGGCCCAGCGCCCGAGCGTTGGCCGCGTAGCGCTCGCCGATGGCGGCGTTGTCGATCATGTCGGCGTAGACGGGGTCGATCCACTCGACCGCCATCTCGCAGCCGGCGGCGTCGGCCCCCGCCTGCAGGCAGGCGAGGAAGCGAGCCTTCAGCACCTCGAGGTGGGCCACGGTCGAGGATCGGACGATCCACTCGGCCCGGGCGTGGCGAGGCACGATGTTGGGCCGGTCGCCACCATCGGTGATGATGCCGTGGATCCGCTCGCCGTCCTGGATGTGCTGGCGCAGGGCCGCCACGTTCACGTACCCGAGGACGGCGGCGTCGAGCGCGTTGCGCCCCTTGTGCGGGGCCGCGGCGGCGTGGGCGGCCTCGCCCGTGTAGGTGACGTGCGCCTGGTGCAGGGCGACGACGTCCATGGAGAGGAGGTCCGCGTCCGCGGGGTGGATCATCACCGCCGCGTCGACGCCCGCGAACGTGCCCCCGTCGATCAACGGCACCTTGCCTCCGCCCCCCTCCTCCGCGGGGCTGCCCACGACGACGACCCGCCCGCCGAGCTCGTCGGCCAACGCGGCCGCCGCCAGCCCGGCGCCCAGGCCCGCGGCGGCGATGATGTTGTGCCCGCAGGCATGACCGATGCCGGGCAGCGCGTCGTACTCGCACACCACCGCCACCGTCGGGCCGGCGGCACCTGCGGTCGCCTCGAAGGCGGTGGCGACCCCCCGGGCCGACCGGGTCACGTCCAGGCCCTCGCGTTCGAGCACGCCGGTGAGCAGCTCGTGCGCGAACCGCTCCTCGTAGTTGAGCTCGGGGTTGGCGTGGATCTGGTGCGACACGTCGAGCAGCAGCTCTGCCCGCCGGTCGACCTCGGCGGCGATGCGGGTCTTGGCGTCGCTGAGGGGGGAGGGCTCCATGCGCCGCCACGCTAGCGGGCACCTGCCGAGCCACCTTCGGACCGCGTCCGGCGCCGGACCTGACGTCTGTCAGGTCGTCCTCTGCTGCCGACGGACGCCAGAATGGCTGTGGAACCGGCCGGGGTGCGAGCCGATCATCCGGCGTCCCTCACGTGGCCATCTGCTGGTGACGGACGCCGGATCGCCAGCGCCGGCCGGCCTCAGGACGGGTGGCGGAGGACGATCTTGCCGAGCTGCTCGCCCCGGCGCAGGCGCTCGAGCGCGGCCGGGTAGTCGGCGCGGTCGAAGACCTCGTCGACCTGCACCGGCAGACCCGTCTCGACTAGGCCGGTCACCTGGTCGAACTCCGGGTACGAGCCCATCGTCGAGCCGATGATCTCGATCTGCTTGAAGAACAGGCGCGGCAGGTTCACCTCGACGGTGGGCCCGGACGTGCCGCCGCACACCACGAGCCTCCCGCCGGGGCGCAGCGCCTTGACCGACCGATCCCAGGTGGCGGGCCCGACGCTCTCGACCACCACATCGACCCGCACCGGCCAGTCCACCTCCGAATCGAAGGCGTCGGCGGCACCCGCCTCGACCGCCCGCCGGCGCTTCGCCTCGTCGCGCGACGTGGCGTACACCGTTGCGCCCAGCCGGCGGCACAGGGCGAGCGCGGCGGCGCTCACTCCCCCACCGATGCCCACGATCAACACGGACTCGCCGGCGGTCACCCGCGCCCGGCGGAGCATGCGCCACGCCGTGAGGGTGGCGAGCGGGTAGGCGGCGCACTCCTCCCACGAGCGGTCGGACGGGCGGGGCACGACGTTGCGGCCCGGCACCACCACCAGGTCGGCGTGGCCGCCCCAGCGCTGCTCCCCGACGATCTCGAAACCGGCTCCGAGCGGCGAGTCGACCCCGAGCGCCACGATCGCCTCGACCGGTGACACCGCCGGGTTGACCACCACCTCGTCCCCGACGGCCACGTGCGTCACCCCGCTACCGACCGACTCCACGACACCGGCCACGTCGCACCCGGGCACGTGCGGCAACGTCGGACGGGGCAGCCCGCGGGTGACCCACAGGTCCATGTGGTTGAGGGCGGAGGCCACCGGCCGCACGCCCACGTCGTCGGGGCCGACCGTGGGGGCGTCGATGTCCCCCTCGCGGTAGCTGCCGGGCGATTCGTCGAGTATCCAGGCGTGCACGGCCGACGACCGTAACGCGATCGGGAGCGCACCACGGCGGGCGCAGGACCGGGCGGGCCGTCATCGGGCAGGCAACCCGACCGACCTGTCAGACCACGCAGATGAGGGTGTCGGGCTCCAGGCGGACCGACAGGTTGCGCGCGTCGCCCACCGGCACCCCGTCGAGCCACACCGGGGTCGGCCGGTCGAAGGTCAGCTGCACCGCGGACCGCCGGCTCACGCTGATGTCGGGGTGGGGCAGGTGGGCGCCCGTCGCCAGCCGGCCGCGGGCCTTCAGACGGTCGGTGAGAGACATCGCCGCCGCCACATCGACCACGTCGAGGACGCCGTCGTTGGGGTGCGCCCGGGGGGCGACGTCCCACGCTCCCACGAACTCGGCGTTCATCACCGCCACGATGCGGCCCCGCCACCACGACCGCCGGGCCACGAGGTGCGCCACGAACCAGTGCTGCACCCCGTCGACGAGCACGGAGCCGAGGTCGACCGGCAGGCGCACGGCGGCGTCGGACCGCAGGCGCGCCTCGTCGCCCCGACCGCCGAGCGTCCGGCACAGGTCGCCCCCCAGCAGGCCGAGCGTGGGCAGGTCCGCGCCGGTGCGACGGGCGGCGGTGACGCGCTCGCGGGCCTCGGCGTCGGTGCGGACGATCGCGGCGTGCTCGGGCAGGCCGCCGGCCTCCCCCCACTCCTCGCCCTTGCGGATCGTCACGGCAGCCGGCGCCGCACCGGCGCCGC
>CAYUXB010000296.1:3021-4609 GCA_964448525.1 uncultured Acidimicrobiaceae bacterium
CCGGGCCGCCATCGGCGACGCCGTCGTCGCGGGCACGATCGTCCGGAGCGAGCTCGTCGACCTCGGCGTCCGCGGCGATCTCGTCGAGGGTCGACGAGATCGAGACGACACCCCGGTGGAGGGCCTCGGCCGCCTGGCGGGCCGTGCGGGCGGTGGCCGGGTCCGGTGCGATGTCGCCGACCTGGCGCACCAGGTCGATGAGGGTCTTGATGTTGCGGACGAAGTCGCCCCCCGACAGGTCCTCGTCGCCGAGCACCTCGCCGAGCGGCTCCCCCGCCGCCCAGGCATGGGCGAGCGCCACGAAGCCGGGGTCGGGCGCCCGGGTGGTGGGCAGGCCGGCCGCCTCCTCGTCGCGACGCAGGTCGGCCGCCAGGCCGTCGATGTCGCCCCACCGTGACCGCACCAGCCGCGACGGGAACCACGGCGGCGGCGGGGTGCTCGGCCCTCGGTGCTCATAGGTGAAGCACGACAGCAGGCCCGCCAGCGACGCCGGGTCGAGGCCGTCGAGCAACCCGGCGGTCATCGCTTCGGCCACCAGGAGATCGGCCTCGTGGTAGGTACGGGCCAGTACCTGGCCTCGTTCGGTGAGCGCCCACCCGTCGAGGTACCCCCACGCCTCCATCAGCCGGAGGACACGGTCGAACCGGCGGGCGAGCGAGCCGGTGCGGGACCGCACCTCGCGTCGCATGTCGGACAGCTCGCGACGGGCGCGATCCCTCTGGGCGCCGGCCCGCAGGTGGAGATCGCGGTCCGGACAGGCGTGGACCGGGTGCGCGTCGACGGCCGACGGCTCGTGCCGGCGGCGGGCGCCGGGGGCTGGGCCGGCCGATCCGTCCCGACCGTCGGGCCGGTCCGCGTCGTCCAGCCGGGCGCTGCGCAGCGCGTCGGCGACCTTGTGCTGGAAGGCGCGGTTGTTGGGCTGGTACGGCCGCGGGATGTCGACGCGCCCGACCCGCTCGGGCGGCTGGGCCATGTCGTCCGCCCCGAAGGTCACCGGCTCGCCGCCCGTGTCGATGCCCTTCAGCCGGATCGTGCCGCCCTTGCGGTGCGCGACCGACAGGACCGCGAGCCGGTGCCGCCCGACGTCCACGACATCGCCCGGCATCAGGCGGGCCAGCGTGAACTCGACGGCACCCCGCACCGCGGGGCTCGGCGTCGACGTCTCGCGCTCGGCCTGCACCAGCTGCCGGTACTCGCCGACGTCGCCGAGCTCGCAGCGCGCCTCGTCGTCCAGGCGGGCCAGGCGCTCCTGCTGTCGCTCGATGCGGGCCTCGAACCGCACGACGGCCTGGTCGGCCTGGAACTGGGCGAAGGACAGGTTGAGCAGGTGGTGGGCCTCGGAGGGCTCGTAGCGGCTCACCAGGTTGGCCGCCATGTTGTAGGTCGGACGGAACGCCGAGCGCAGGCCGTAGGTGCGGCTCGACACCAGCGACGCCACCTGGTCGAAGGGGACGAACGGCGACCACAGCACGACGGCGTAGCCCAACTCGTCGATGCCACGGCGGCCGGCGCGTCCCGTGAGCTGGGTGTACTCCCCCGGCGTGAGGAACGCTCGCGCCTCGCCGTCGAACTTCGTCAGCCGCTCGAT
>CAYUXB010000297.1:0-4607 GCA_964448525.1 uncultured Acidimicrobiaceae bacterium
ATCGGCCCCCTGGTTCTTCGAGGAGCACCTCGATCTGCCGCTCGAGGCCGGCGCGGTGGGCGCGGCCGGCTCGATGCTCGGCTCGGGCGCCATCGTCGTGATGGACGAGACCACCGACGCGGTCAAGGCCGCGTGGCGTGTCGTCCGGTTCTTCGCCCGCGAGTCGTGCGGCAAGTGCACGCCCTGCCGCGAGGGCACGTCGTGGCTGGAGAAGATCCTGCGGCGCATCCTCGACGGGTACGGGCGCCCGGCGGACATCGACAAGCTGCTCGACGTCTGCGACAACATCAGCCCGGCCATCGCCTGGCCCCCGAAGCAGACCACGATCTGCCCGTTGGGACCGTCCGCGGTATCGCCCATCGCGTCCGCGATCATGCGCTTCCGGGACGAGTTCTACGCCTACTGCGGCGGCGGTGAGGTCACCGTCCCCATCAACGGCAAGGCCTACCTCTCGACGCCCCCGACCATCGGGACCCCCTCATGACCGACACCTCCGCGCCGACGACGGTGAGCGTCACGGTCGACGGCAAGACCATCGAAGCCACGAAGGGCGAGCTGGTCATCGACGCCGCCGAGCGCAACGGCATCTACATCCCGCGCTTCTGCTACCACTCGCGGATGAAGCCGGTGGGCATGTGCCGCATGTGCCTGGTCGAGATCGACACCGGCCGCGGCCCGGCGCTGCAGCCCTCGTGCATGATCGAGTGCGGCGACGGCATGACCGTCGAGACCGAGTCGCCGGTCGCGAAGAAGGCGCAGGAGGGCGTGCTCGAGTTCCTCCTCATCAACCACCCGCTCGACTGCCCGGTGTGCGACAAGGGCGGCGAGTGCCCGCTGCAGGACCAGACGCTCTCCTACGGCCCCGGCGAGAGCCGGTTCGTCGAGGAGAAGCGGCACTTCGAGAAGCCGATCCCGATCAGCGACGTGGTGCTGCTCGACCGCGAGCGCTGCATCCTGTGCGACCGCTGCACCCGGTTCGCGAAGGAGGTGGCGGGCGATCCGCTCATCCACTTCATGGAGCGGAGCAACCAGACCCAGATCAACACGTTCCCCGATCACCCCTTCGCCAGCTACTTCAGCGGCAACACCGTGCAGATCTGCCCGGTGGGCGCCCTGACGGCGTCGCCGTACCGGTTCAAGGCGCGCCCGTGGGACCTCGACCAGGTCGAGTCCACCTGCACCTCGTGCTCGGTCGGCTGCCGGGTGGTCGTGCAGTCCAGCCGCAACAGGGTGCTCCGGTACAACGGCGTCGACAGCGATGCCGTCAACTGGGGTTGGCTGTGCGACAAGGGGCGGTTCGACTTCGAGGCCGTCAACAGCGAGGATCGCCTCGGCAACCCGCTCGCCCGCGACGAGGGCCTGCTGCTCAAGCCCGCCGCCTGGAACGACGCGTACCGCCGGGCCGCGGCGGCCATCAAGCAGGGCCTCGATCGCAGCGGTCCCGAGGGGTTCGCCGTCATCGGCGGCGCACGCCTCACCAACGAGGACCAGTACGCCTGGACGAAGCTCACCAAGGGTCTCATCGGCTCCGACAACGTCGACGCCCAACTGGGCGACGGTCTCCCGGCCGAGGCAGTGCTGGGGCTGCCCCGGGCCACGATCGACGAGGCCTGCCGCCCCGGTGGCCGCGTCCTCGTGCTCGGCCCGGACGTCAAGGAGGAGCTGCCGGTCCTGTTCCTGCGGCTCCGGCACGCCGTCGTCAACGACGGGGTCAAGATCGTCGAGCTGTCGTCCACCCGCACCGGGCTCACCGACGAACTGGCCGCCGCCTCGCTCCGCTACCGCCCCGGCCACGCGCTGCGGGTCGTGCGGGCGCTGCTGTCGCCGACCGACCTCGACGACGAGGTGGGCGGTGTCACACCCGAGGCCATCCGGGCCGCGGCCGACCTGCTGGGCGACGGCCCGCTCACGGTCATCGTCGGGCGCGCCAACCTCGCCGAGTCGGGCCGCTCGCTGGCGGCAGCGGCCTCGGCCATCCACCACACCCGGGCCGACGTGCGCTTCCTCAGCGCGCTGCGCCGGGCGAACGTCCACGGCGCGCTCGAGCTGGGCATGTCGCCGGGTCTGCTGCCCGGCCGGGTCACCCTGGAGGGCGGCCGCGACTGGTTCGCCGATCGGTGGCCGACCGTGCCGGCGGCCAAGGGCCTCGACACGGCCGGCATCCTGCGGGCCGCGGCCGACGGGAAGATCGACACGCTGGTCCTGCTCGGCGCCGACCCGTTGGCCGACTTCCCCGACCGTGATCTCGCCGAGCGGGGACTCGCCGGCGCCCGCACGGTCATCGCCCTCGACCAGTTCCTCACCGAATCGGTCAAGCAGGCCGACGTCGTGCTCCCCGTCGCGGGCTTCGCCGAGGTCGACGGCACGACCACCAACCTGGAGGGTCGGGTCAGCACGCTGGCCCGCAAGGTCACGGCGCCCGGCACCGCCCAGTCCGACTGGGCCATCGCCGCCGAGCTCGCCTACCGCCTGGGCCACGACCTGGGGCTCGAGAACCCGGCCCAGATCGCCGCCGAGGTCGAGGACGTGGCACCGGCCTTCGCCGGGCTGACGCTCGACCTGCTCACCGGCGCCCAGGGTCGCGACGGGGTCGTCGTCATGCTGCCGACCCGCCGCACCAACGGGGAGTCCATCCCTCTGGCCACGGCCGGAGACGCGACGCAGGAGGCCGGCGGCGAGCCGTCGAGCCCCGTCGGCGCCGACGCCGTGGCCGATCCCGACGCGGCCGCCGCCGGGGACGCCAAGACCTCCGCCGGCAGCGCCGACGGTGCGATCGCCGAGACCACGCCGGCCCGGTTGCTGCCACCGGAGACCGGGGTGCCGCTCCCGGTGTGGACGATCATCGAGCCACCGTCGGTCGATGCCTACTCGCTGCGTCTCGTCGTCACCCGCAAGCTGTACGACCGAGGCACGCTGGTGGGAAGCTCACCGTCGCTGGCGGAGCTCGCCGAGACCGCCACGCTGCGCCTGCACCCGCAGGACTTCGACCGCCTCGGCGTCGGCTCGGGCGACGACGTGCGCGTCACGTCCAACCGCGGCAACGTGTCCGTGCCCACGGTCGCCGACCCGGGTGTGCCCCGTGGCATCGCCCACCTGCACGCCAACAAGGCCGGCGGCCGGGCCAACGTGCTGATCGACGGCAACGCCCCGATCACCGACGTACGGGTGGAGCGCCCATGAACCCGGCCGCGATCCTTGCGATCGATCCGCTGCTGAGCGGGGACATCGGCCTGGCCGAGGTCCTCATCGTGCTGCTGAAGACCCTCGTGGCCTTCGGTCTGCTGCTGACCTCGGTCATCTTCATGATCTGGTTCGAGCGGAAGCTCATCGGCGACTTCCAGAACCGCGTCGGCCCCAACAAGGCCGGGCCCTGGGGCCTGCTCCAGACCCTGGCCGACGGCCTGAAGCTGATCATGAAGGAGGACCTGATCCCCGACAAGGCCGACCGCAAGGTGTTCCGGCTGGCGCCGTTCCTCTCCGCGGTCCCGGCCTTCGTCACCTTCGCGGTGGTGCCCATCGGGGGCGGGTTCGACGGCGAGAGGTTCGGCGCGATCAGCCTGTTCGGCCACGACACGTTCGTGCAGCTTGCCGATCCGCCCATCGGCGTGCTGCTCATCCTGGCCATGTCGTCGGTCGCCATCTACGGGGTGATGCTGGCCGGCTGGTCGTCGGGCTCGAAGTGGCCGCTGCTCGGCGCCGTCCGCGGCACCGCCCAGATGGTCAGCTACGAAGCGGCCCTCGCCCTCGCGGTCGTCGCCGTGGTGCTCCTCTCCGGCTCGCTGTCGACGCACGACATCGTCGTCGCCCAGGCGGGCGGCGGCTATGAGCTGTTCGGCGCGATCGGCATCCCGCGGTGGAACGTCATCGCCACCGGCGTGGTGCCGTTCGTGGTCTTCCTCATCGCCGCGACGGCGGAGCTGAACCGCCCGCCGTTCGACCTGGTCGAGGCCGAGCAGGAGCTCGTCGGCGGCTTCCACACCGAGTACTCGTCGTTCCGCTTCGCCCTCTTCTACCTGGCCGAGTTCATGAACACGATCACGATGTCGGCCATCATCGTGACCCTGTTCTTCGGCGGACCCGCCGGGCCGGAGTGGTTCGGCTTCGGCTGGCTGTCGGGCCTCATCTGGTTCACGCTCAAGCTGTTCGTGTTCCTGTTCATCTTCGTGTGGGCCCGTTCGACCGTCCCGCGGTTCCGCTACGACCAGCTCATGGGCCTCGGCTGGAAGGTCATGATCCCGTTGGCCCTCGGTTGGCTGCTGCTGCTCGGCGCGATCAACGTCGGGCGCGACGAGGGCTGGAACATGGGCCTCGTCGTCGGTGGCTCGCTGCTGGTGCTCGTGGTCGCCTGGGGCGCCATCACCGCCGCGGTCGACGTCGGCCGGGCCCGCCGCGAGTCCGACCAGGAAGAGGCGCTGATCTGATGGGCTACCTCGACGGATTCCGGGTCACGTTCCGCAAGCTCTTCGAGGAGCGGCTGACCCGGGACTACTCCAAGCACAACGAGGCCGAGGGCGGGGGCAAGAGCGACAAGCCCGTCCGCCTCCACGGCCGCCACGTCCTCAACCGCTACGAGGACGGCATGGAGAAGTGCATCGGCTGCGAGCTGT
>CAYUXB010000298.1:0-4586 GCA_964448525.1 uncultured Acidimicrobiaceae bacterium
CATCACCGAGGCGTGGATGCGCATCCAGGAACGGCCGGAGCACCGCAGGTCCACGTCGGTCACCTTCGCCGACAAGGGCGGGGCGGTCGATGCGGTGCGCGCGATCGCCCAGTCCGGCCTGTACCCGGCCAACTGCCGCCTGCTCGACCCCGGCGAGGCGGCCCTGTCCGGCGCCGCGCGCGACGGCGAGTGGGTGCTGGTGCTGGGCGTCGAGTCCGCCCACCACCCCGTCGACGCCGTGCTCGACCTGCTGGTGGACATGGCCCGCTCTCACGGCGGCTCCCGTGCCGACACCACGGGGGCCGACGACCGTGTCGACGGCGGGCGGGACCGGGCTGCGGAGGCGTGGCGCTCGACCTTCCTCCGGATGCCCTACGTCCGGGACGGCATGGCCAGGATGAGCGCGGTCGTCGAGACGTTCGAGACCGCCACCACCTGGGATCGTGTCGAGGCGCTCTACGACGCGGTCAACGCGGAGGTCGGCGAGGCGATCCGGGAGGTCACCGGGGCTCCGGGCATGGTGAACTGCCGCCTCACGCACATCTACCCCGATGGCGCGGCCCCGTACTTCACGGTCGTCGCCGCGGGGCGCCGCGGCTCGGAGCTCGCGATGTGGGACGACATCAAGGCCGCGTCGATGGAGGTGCTGGCCCGACACGGGGCCACGGTGACGCACCACCACGCCGTCGGGCGCGACCACCGCCCCGGCTACGACCGCCAGCGGCCCGAGCCGTTCGCCGCCGCGCTCGTCGCAGCCAAGGCGGCCGTCGACCCCGCGGGCATCCTGAACCCGGGCGTCCTGATCGACCCCCGGCCGCGGGGTCGAGCGTCGGGAGGATCGATGTGAGCGGAGCCGCCAGGCCGCCGTGGCGGCCGTCGCGGTGCGTCGCCGGCGCCGTCGGGCTGCTGGTCGCAGCGCTCGGCACGGTGCTGGCCCTCCGTCCGTTCACGTCGCTGTCGGTTCTCGTCGCGCTGGTCGGCATCGGTCTGATCCTCACCGGCGTGGCCACCCTCACCGAGCTGCGGCGGGGCGAGGGCGGCGCGGCGACGATCGCGATCGGTGCCGGCTGGATCGTCGCCGGCCTGGCGGTGGCGGCGTGGCCGGACATCGAGATCCGGGCGCTTGCCGTCGTCGTGGGCATCGTGCTCGTCGTGGCGGGTGCGCTCGACGTGGTCGCCGGGCTGCGTAGGACGGCACGCGACCGCTTCGCGTCGGTTGTCGGCGGGGCCGCCTCGGTGATCTTCGGCGTGCTGGCGCTGTCGTGGCCGGACGTGACCGTGCTCGTGGTGGCCGTCGTGTTCGGCATCCGCCTCGTGCTGGCGGGTCTGCACCTGGCGTGGGCGGCGTTGCGCGATCGTGCGCACGGCCAGGCCCCGGCGCAGGACCGCCCGGTCGGTCGGCTGCGGCGGCTCGCCCACGTCGCCGTCCCGGCGTCGTCGCTGGTGCTCGCGCTGACCCTCGCCGGGGTGAGCTCGTGGATCAACGCGGGCGAGCCGGTGCTCGACGCCTTCTACGACACGCCCGACGAGGTGGCCGCCGAGCCAGGGGTGCTGCTGCGCAGCGAGCCCTTCACCCGCGCGATCCCCGACGGCGCCCGGGCCTGGCGGATCCTCTACACGACCACCGAGGCCGAGGGCGCCCCCGTCGTGGCGAGCGGCATCGTGGTCGTCCCCGATCTCGCCGGTCGCGACGGGGCGGACGTCGCTGCGGACACCGGGGCCGCCCCGGTCATCGCCTGGGCCCACGGCACGACCGGTGTGGCCCGGCGATGCGCCCCCTCCGCGCTGGCCGACCCGTGGTCGTCGGGGGCGCTGTTCGCCCTCGATCGCGTGCTGGACGAGGGCTGGGCGCTGGTCGCCCCCGACTACACGGGGCTCGGGGCCGAGGGCGCCCACCCCTACCTCGTCGGGGAGCCCGCCGGCCGCTCGGTGCTCGACGCCGTGCGCGCCGCGCACCAGATCGAGGAGGTCGACCTGGCGGCGGAAACCGTCGTGTGGGGCCACTCCCAGGGCGGCGGGGCCGCCCTGTGGACCGGGGTGCTGGCGCCCACCTACGCGCCGGACCTCGACGTCCGCGGCGTCGCCGCCCTCGCCCCCGCGAGCGACCTGATCGGGCTGATGGACAACGTCGCCGACATCCGGATCGGCAGCCTCTTCGCCGTCTATGCCGTGCAGGGCTACGCCAACGGGTACGACGACGTCCGGATCGCCGACTACGTCCGGCCGGTCGGGCGCACGACGTTCGACGAGGCGGCCGGCCGTTGCCTCGACGCGTCGACGCTCGTCTCGGCGGTGTCGGCCGTTGCGGTCGGCATGGACATCTTCGTCGGCGACCTCACCGCCGGACCCCTCGCCGATCGCCTCGACCAGAACGTCCCCCGGGCCGACATCGAGGCGCCGCTCCTGATCGGCCAGGGCGAGGCCGACGGGCTCGTCCTGCCCGAGGTCCAGGCGGCCTACGTCGCCGCCCGCTGCGCCGCCGGCCAGCCCGTCGACTACCGCACGTATCCCGGTCGCGGCCACGTCCCGCTCGTGGAGGCCGACTCGCCGCTGATCCCCGAGCTCATCGCCTGGACGCAGGACCGCCTCGACGGCGTCACGCCCACCCCCACCTGCCCGGCGGGCTGATCGACCGCCCGCGACGACGCACGCCCGTGGCTATGCGGGGAATCCGGACGTTGGACGCAGGGCCGTGGACGGTAGGGTTCGCCCGATGTTGCATCAGCTCTTCTTCCTCTGATCCCACGGACAGCTTCGCCACCCCGCACCCGGGGTGGCGAACGACCCTCGCCTGCGGGCGAGTTGCGTCCTGTCCGTCCGATCGCAGCGCCGGCGTGCCCGCGAGGCCCGGCGAGTGGAGAGAACACCCGATGTCCATCCATCCCGAACCACCGGCGCGCGGTCGCGCGCAGCTGGTCGCAGCCGACGTCCGCGTCGTCCGCGGCGGCCGCCTCGTCCTCGACCGCGTCGGCGTCACCGTCAACCCCGGCACGCGCCTCGGCCTCGTCGGCGAGAACGGCCGGGGCAAGTCCACCCTGCTCCACGTGCTGGCCGGCACCCTTCCCCCGGATGCCGGCCGGGTCCACCGCGTCGGCTCGGTCGGCGTCGCCGAGCAGGAGATACCGGCGCCCTCCCACCGCACCGTCGGCGAGCTCATCGACCTCGAGCTCACCGCGGTGCGCGCCGCCTTGCGCGCCCTCGACGAGGCATCGGAGGCCCTGGCCGCAGGCGCGCCCGGCGCCGACGCAGCGTACGCGGACGCCCTCGACGCCGCGACCACCCTCGACGCGTGGGACGCCGACCGCCGGGTCGACGTGGCCCTGGCCGCGCTGGGCGCGCCGCGCGATCGGGACCGGCCGCTCGCCACCCTGTCGGTCGGGCAGCGCTACCGGGTGCGCCTGGCGTGCCTGCTCGGTGCCGGGCACGACTTCCTGCTCCTTGACGAGCCCACCAACCACCTCGACGAACAGGGCCTCGACTTCCTGACCGGGGCCCTGCGCGACACGTCGGCCGGGATGGTGCTGGTCAGCCACGACCGGATGCTGCTGTCCGAGGTCGTGACCGACATCCTCGACCTCGACCCCACCCGCGACGGCCGGCCCCGGCGCTACGGCGGCGGGTACGCCGGCTACCTCGAGGGCCGCGCCGCCGAGATCGAGCGGTGGGCCCAGGCGTTCGAGCGCCACCGGGTCGAGGACCTCCGCCTGACCGACGATCTCTCGTCCGCCCAGAACCGGCTCCAGGCGGGCTGGCGGCCACCGAAGGGGTCCGGCAAGCACCAGCGGGCGACCCGTGCGCCGAGCGCGGTCCGTGCGGTGCGCCGCCGGCTCGACGATCTGGCCGACCACGAGATCACCCGGCCGCCCGCGCCGCTGCGCCTGCAGGTCCCGGCGCTGCCGACGATGCCGGGTGTGACGCTCGTGGAGGCCGAGCAGGTGGCCGTGGCCGGCCGCAGCGCCATCCCGGTCGACGTGCATCTCGAATCAGGCGACCGGCTCGTCGTCTCCGGCCCCAACGGGACCGGCAAGTCGACCCTGCTGGCGGTCCTCGCGGGCGACCTGGCACCGGACGAGGGGCGGGTGCGGCGGGCGTCGGGCGCACGCATCGTCATGGTCGGCCAGGAGTCGCCGCCGGCCGGGGCGGCGCGGGCTCGCGACGTCTACGAGCGCGCGCTCCAACGCCTCCGGGGGCAGGGCAGGGCGGCGCCCGATGCGCCCGCGCTGACGTCGCTCGGACTGCTGCCGAGCTCGGCCCTGGCCCGGCCGCTCGACGAGCTGTCGATGGGCCAGCAGCGGCGCCTCGACCTCGCGATCGGCCTGGCCGCCCGTCCCCACGTCCTGCTCCTCGACGAGCCGACCAACCATCTCTCGATCGCCCTGGTCGACGAGCTGACCGAGGCGTTCGACGCCACCGCCGCCGGGGTGGTCATCGCCACCCACGACCGCTGGATGCGCCGCGACCTCGCCCACTGGCCGGTGCTCGCCCTTGGGGTGTCGTGATTCGCCCGAGACAACGCGTACGTCGTGGTCGACCGAGAGACCGCGACACCTCCACGCTCACGGTAGGTGGCGGCCGGCCGTGGCGAG
>CAYUXB010000299.1:0-2516 GCA_964448525.1 uncultured Acidimicrobiaceae bacterium
GTGCGGCCCCGGTACGGGGTCACCACACCCTTGGGCTCGCCGGTCGAACCGGACGGGTAGATCACGTACGCGGGATGGTCCATCCGGTCGTGCCGCCCCGGCGGGAACGCGGCCCGCTCGACATCGGTCAGCGGGCCGGCGTCGGTGGCGGCGAGAGCTGCGGCGGTGCCGGGCTCGTCGAGCACGACCGTCGGCACCGCCAGCGGGCCGATCAGCTGTTGCGCCGCCGTGGTCGTGAGCAGGCAGACCGGTGCCGCGTCGTCGACCATGAAGGCCAGGCGGTCCGCGGGTAGGTCGAGGTCGAGGGGCAGATAGGCCGCGCCCGTCCGCAGCACGGCGAACAGCGCGGCGACCATGTCGGCCGACCGGGGCAGCGCCAGCGCCACCACCCGCTCCGGCCCGGCGCCGTGCCTGGCGAGCAGTCGGGCGAACCGGTTGACCCGGGCGTCGAGCGCCGCATAGCTGAGGTGCAGGCCGTCGCACACGAGGGCCAGCTCGCCGGGCGTCGCGGCGGCCTGGCGTTCGAGCAGCTCGGCGATCGTGTCCGGGGGCAGGTTGTGGTCGGCGGAGGACCACTCAGCCTCCAGCCCCGCGCTCTCGTCCTCGCCCACCAGGTCGAGCGCGCCGACCGCCACCGTGGCATCCGCGCAGATGGCGTCGAGGGTGCGCACGTAGCGTTCGATCACGGTCTCGGCCAGCCGGCGGCCGAGCAGGTCCGGCCGGTAGGCCAGCAGCACCCGCAACCGCGGCCCCGGGCGCACGACCAGGCTGAGCGCGTAGTGGGTGGCGTCGGTGGTGCCGAAGCCCTCGATGTCGTGCGCGGCCAGGAACGCGTCGAGGTCGTCGCCGACGTCGGTCTGCCCGTCGAAGTTCTGGAGGACGTACAGCGTGTCGAACAGCTGGCCGTGGCCGGCCTCCCGCTGGATGATCCCCAGCCCCAGGTGCTCGTGGGGCAGCACCGCGGTGCGGAAGTCCTGGGTGCGGCGCAGCAGCGCGAGCGCCGGCTCGTCGGCCGCGACGGTGGTGCGCACGGGCACGGTGTTGAGGAAGAGACCGACCACCCCCTCGACGTCGGGCACCTCCGCCGGGCGCCCGGACACCGTCATGCCGAACACCACGTCGTCGCGCCCGACCATGCCGGCCAGCACGACGCCCCAGGCGCCGCTCAGCACGCTGTTCAGCGTCAAGCCGTGGCGGCGGGCCAGGTCGCGCACCCGCTCGCTCAGCTCGGCGGGCAACTCCGTGACGCACGCGTCGGGCAGCACCGGGGTCGGGGCCCCGTTCACCGGCGCGACCAGGGTTGGCTGATCCAGCCCGTCGAGCGCGGTGCGCCAGGCGGCACGCGCCGCGTCCTCGTCCTGCGCCTCGACCCATTCGAGGTAGTCGCGGTAGGAGCCGGACGTTGCCAGCCCGGTGTCGTCGCCCGCCTGCTCGTAGAGGCGGAACAGCTCGGCGAACACGAGCTGGCCCGACCACCCGTCCCACAGCAGCAGGTGGCGGGACACGATCAGGCGGCAGCGCTCCGGGGTCAGCCGCAGGACCGTGACGTGGAACAGCGGCGGGTCCACCAGGTCGAAGCGCCGCTCGCGTTCGCCGGCCATCACCTCGTCGACCCGCTGGGTCTGTGCGTCCGGGTCGAGGTCGGACAGGTCGAGGACTGTCAGCGGCACCTCGTCGACCGCCACGATGGCCTGGACCGGGCGGGGAAGGCCGTCGCCGAGGAACGCGGCCCGCAGCGTCGGGTTGCGGCGCAGGAGCGTGGCGAGCGCGGCGCGCAGGCGGTCGAGGTCGACGGCGCGGCCGAGGTCGAAGTGGTCCTGCACCGTGTAGACGTCGAGCGCACCGGCGTCGAAGGTGGCGTGGAAGAACAGGCCCTCCTGCAGGGGCGACAGGGGCCAGATGTCCTCGACCTGCCGGGCGAACGCGGCCTCGACGCCGGCGACGGCGGCCTGGTCGAGCGCGACGGCGCGCAGGTCGGACGGGGTGAGGCCACCGGCGCCCGCGGCCAGCCCCCGTGCTGCGTCGGCGAGGTCGCGCAGCGCGGCCTGCCAGAGGGCGGCGAGGGCGGCCAGGGCGTCGGCCCCGATCGGGCCGCGGCCGACCCACCGGGCGTGGATGCGGGGCCCGTCGACGGACCGACGGACCTCGGTGTGCAGCTCGAGCAGGTACGGCGCGAACCCCGGAGTCCGGTTCGTCGCGGGCCGGTCGGTCGTCGCCGATCCCCGCACGGGAGCGGAAGCTGTTCCGGACGTCGCGCCATCCGCGGCCACACCGTCGGATCCCGGAGCTGTCACCCGGTCGTGGCGCAACAGAACCTGCGGGCGGGGCAGGGCGGCGAGCACCGCGCTGGTCTGCGGGTGGAGGTGGCGGAGCAGGCCGAATCCGAGGCCCCCCTCGGGCGCCGCCCGGCGTTGCTCCTTGACCGCCTTGAGGGCGGCCAGCGCGCCACCGTCCGCCGGGATGAGCCGCACCGGGTGGACGCCGGCGAGCGGGCCGACGGTCCGCGCCAGATCCGC
>CAYUXB010000299.1:2616-4565 GCA_964448525.1 uncultured Acidimicrobiaceae bacterium
ATCCGGCGTGTCCGCGAGGAGCAGCTCGCCACCGGGCGCCAGGCTGCGGGTCCAGTGATCGAGCTCGGCGAGGTGCGCCGCGTCGTGCGCGGCCTCGGCCAGCGTGCGGCCCCAGGCCCGCAGGTGCGTACCCACAGGGGCGAGGTCGTCGCCACGGAGGGCCGCGACCAGGTCGGATGCCACGATGTCGAGCGACGCCCGGTCCGCGACCAGCGCGTGGGCGACGAGCAGCAGCGTGCCGTCCTCCGCCGCTCCGGCGTCGAACCACACGACCTGCAGGGTGCGACCGGCCTCCGGGTCGAGGCGATCGACCGCGGCCGCCGACTGGGCGGCGACCACGGCGTCACCGGCCGCGGATCCGAGACCGGCGACGTCGACCCGCGCCAGGGCGTCGGCGGCGACGAGCGAACCGGGAGCGCCGATCGCCAGCGCCCACAGGCCGGACGCGTTCCGGCGCAGCCGCTGGCGCAGCCCGTGGTGGTGGTCGACGACGGCCTGCAGGGCCGCGGTCAGCCGCTCCGCGCTCGTGCCGGCGGGGGCGGGAAGCCACAGCGACTCGTGGTGGGCGCGGAGGTCGCCGCCCCCCTCCCGCAGGCGGTGCACGCCCGGGAGCGGGGTCAGCGCCCCGACCGGCGGGAGGTCGCCGAATCCCCCGCCGGCGACCGAACCGGTGCCGCCGCCGGCCACCCGCCGGGCCAGCTCGCCCGCGGACGGGGCCTCGAACACGTCGCGCAGCGTGAGGTCGAACCCGGCGCGACGCGCCCGCCCCATGACGGTGATGGCGATGATGCTGTCGCCGCCGAGGGTGAAGAAGTTGTCGTCCGGGCCGACCGCATCGACGTCGAGGTCGAGCACACCGGCGAACAGCGCCCGCAGGCGGTCGACGGCCTCGGACCCGGCCGCGGTCGCGTCACCGCCGGATCGCGCCGCGGGCGATGACCCCGCCGCCGGCGCCGGCAGGGCCCGCCGGTCGACCTTGCCGTTGGGCGTGCGCGGCAGGTCGTCGAGCAGGACGAACGCGCTGGGCACCATGTAGTCCGGCAGCGAGGTCGCCAGCGCGGCCCGCAGGGCGGCGGCGTCGGGCGCCCCCGGCCCGGCGTCGGTCGCGGGCACCACGTAGGCCACGAGGCGCGGCGCGGGTCCCCGGTCCCGGCGGGCGACGACCACGGCCCGGTCGATGTCCGGACGCGCCGCGAGCGCGGCCTCGATCTCGCCCAGCTCGATGCGGTTGCCCCGCAGCTTCACCTGGTGGTCGGTGCGGCCCAGGAAGTCGAGCGCACCGTCGGCGCGCCATGCCACCAGGTCGCCCGTCCGGTACATGCGCTCGCCCGGCACACCGTCGGGGCGGGCGACGAACCGGTCGGCGGTCAGGCCCGGTCGACCCCGGTAGCCACGAGCGAGCTGCACACCGGTGAGGTAGAGCTCGCCGGGCACCCCCACCGGCACGGGCCGGAGGTGGTGGTCGAGCACGAGGGTGCCCGTGTTCCAGATGGGCCGGCCGATCGGCACGCTCGCGGCGGTGACGGGCGCGTCCGCGTCAGCCGCGCCGGGCCACCAGGTCACGTCGACCGCGGCCTCGGTGGGTCCGTAGAGGTTGTGCAGGGCCACCCCGGTCAGCTCCGCCCAGCGGCGGGCCGCGGCGGCGGGCAGCGCCTCGCCACTGCTCATCACGTAGCGCAGGGTGCGCGCCCACGACGGGTCGGCGGTGACGTCGTCGTGCCGCAGGAAGGCGTCGAGCATCGACGGGACGAAGTGCATGGTCGTGATGCGCTCGTCGCGGACGAGCTCGGCGAGGTACCCCGGGTCCCGGTGCCCGCCGGGGGCGGCCAGCACGAGGGTCGCCCCCTCGCACAGCGGCCAGAACAGTTCCCACACCGAGACGTCGAAACCGATCGGCGTCTTCTGCAGCACCCGGTCGTCGGCGCCGATGCGGAAGGTGTCCTGCATCC
>CAYUXB010000300.1:0-4562 GCA_964448525.1 uncultured Acidimicrobiaceae bacterium
GCCTGCTTGCCCGGGATCGGCGCCAGGATGCGCACGTCCGGCGTCGCCATCGCGTAGGCGATGTCCTTGTGCAGGCTCGTGACCCGGTTGACCTTCACACCGGGCCCGAGCTCGAGCTCGTAGCGGGTGACGGTCGGGCCGACGACCATGCCAACGAGCCGGGTCTCGACCCCGTGGTCGGCGAGCGCCTTCTCGAGCGTGCGGCCCGTGTCCTCGACCATCTTGCGGTCGACCTGCTGCGAGCCGGCCCGCTCGAGCAGGGTGATCGGCGGCAGCTTCCAAGGCGAGCCCTTCGCCGCGGCGCCGAGCGCGATCTCCAGTTGCTCGGGCGGCACGTCGTCGGGCTCGGGCGCGACGAACTTGGGCGCCTTGTGCTTGCGGCCTTTGTCCGCCGGGGTGGGCTCGGCCGGCGCGTCGTCGCTCGGGAGCTCGACGAGCGTGTCGTCGTCTGGTACGAGCGCCGGATCGATGTCGTCGACCTGCGGCTCGACCGGCGACGAGTCGTCCTCGTAGGGGAGGCGGAACAGGGAGGCCAGGCGCTGGTTGAGGCCCGAGGTCAGCGGACGGACACCGGCGACCGTGCGGTCGGCCGCGTCGCGCAGCGGCGTGCGCGTGAGCACGACGAGCGCCACCACCGCGACGAGCGCGAGGACGGCGGCGGTGCCGGTGGTGCCGACCAGGTTGACGAGCGGGCTGCCGATCGCGACGCCGAACCATCCGCCGGACTCGCGCAGATCTTCCACCGGGTCGCCGAACCCGGGCCGCCCGCCGGCGAGGTGCAACATGCCGGCGCCGGCGACGACCAGCAGGGTGGTGCCCACGCCGACGTGCGCGGCGACCGAGGCGTGGCCGTCGTCGTCGACCTCGGTGGGGCCGCCCCGTCGCAGGATCAGGGCGCCGCCGCCCAGGAACAGGCCCACCGGCAACGCGAAGCGCATCCAGCCGAGCGCCGACGCCGCCAGATCGGCGATGCCGCGCCCGACCGGGCCGCCGCCCTCCCCGTAGATGCCGAGCCCGGCGATGACCGCCAGCGCGACGAGCAACAGGCCCGTGACGTCGTCCGCGTGGTCGCCGAGCACCCGGCCCGACGAGCGCAGCGCCCGCGAGGTGAGGGTGGGGGGCGGCTGCTTGCGCGACGTCGACTTCCGCGTGCTGCCCGAGCGCGAGGAACCGGACCGGCTGCCGGAACGGCCGGTCGACCGGCCCTTGCCGGAGGAGCGGGACGATCCCCCCGACCGGGAACGCGACGACGAGCGGGAGCCCTGGCGCGTGGTCACAGTGGCAACAACGCTACCAGCGGCCACAGGGGCCACATCAGCATCCGCTTGGCGGCGGCGGTGCCGTCGGGGGTGTCGGGGGATCGGAAGATCACGTGTCGATCATCATGGCGCGCCACCGCCCCCGGGCGGCCGATGCTCGGCTCCCCCGGGACCACGGCCCCGGCCTGCGCCATCCCGTCATCTCGTCGTCGACGGCCCGGGAGGGCGCAGGCGTGGCCGGCGGCGTCGGGACGCCGGCCACGCCGCCGCCGGATCAGTTGGCCAGGGTGGCACGCACGTCGTCGTAGACGCCGCGGTCGCGCAGCAGGTCGGTGTGGCTCAGGCAGCCGACGTCGTGGTTGTCGGCGCCGGGCAGCTGGGTCCACGACTGGTCGACGATCGAGTCGCAGCGCGACGAGAACGTCGTGTAGCTGACGTCCCCGGGCGTGGGGTCGCCGTCGTTGAGCTGCGTGATGAACGACGAGCCCTTCGTCGCCTGCTGACACGCCACCGACCCGGGAGCTGGACAGGTGCCGGGGTCGCCACCGAGGTTCGGGCCGCCGAGCGAGATCCAGTCGTCGACCGTGTCGAGCCCACCGAGGTGGCGAACGTACCAGCGCGACGGCAGACCCCCGAGCGAATGGGTGACGATGTCGACGCGATCGGCCCCCGTGTCCTCCAGGAGCTCGTCGATCGCGTCCGCGAGTTCGTCGGCGGCGTCGAGCATCGACCCGGTGGAGTTGTAGCCGAAGGAGAGCATCTCGCTCGACCGGTAGCCGGCGAAGAACAGTCGGAGCCGCATCGTGCTGAAGTTGCCGGTGCTGCCGAACAGGCCGTGGACGAACACGACCGGGTCGCGCTCGGGCGTCTCGGCAGCGTGCGCGGGTGACGCTCCGGTGCCGGCGGTGACGACGGTGGTCACCGCCAACAGGGCGCCGAGGACGCCTCCGTAGAACCGGCGCCCGAGCCGCGCGGGCGCGCGTGTTGTGATTGACATGATCCCCTCCAAGGTGACGACGCCCGCCTGGCGGCATCTCGCCGCGGGGTCTGACCCTAGACTGACGCGACAGTAAATAGCTAGCCCGTCTGTAACCAGACCCGACAGAACACTGCGCGGTGTGCTAGCTCGGAAGGACGTTGCCGCACTGATCGCACACCACCGTCAGCTCGACGGCGGCTCGGTGTGCAAGCGTCAGCGCGTCAGTGCCTCAAGCGCGTCGAACGGCTCGTGCACGACCGTCAGCCCCTGTCCTCAAGCGTCGAAGCGTCGGTACCTCGAGCCCGCCGAACGCGTCGAACGGCTCGTCCCTCCGCACCTCGATGTCGTCGCCGAGAAGCTTCTCGAGCCCGCCGGTACGGTGAGCCGATGCCCCACGCCAGGATGAGCACGCCGTGAACGGGACCGCCGTCGTCACCGGGGCCAGCTCCGGCATCGGAGCAGCCACCGCCCGCGCGCTCGCCGCGGCCGGGTGGGACGTGGTGGTCGGGGCCCGCCGGCTCGATCGATTGGAGGCGTTGGCCACCGAGATCGGCGGGCGCGCCCACCCGCTCGATGTCACCGACAGCGCCTCGGTCGACGCGTTCGTCGCCGCCGTACCCGAGTGCCGACTGGTGGTGAACAACGCCGGCGGCGCGCTGGGCCTCGGCCCGGTCGCCGAGGCCGACGAGGACCAGTGGCGCACGATGTACGACACCAACGTGCTGGGCGTCCTCCGGGTCACGAAGGGGCTGCTCCCCGCGCTCGAGGCCAGTGGCGACGGCCAGGTCGTCACCATCGGCTCGATCGCGGGGCACGAGGCCTACCCCGGCGGCGCCGGCTACAACGCGGCCAAGTTCGCCGTGCGGGCCGTGATGTCGGTGCTGCGCCAGGAGCTGCTCGGCCGCCCGGTGCGGGTGTGCGAGATCGACCCGGGCCTCGTCGAGACCGAGTTCAGCCTGGTCCGCTTCGGCGGCGACGCGGAGCGGGCCGCGGCGGTCTACGAGGGCGTCACACCGCTGACGGCCGACGACGTCGCCGAGTGCGTCCGCTGGGTGGCGTCACGCCCGAGCCACGTCAACATCGACCAGATGATCGTGCTGGCCCGCGATCAGGCCGGCGCCCGTCAGGTCCACCGGCACTGACAGCCCGAGGCCATGGGTTCCGCCGAGCGAAGCCCGAGGCCATGGGTTCCCCCGAGCGAAGCCCGAGGCCATGGGTTCCGGATCCGGAACCCATGGCCTCATCCATCCGGCGCCGGAACCCCATGCCTCGGACCCTCATGCCTCGGAACTCATGCCTCGGAACCCCACGCCCTCGAGACACGGCACCCATCTGCCGATACGCCACCCTCAGCGCGGTTGGCAGGTGGGACACCACGTCGTCGTGCGGCCGTCGAGGACGCGCGACCGCAGCTCGGTCCCGCAGCGAGGGCACGGCAGTCCCGCCTGGCCGTACACCTCGAGGCGCTGCTGGTTGCGGCCCTCGCGGCCGGCGACGTCGCGGTAGTTCGTGAGGGTGGTGCCGCCGTCGCGGATGCTCGCCGTCATCACGGCGCGCAGGGCGTCGAGCAGCGCTGCGGCCTGTGGCTTGGTGACCGTGCGGCGGAAGGGGTTGACCCCGACGCGCCACAGCGCCTCGTCCGCGTAGATGTTGCCCACCCCGGCGATCGGACGCTGGCTCAGGAGCTGGGTCTTGACCGCCCGCCGGCTCGCCCGCAGGGCACGCCAGAAGTCGATCGGGTCGAGGTTCGGGTCGAGCGCATCCGGCCCCTGCACCGCCAAGGTGCCGGCATACCGCCCGCCGACCGCGACCGCCAGACGCCCGAACCGGCGGATGTCGCGGAACTCGAGCGCCCCTCCCCCGCCGTCGGCAGCGCCCGCGCCGAATCCGCCCTCACCCCCGTCGCCCCGCCCGACACCACCACGCCCGACACCACCACGCCCGACACCACCACGCCCGACACCACCACGCCCGACGGCCCCACGCTCGAGGCCGCCACGCTCGACGTCCTCGTCGTCGGCGAAGGCCCACCACGCGCGCACGTAGTCGTCACCCCCGTCCCCGGGGGGCCGCACCCGAAGCGAGCCGGTCATGCCCAGGTGGACAACGAGCTCGCGGTCGCCGTCCAGCCCGATCAGCAGGTACTTGCCGCGGCGCACGACGCGCTCGATGGTCGCGGGGCCCACGTCGAGCGCGGCCGTGAACTTCGGATGCGGAAAGGCCCAGGCCGACCCCAGCCGCCGCCCGACCACCAGCGGCTCGAGCTGGCGCCGGATCGTCTCGACCTCGGGCAGCTCCGGCACGACGCCCGTGCCCCTAGCGGC
>CAYUXB010000301.1:0-4539 GCA_964448525.1 uncultured Acidimicrobiaceae bacterium
ATGGTGCGAGGTGGTCAGCCGGCCTGCGCGCGGGCCTGGGCCAACAGCGCGATGACCGCCGTGCGGGCCTCGTCGGCCGAAGCGAGCGCCTCAGGGAAGCCGAGCCGGGCCATCCGCGGTGCATCGGGGGTCTCGACCCGCAAGGTGATGCCGTGGCGATCGATTCCGACCATGCGAGCGGCCGTGGCGTTGGTCAGCCCGGCGAGCGCCGTGGCGTACAACAGGTTGGCGTCAGCATGGTCGGCGTTCATGTGGGCGATGACGGCCTCGGCAGCCGGCGCCACCGGATCGACCGTGGCCGCCGCGTAGGCGGTGCCGTCCACCCAGCTCATGTGGCCGAAGCCACCGACGAAGCGACACTGCTCCACGTCGAGCTGCCAGAAACCGAAGTCGGTGAAGTCGGCGTAGTACGAGGCATAGGGATGCGCAGCCAGGTAGGCGTCGCGACGTTCGCCCGGATCAGCCAGGAGGTGCATGCGGCCGATCAACGTCATGCGCGCGGTGCTGAGCGGATCGGCGCCATCCGGGGTCTCCGCGGCCACCAGCAGGCTCACCCGATCGTCGCCCCGGACGTTCACGGTGTGCTCGGCCATGTCCGATATCAACAGGATCGGGGCCCCGGTCCCGTCGACCGCGTAGGAGACGGCGCTGCCGTAGGGATATCCCTCGGCCGTCAGGGTGGAGAGGGTGGCCCGGGTCTGGGCGGCAGCGAGCGTGCGCGCCAGCTCTGCGTCGGGTGGGAAGGTCGATGGATCGCCGGCGATCGGAGGGCCGGACTGTCCACCGCCGTGCTGGCTCGGTCGGCTCATGGACTCGACGCTAGCCACAGCGCTCCCGTGCCCGTGCGGCGGCACGTCGGCGGCCACGTACCGACGACCCGGAGCCGAGCGCCGGGATCGACCTGCCGATCGCCGTGTTGTGGTGCAGCCGGCGGTCATCGGTCCGCTGCGTCCGGCCGGCGGAGGGTCACTCGCCGCGAGGCGAGCCGCCACCCCGTCTCCGTGCGCACCGCGACATCGTCGTAGACGACGCTTCCGACGCGACCGCCACCGCCGACGCCGATGCCCTTCGAGCGCACTCGGACCGTGCCGTCGGGATCCTCGATGACGACGATGTTCGTGGCGTGGTGCGCGAGCGGGTGCCGGCGCATGCCCTCCTCGCTGGTCCACTCGGCGATGAGATCGGTGAGCGAGCGGGTGACCGGCATGCCGAAGTCGCTGGCGTCGTAGACGACGTCGGCGGTGAAGACCTGGTCGAGCGCCCCCCAGGCACGGTCGTCGACGAGGTGCCCGTAGAGGTGGAGCAGCTCGTGCAACGCGAGGCGGTCGCCGGTGTCGAGCACGTTCAGATCCCCCGAGCCACGCGCCAGGCCGAGCGAACGGCCCCCTCGATGTAGCCGACCTCGCCGGCGTCGCCGACGACGTGCACCTCCACCCCGAGCGCGCCCAGCCCGTCGACCAGCGGGGCCCCGGCCCGCACCTCGCCGGCGATGACCACGGCGTCGGCGACGGTGCGGCGACGGTCATCCCCCACGTCGTAGACGACCTCGCCGGCGGTGATCTCCACCACCGTCGCCCGCCGCACGAGGTCGACGCCGTGCGACGCCGCCCTGCGCACCGCGGCCCACCGCCGAGGAGCGGCCATCGGGAGCCCCACCGCGGGGCCGGGCTCGAGCACGGTCACCGTCCGGCGGCGGGCGGCGAGGAACTCCGCCAGCTCCAGGCCGACGAGGCCCCCGCCGACGACGACCACGCGCCGGCCGAGCGGCAGCCACCAGCGCGACAGCGACCGCACCCGTGCCGCGCTGCGGGTCAGCCGGAGGACGTGTGCGCCCCGGAGAAGAACCCGCGCACGGCGTCCCACGGCGTGCGCCGGCCCGCCCGTCGCGCCCCCGGTCAACGCGGCGCGCAGGCTGTCGCCGGACCAGACGTGGGGCAGGTCGACGCCGGGCACGGGCGGCAGTCCCCGCGAGGCGCCGGTGGCGATCACGACGGCGTCGGGGCGGAGACCCACGACTCCCGCCGCGGTGGCGGCGGCGCCGAGGCGCACCTCGACGCCGAGGCGGGCCAGCTCGCCCGCCTGCCAGTCGATCAGCGCGCCGTTGGCGGGCGTCGTGAGCTGGGAGAACCACGCCGTGCCGCCGAGCCGGTCGGCCACCTCGACCAGCGTCACCCGGTGACCGCGCTCGGCCGCGATACGTGCGGCCTCCATGCCGCCCGGTCCCCCGCCGACCACGACGACGTGCCTCGGCCGCTCGATCGGCGGGAGCACCGCCAGGTCCTCGGCACCGAGGGCGGGGTTCACGGCGCACCTCGGGGGGTCGTCGTAGAAGTTCTGCTCGACGCACACGTAGCAGTTGATGCACGGGCGGACCGACGCCCGCCGGTCGGCGCGCAGCTTCACGACGAGGTCGGGATCGGTCAGCAGCTGCCGGCCCATGGCCACGAAGTCGCAGTCGCCGGCCGCGAGCATCTCCTCGGCGACCTCGGGGAGCAGGCGGCCCACCGCGATCACCGGCACGTCGACGGCCTCGCGCACGGCCTTGGCGTCGGCGCGGTAGGCGCCGACCGTGTCGGGCAACGGGCCCTCGGTGAAGTCGACGAAGGAGTTGCGGCCCCAGCCGGTCACGTGGATCGCATCGGCGCCCGCCCCGGCGAACAGGCGTGCGGCGGCGGTGGACTCGTCGACGGTGAGGGCTCCGTCCTCGCCGAACTCCCGGCCGCTGACCCGGACGAGCAGCGCCATGCCGGGCCCGATGGCCGACCGCACGGCGCGGACGACGTCGACGGTGAGCCGAGCCCGGTTCTCGAGCGAGCCGCCCCACTCGTCGTCGCGCCGGTTGTCGGCCCGAGCCAGGAACGTCGACAGCACGTAGCCGTGGGCGGCGTGGACCTCGACCGCGTCGGCGCCGGCGTCGCGCACGCGCCGGGCGGCAGCGGCGAACTCGTCGATCAGCCAGGCGATGTCGTCACCGTCGGCCTCCCGGAAGGTCGGCGCCTTGCCGCCGGTGGTGGCGGCGAGTCGCGCCACCTCGTCCGGCGTGTTGTCGCGCAGCGACGAGAGGTCCGGCGCACCGACGGGGCGCGACGGCACGAGGACCGGGCGGCCCTCGGCGATGTCGACGCGCGCTGTCTTGCCGTGGTGGGTGAGCTGGACGCACAGGAGACTGCCGGCGTCGTGCACGGCGTCCGCCAGCCGCGCGAGGCCCGGCACGAAGCGGTCGTCGGACAGGCCGGGCTGCTTGCGCGACGCGGCGCCGACCGGGAACGACACCGCGCCGCTGCCGGTGATGACCATCCCCGCGCCGCCCGCGGCTCGGGCGCGGTAGTGGGCGATCTCTGTGTCGGTGACGACCCCGTCGTCACAGTGGTTCATGTCCATCGCCGGCAGCACGACGCGGCTCGACAGCTCCAGCGGTCCGATCCGGCCGGGCTGCAGGAGGTGCTCGAACGATGTCGCGCTCACCTCTCCGGTCCCGCGGTGTCGGGGGGCACGCGCGAGGGCGCGACCAGCAGCGCCTCGAGCACGTCGATCATGTGGACCGCGAACTCGTCGCGGCTCAACAGCAGGTCGAGGCCCTCCTCGATGGCGTGGGCGCGCTCGCCGAGCATCGTCGTGAAGACCAGCGCGTACGTCACGAGCCGCTCGCGTCGAACGTTCTCCGGGACCGATCTGGCCGCCATCCGCTCGTCCAGCAACGCCAGGATCCGCTGGCTCTGCGGCGACGACGGCGAGGCGACACCCGCCCGCAGGTTGCGGCTGAGCGCCGGGAGGAGCTGGGGGATGATGCGGATGCAGTCGCGGCCCGACTGCGTCTCGAGCGACTCGACCTCGGGGGGAACGACCGCACCCACGATGTCGCGCACGTCGGGCTGGCGGCCCTCGGCGTCCCAACGATCGAGGGCGTCCGCCACCTTCACGTCGATCGCCGACTGGTAGCGCGCCAGGATGGCCTCGACGACCCCCAGGCGCGACCCGAAGTGGTAGTGCAGCGCCGAGGGGTTGCGCTGCCCCGCCAGCGCGTTGATGTCGGCGATCCGCGCGCCCTGCACGCCGTCGCGGGCGAACATCCGCTCGGCGGCGTCGAGGAGGCGATCCTTCGTGCTCGCGCGCCCGCTCCCCTGGCGGCTCACCGGCGTGCTCCCCCGGTCGGCTCGGCCCGCGCCGGCCGGTCGGCCCGGTCGACCGGCTCGATGCGTTCGGCTCCGAGGTACGACGCGATCACCCGCGGATCGTCGCGCACCTGCTCGGGTCGACCCTCGGCGATGACGCCCCCGAGCTCGAGGCAGTAGATGCGGTCGGAGATGGCCATGATCAGCGGCATGTCGTGCTCGATCACGACCATGGCCGCACCCAGCTCGCGCCGGATCTCGAGGAGCAGCGGCCCGAACGCCTCCGTCTCGCGCTGGGCCACGCCGGCCGTCGGCTCGTCGAGGCAGAGCACCTCCGCGCCGACGGCCAGCAGCCCGGCGAGCTCGACGATCCGGCGGGTGCCCGTGGACAGGTCGGCGATGTAGCTGTCGGCGTAGCGCCCGAGTC
>CAYUXB010000302.1:0-4473 GCA_964448525.1 uncultured Acidimicrobiaceae bacterium
AGTCGCGGTGCCCCTCGGGCGTGCCGTCGGTGCCGGGCAGGGCGAAGTCGGGCGCCGGATCGCCCACCCTCACGGTGCTCATCCCGCCTCGACCGTGTCGAGGATGGCGTCGGGGATGTCGAAGTTGGCGTGCACGGCCTGGACGTCGTCGTGCTCGTCGAGGGCGTCGATCAGCCGCAGCACCTTGCGGGCGGACTCCGCCGTGTCGAGAGCGATGGTCGACTGGGGCAGCATCGTCAGGTCGGACGAGTCGACGGGCACGCCCGCCTCGTCGAGCGCGGTGCGCACGGCGTGCAGCTCGGTCGGGGGGGTGACGACCCGCCAGGAGTCGCCGTCGTCGACGATGTCGTCGGCGCCGGCATCGAGGGCGGTGAGCATCAGCTCCTCCTCGTCGACCGAGCGGGGGACCACGATCTGGCCCTTGCGGTCGAACTGCCAGGCCACGGCGCCCGGCTCGGAGGTCGAGCCGCCGTTCTTCGAGAAGATGTTGCGGATCTCGGCGCCGGTGCGGTTGCGGTTGTCGGTGAGCACCTCCACCATGACGGCGACCGCGGCCGGCGCGTAGCCCTCGTAGGTGATCTGCTCGTAGGTGACGCCTTCGAGTTCGCCCGTCCCCCGCTTGACCGCCCGCTCGATGGTGTCGATGGGGATCGAGGCGTCGCGCGCCTTCTGGAACATGGTGCGCAGCGTCGGGTTCATGTCGGGGTCGCCCCCGCCCTCGCGCGCCGCCACCTCGACCTGTCGCAGCACCTTCGCGAACAGCTTGCCGCGAGCCTTGTCGTTGGCGGCCTTCTTGTGCTTGATCGTCGCCCACTTGGAGTGGCCACTCATCGTTGCATCACCTCTTGGAGGAACAGCTCGTGGAGTCGGGGGTCGTCACCGAGCTCGGGGTGGAACGCCGCGACGACCACTGGCCCCTGGCGGCACAGGACGGGTCGGCCCTCGACCGTAGCGAGGATCTCGACGCCCTCGCCGACGGCCTCCACGACCGGCGCCCGGATGAACACGGCGTGCACAGGGCCGTCCTCGATCCCCGCGACGGCCAGATCGGCCTCGAACGAGTCGACCTGTCGGCCGAAGGCGTTGCGCCGCACACGGATGTCGACGACGTCGAAGCAGCGCTGGTCCGGCCGGCCGTCGAGGATCTCGTGGCCGAGCAGGATCATGCCCGCGCACGTGCCCAACGCCGGCATACCCTCGGCCAAACGCGCCGAGATCGCCTCGAACAGGCCGGCTGACTCGAGCAGCATCGAGATCGTCGTCGACTCGCCCCCGGGGAGGACGAGCGCGTCGACGGTGTCGAGGTCAGCCTGCGAGCGGACCGCCACCGGCTGGACGTCCAGCCGTGCGAGCATGGTCACATGACGTGCGGACGCGCCCTGCAGGGCCAGCACGCCGACCTTCACCTGGGGGCCTCGCTCGAGTGCACATGACGGTTCGATTGTACGGGTGCAACGCCGAACGGCGAGAATCGTCAGCCGACTGGGAGACACGCGGGGGGCCGACCATCGCCGACCAAGGGAGCTCCGTGGACGCGAGACCGACACGCGGTCGACATGAGATCGTCACAGGCGCCTCCCGCGCAGGGGTGCGCCGCTCATCTGCCGGGAATCGCCGCCGGCGCACCGCAGCGCTCGGCGCCTTCGTGGTCGCCGGCCTCGTCGCGTCCTGCTCGACCGGCTCCGAGGCCGGCCCGGACCCCACCTCGTCGACCTTCGTGCGCGCCAACGGCTCCGGGGTGGCGCTCGAGGAGCCCCTGGCGAACGTCGCCGACCTCGTCGCGCCCACGGAGGAGGACCAGCCGTGGACGATCGTCGGCTCGGTCTTCAACCCGTCCACCGGCGCATCGGAGGCGACGGTGTGGACCGCCGACGACGGCAGCTCCTGGGAGGCGACCACGGTCGAGCCGCGCAGCCGTGGCACCGGCGAGTCGATGGTCGACGCCGCCCGGACCCCCGACGGCATGATCGCTGTCGGCCAGGTCGGCAACGGCCCCGAGGGCAACGCGGCCGTGTGGCACCTCGACGACGGCGAGTGGAAGCTCACCCTCCCCGATCTGCTGGGCGGCGACCACGAGCAGTGGGCGTTCAAGGTCGTCAGCGGCGAGAGCGGCATCCTCGTCGCCGGTGGTGAGATCGTCTGGGGCGAGCTGCGGCCACGGCTGTGGTTCAGCCCCGACGGCGAGAACTGGTCGAGCGTCGACGGCGGGGCCGGCGGCCCCCTCGACGCCACGGGCGAGGAGACCGTGCGCGACATCGCCGCGGTCGGCACCGGCTTCGTCGCCGTCGGCACCCGCACGATCGACAACGAGCAGGACGGTCTCGCCTGGTGGTCCGACGACGGGGAGACCTGGGAGGCGCTCGACACCCCGACCCTCGGCGGACCGAACCGCCAGGACGTCCTCACGGTGGCTCACACCGACGCGGGCATCGTCGCCGGCGGCTATTCGAGCGACGACAGCGGTCTGGGCAAGCCCGTCGCGTGGACCTCGACCGACGGTCGCACGTGGGGCGCCGCCGCGCTGCTCCCCCTTCGGGACGAGACTCGCAGCTCCGGGGCATCCGACCTCGGCGTGCGGTCGATCACCGTCGCCGCCGAGGGCCTGGTGGCTGCCGGCGGCGACAAGGTGCGTCCCTACGTCTGGACCTCCGCCGACGGCGGCGCGACCTGGGAGGACACGTCCGCGGTCGTCCACGGTGGCAAGTTCGAGGACGGGGTCGACCTCCGGGACGCCGAGCGCTACGGCGACACGATCCTGGCGATCGGCAGCGGCCCGAGCGTGTTGATGCGGCGGGGCACCCGCTGGCAGGACGAGACGAACGACGCGTTCCCGAACGGCGGGCAGCAACCGTTCGCCGCCGGGGTCGCGGCCGGCCCCGACACCGCCATCGTGGCGGGGGGTCATCGCACCGCACCGACCGGAGACGAGCGGGAGACCTTCACGGGCCAGATCTGGCAGCGCGCCGACGACGGCTGGGAGGCCCTTGACAGCGCGCACCTGGCGGCCGGCCAGGTCATGGATGTCACCGCCTTCGGTGGGGGGTTCGTCGCCGTCGGCTACGAGGATCGCGGTCTCGCCAGCGAGCGCAAGGACCTCGCCCTCGACTCCGACCCGGACGGCGTCGTGTGGGTGTCCCGCAACGGGGCCGATTGGGCCCGCATCGGATCGCAGAACGCCCTCATCGATGACGCCAACCTCGAGTTCATCGAGGACCCGACGCCCGACAAGGCCATCGTCCTCGCCGAGATGGAGGCCGAGACGCCGCCGGAGTCCGTGTCGCCGGCAGGTGGCAAGGGCACGCGCGCGCTGGCTGCCGTCGCACCGATCAACGAGGGCTTCCTCGCGGTCGGCTCGATGTACATCGATCCGGACGCCGACCCGGTCATCATCGCCTCGGCCGACGGTCTCCAGTTCGTCGGCGAGACGCCGCCCCACACCGGGCCGGGCCTCCAGCGCTACTACGACGTGTGCGTCGGCCCCGACGGCACGGCGGTCGCGGTCGGCGTCAGCGGCGCCCCGCGGGCATTCGATGTCATCGTCGCCACCCGCAACGCCGAGACCGGGGTGTGGTCCGCCGCCGAGGGACCCTTCACGCACGAGGGCGACCAGCAGGGCTACGGCTGCGCCGCGAGCGAGGACGGCTTCATCGTCGTGGGCTCCGACGACAGCAGCGGCAACGTCGATGCCCGGGTGTGGACGTCCGAGGACGGCCTGACCTGGACCGAGCTCGAATCGAGCCTGCTCGGAGGCACCGGCGACCAGTGGGCGAGCACCGTTGCGGCGGTGCCCTCGGGCGGGTGGCTGGTCGGCGGCTCCGACACCGCCGGCGGCGACGGGGACATCGCGCTCTGGCGCATCGACGAGCACGGCGACATCGAGCGACGCGACCGCGACGAGCCGGCGCTCGCCGGCCCCGGCGACCAGTCGGTCAGCGCCATCGCGATCGACGACGACGGTCGCGTCACCCTCACGGGCAACGACTACGGCCGCATCGGGCTCTGGGAGTCCGACCGGCTCGATCGCTAGCGACCCTGTCCACGAACGTTCGTGGACAGGGCGCGAGCCGCACCTACCAGCCGCGCTCGGCCAGCTTCACGTCGAGCTCGCCGATCTCCTCGCCGCGCATCGCCTCGCCGAGGCCCCGGCTGACCTTGGCCAGGATGTCCGCGTCCTGGTAGTGGGCCGTGGCCTCGACGATCGCCTTGGCGCGGCGGGCGGGGTCGTCGCTCTTGAAGATGCCCGAGCCCACGAACGTGGCCTGGGCGCCGAGCTGCATCACGAGGGCGGCATCGGCGGGGGTGGCGATACCGCCGGCGCAGAACAGCGGGACGGGCAGCGTGCCGGTCTCCGCGATCTCCTGCACGAGACCCACCGGGGCGCGCAGCTGCTTGGCCCAGTCGTAGAGCTCGGCGGAGTCGGCCTGGGTGATCTTGCGGATGTCGCCGAGGATCGAGCGGAGGTGGCGCACGGCC
>CAYUXB010000303.1:0-4471 GCA_964448525.1 uncultured Acidimicrobiaceae bacterium
CGAGCACCATCTGGATGTCGCTGCCCAGCTTGACCTGCACCTCGACGGCGTCCTCCGGGGAGAGGTGGTGGGTGCTGCCGTCGTAGGTCGAGGTGAAGGTCGCGCCGGCGTCGTCGACCTTCGGCTCCAGCGAGAAGATCTGGTAGCCGCCGGAGTCGGTCAGCACGTGCCCACCCCAGTCGGCGAACCCGTGGAGGCCGCCGAAGTCGGCGACCAGGTCCGCGCCCGGCCGGAGCATCAGGTGGTAGGTGTTGCCGAGGACGATCTCGGCGCCGAGGCTCTCGAGGTCGGCCGACGAGAGCGTGCGCACGGCCCCGCGGGTGCCGACCGGCATGAAGCACGGGGTGGAGAAGCTGCCCCGCTCGGTGGTGACGGTGCCGGTGCGGGCCGCCCCGCAGGTGGCGTCGACGGAGAAGGCGAGCGTCATGCGGCACCCCCCGCTCGGGTCGGACCGGTCGGGTCCGTCGGGCCGTCCGGGCCGGGCTCGGTGCGTTCGAGGAGCATGGCGTCGCCGAACGACAGGAACCGGTACCCGTCCTCCAGCGCCGTCGCGTACAGGTCGCGCCAGCGGGGGCCGACGAACGCGTCGACCAGCACGAGCAGCGACGACCGCGGCAGGTGGAAGTTGGTCATCAGCGCGTCGACGGTCCGCCACCGCCAGGGCCGGTGGATGAACAGCTCGGTGCGGCCCTCGGGTCGCCCGGACAGCGCCGCCGATTCGAGCGCCCGCACGGTGGTGGTGCCGACCGCGATGACGCGCCCGCCCGAGGCCCGGGTGGCCTCGCACGCCGCCGACGTCTCGGCCGCGACGCGGTAGCGCTCCGCGTGCATGTGGTGGTCCTCGACCTTGGCGGCGGTCATCGGGCGGAAGGTGCCGAGTCCCACCACCAGGTCGACGGACGCGACCTGGGCGCCCGCGGCGCGGCACCGGTCGAGCACCTCCGGCGTGAGGTGCAGCCCGGCCGTGGGAGCGGCGACCGACCCGGGACGGTCGGCGAAGACGGTCTGGTAGCGGGCGGGGTCGGCCAGCGGCTCGGTGATGTACGGCGGGAGCGGCACGACCCCGTGCCGGCCGAGCGCGGCGAGCTCGACATCCGGCGTGTCGTCGGGGCGTGCGCCCCCGGCATGACCGGCCGGCCCTCGGAGCTCGACCAGCCGGGTGCCGTCCCCCGGGCCGTCACCGCCCACCTGGACGGTGAGATCGTCGCCGGCGGCGAGCACGGTGCCCGGCTTGACCTTGCGGCTGGGGCGCACCAGGGCCTCCCAGGCGCCGGAGGGCAACCGTTCGAGCAGCAGGACCTCGACGTCACCACCGGTGGGCTTGGTCAGCCGGAGCCGGGCGGGCAGGACGCGAGTGGTGTTCACCACGAGCAGGTCGCCGGCGCGCACGAGGTCGGGCAGGTCCGCGACGTGGCGATGGTCGACACCGGCGGCGCCGCGGTCGACGAGCAGCCGCGCCGCGTCGCGCGGCTCGGCGGGGTGCTGGGCGATCGCCCGTTCCGGCAGGTCGTAGTCGAAGTCGTCGAGATCCATCGGGTCGGCCAAACCTACCGGCGAGGCCCCCGATGGCGTGCAGGCCGCGACGATGCCGCCGTGTGGGACGTATCAGCCCCCGAACAGGGTGGGGGTCGCGCCACCAGGTCCGGCGTCGGGCGGCGGCACGATGCCCAGGTGCTCCCAGGCGGCGGGCAGCGCCACCCTGCCCCGGGGGGTGCGCATGAGCAGGCCCTGCTGGATGAGGAACGGCTCGTAGACGTCCTCGACCGTCTCGGTCTGCTCGCCCACGCTGATGGCGAGCGTCGACAGGCCCACCGGCCCGCCGCCGAAGCGCCGGCACAGCGCGACCAGCAACGCCCGGTCGACCTTGTCCAGACCGAGGCCATCGACGCCGAACAACGCCAGGCCCTCCTCGGCGGTGGCCCGGTCGATCGTGCCGTCGCCGGTGACCTCGGCGAAGTCGCGCACGCGACGCAGGAGACGGTTGGCGATGCGGGGCGTCCCCCGGGACCGGCGGGCGATCTCGGTGCACCCGTCGGGATCGATGACGACACCGAGGATGCCGGCCGCCCGCTCGACGATCGCCTCCAGGTCGGCCGCCGTGTAGTAGTCGAGCCGTGCCACGAGGCCGAACCGGTCGCGCAGCGGACCGGTGATCGACCCGGTGCGGGTGGTGGCGCCCACCAGCGTGAAGCGAGGCAGATCGAGCCGGATCGACCGCGCCGCCGGCCCCTTGCCGAGCACGATGTCGAGCTGGAAGTCCTCCATCGCCGGGTACAGCACCTCTTCCACCGCCCGGGGCAGTCGGTGGATCTCGTCGACGAACAGCACGTCGCCGTCGCCGAGCTGGGTGAGGATGGCCGCCAGGTCGCCGGCCCGCTCGATGGCGGGCCCCGACGTCGTCTGCAGGTGGGCGCCGATCTCGGTGGCGATGATGCCGGCGAGCGTCGTCTTGCCCAGACCGGGGGGCCCGGCGAACAGGAGGTGGTCGGGTGATTGGCCACGGCGGCGAGCGGCCTCGAGCACGATCTCGAGGTGGGCCTTCAGCTCGGACTGGCCGACGAACTCGGCCAGCCGGCGCGGGCGCAACGTCGTCTCGGCCGCTCCACCTTCGGCGGCCTCCTCCGGGTCGGGGTCCGGGTCGAGCAGCTCCTCACGCATCGGTCGCGTCCCCCGCCCTCGCGGGGTCGGTGCCCGCAGGGGTGCGAGGCACCCGACCAGCGTGCACCCGATCAGCGTGCACCCGAGTGGGCCTCATCGGGGTGAGGCCAGCCGTTGCAGCGCCTGGCGCAGCATGGCGCTGGCGTCGCCGTCGTCGGTCAGCTCCGCGGTGGCCGCCCGGATCTCCTCGGGGCCGTAGCCCAACCCCGCCAGCGCCTCGCGCACGTCGCTGGTGGCGGTGCGCTGGGCCGGGGTGAGCGACGACCCGCCGGCCGCGACGCTCGGCATCACCCCGCTGTCGGGCACGTCGAGGCGCGACTTCAGCTCCACGAGCAGGCGCGCCGCGGTCTTCTTGCCGACGCCTGGCACGAGGCACAAGGCGGCGATGTCGTCGTCGGCCAGGATGCGCACCAGCGCGGAGGGGGCGTGCACCGACAAGATGGCGAGCGCCATCGACGGCCCGACGCCGTGCGCGCCGAGCAGGGCCTCGAAGGTGACCTTCTCGTCGCGGGTGCCGAAGCCGTACAGGGTCTCCGCGTCCTCGCGCAGGTGGTGGTGCACCCACACGAACGCCTCGTCGTCGACATCGCCGACCGCCACCGCCGTGGTGGGCGACACGACGACGACGTAGCCGATGCCGGCGACCTCGACGATGATCTCGCCGGCGCCCCGATGGAGCAGCCGGCCGCGCAGCGAGCCGATCACCGAGCCACCGCCGCGACCCGGCCGCGCATCGGTGCGTGGGCGAGGTGGCACAGCGCGATCGCCACGGCGTCGGCCGCGTCGACCGGCCGCAGCGGCTTGGCGATGCCGAGCAGCGTCTGCACCATGCGCCCGATCTGCGCCTTGTCGGCGCCACCGAAGCCGGCGACCGCCTGCTTGACCTGGTTGGGCGAGTACTCGATCACCTCGGCGCCCGCGCTCACCCCCTCGACCATGGCGACACCCGCCGCCTGGGCCACCGGGATCGCGGTGCGCACGTTGACCTGGAACAGCACCCGCTCGATCGCGACCACGTCGGGCCGGTGCTCGGCGATGAGCGCCCGCACGTCGTCGCGCAGGACCGCCAGCCGTCGCGGCACGTCGAGGGCCGGATCGGTGCGCAGGACACCGGCGGCGACCGCGCGGGGCGTGCGGCCGGAGCGTTCGACCACGCCGTAGCCGCAACGCGACAACCCCGGGTCGATGCCGAGCACGAACATGGGTTCGGAACCTAGCCGGTGCCCGCGGCCTGTGGGTGGACCCCGGACGACGGTCGCGCCGTCCGGGGCGTACGGCCGGTCAACCGGCGGCGGTCACCGCCGCGACCAGTTCGTCGGTGGGCCGGAACCACAGCCCCGCCACCGCCCGGTGGGCGTGGCGGACCACACCGTTCGCGTCGACGACGAAGATCGAGCGGCGGTAGAACCCGACCGGACCGAGGATCCCGTACTGCTTGCCGACCGCCTTGTCCGTGTCGGCCAACAGCGGGAACGCGAAGCCGCCCTGATCGCTGCTGAACGAATCGTGGCTTTCCACCGTCTGGGGGCTGATGGCGAGCACCTGGGCGTCCACCTCACGGAACGCGTCGATGTCGGAGCTGTAGCTGTTGAGTTGCCGGGTGCACACCGGGGTGTTGTCACCGGGATAGAACACGAGCACGACCGGCCGCCCGGCGAACTCGGCGAGCGAGTAGTCGCGGTGGCCCTCGGGCGTGCCGTCGGTGCCGGGGAGGACGAAGTCGGGCGCCGGCTGGCCGACCTTGGCGGCGCTCACCCGGCCTCGACCGTGTCGAGGATGGCGTCGGGGATGTCGAAGTTCGCGTGCACGCCCT
>CAYUXB010000304.1:0-4454 GCA_964448525.1 uncultured Acidimicrobiaceae bacterium
GCTGGGACAGCTACGGACGCAAGGTCGTCGAGGCCCTGGTGCCCGAACCGCTGGTACTGACCGACGACGAGACCCTGGCCTTCTGCGCCAACTCGGTCGTGGTCGACCGCACGGTCGTCATGGCGACGACCCCGACCCGGGTCGGGCGCCAACTCGAGCAGTGGGGCTTCGACGTGGTCGAGTGCCGCGTCGACGAGTTCCTGAAGGCCGGCGGCGGCTGCCGCTGCCTCACCCTCGCCCTCGACACCGTGCTCACCGCGCCGGCGGTCGACGGACGGCAGAGGGAGAGGTAGTGCCAGGGCAGTCTGACGGCAACCCGAACGTCGTCGATCGTTCCGGGTTCTGCATGCTCGCCTCTCCCCCGGCGGAGACGCCCCCTCCCGCCGACTCCGAGCTGGCGCCATCGGTCGCCGCGAGGCGATAGCCAGACCAGAACACAGCGTTCTGCAGGACAGTGGAAGAGCGCTCGTGGATCACGAGCAGTTCCGTGAGGTAGGGATCGCCACCTGCGTCGTGTCCACACACTTCCAATACCCGTCCGCCGACGACACCTCGCGAACCAGGGACCGTTCGTGCTGGCAGGTCGAACGAACCGATGACCACCGGCGCAGACCCGACAGGGACGGATTCCCGGCCGAGATCGTCGAGCGTCAGCGCACACATCCGCTCGCTCGCCGACAGCTCACACAGCTCCGCGAGGTCGCCGGCATCAGCAGCAGCCACTGCATCAGCCAGCGCCGCTCGTGCCTCGGCATCCGAGACGGCGCTGGTCTCAGCCGGGGCTGCAGTCAAGGACCGCTGACCGTCGCCACAGCCGGCCAAGATTGTGATGCCGGCAACCGCCGTCCACAGCACCACCGTCTTCATCCCCATAGCCTCACCCTCTCGGCCCCAACGGCGGCAACCCGATGCCGCATGTGTGGCGGACGTGGCGGATTCCCCACGGTTGACCACCATCCGTTGCCCGCCACGGACACTACGAGGTTCTTGGCTCGACGTCTACTGATTCCCAATGACTTTCATGCCTTCGCGACGGCTGGTCGGAGATCCGGGACGAACGCGCGCGGAAGCCGGCTGGCGCCCATGCCCCCCCAGCACATCGATCGACGGCGATCACCCGGTGACGCGTCCCGGCCGGTTGCTCACCGCGGTCACGACGATGCACTGACCTCGGCCATGTCGCCCGTCTCGGGGATGCCCGCCGCGAGCCCGTCGCGCACGTGCACGGCGCCGTTCGGGCCGGTCACCGGCGGGGCGAGGAGCGTCAGGTTGGTGGGCACCGCGCCGTCGTCGAACAGCTTCTTCCCGACGCCGAGCACGATCGGGTACACCCAGAGGTCGAGGCGGTCGAAGAGCTTCTCGCGCAGCAGGGACTGCACGAGGTTCAGGCTCCCGACGACCCGCACCTGCTCGTGCCGGTCGCGCACCTCGCGCACCGCGCCGGCCAGGTCCGGGCCGAGCTGCGTCGAGGTGGCCCACGACAGCTCGGGTCGGCCTCGGGAGGCCACGTACTTCGGCACCCGATTGAACAGGGCGGCGAACGCGTTCTCGGCGCCGTCCTGGTGCGGCCAGTAGTCGGCGAAGATGTCGTAGGTCCGCCGGCCGAGCAGGAGGGCGTCGGTCCCCTCGTAGGCCGCCGCGATCTGTTCCCCGGTGGCCTCGTCCATCAGGGGCGCCTGCCAGCCGCCGAAGGGGAACCCCTCCGGGTCCTCCTCCGGGCCGCCGGGGCCCTGCCCGACGAGGTCGAGGGTCGTGAACATCTCGATCTGGACGAGTCCCATGGCGTGCTCCCGATGAGGCGAAGGTGCCGTCGGGCGGTAGACGGGTGTGCGCCCGCGAACTCATCGGTCGCGCCCACCCCGGTGGCCGAGGCTGGGGCGCGTCAGCTCGCCGGAACGGGCGGGGCGGGCTGGCCGTCGCCGGGCGCCACCGGGTCGGCCTGGACCCGACGGGCCTCCTGCCACGCGAGCACGGCCAGCACGACCGACACGACCGCAAGCACCGTGTGCACGACCTTGAAGCCCACCTCGTGGTCGGCGAGCACGATGCGCACGTCGCGCACGACCCACACCGCGACCGACCAGCCGGCGAGCGCGCCCACCGCCACCAGCGACGCCCGGGGCAGCCGGCGCCACAGCGTCACGACCACGGCGACGGCCAGCAGCGTGAAGCTGAGGGCGAGGCCCGTCCGCCCCACCTTCTCGCCCGTGTCGAGCGCGTCGTCGCGCCAGATGTTGCCGATGCGGGTGGTCCAGACGAAGAAGGTCCAGGCCACCAGCGCGAGGGCGAAGGGACGGCGGCGCATGAACCGCAGGGTAGGGGTCTGCGCCGTCACGCCTCCAACACGGGCGACCGGCGGATGGTCGCCCGGCGGGGCCCGTCAGCCGACCGACGACGTGTCAGCCGGCGACGACGACACCGCCGACCGACAGCCGGTCAGCCGGTCAGCCGGTGGGCGGCGTGTCCGAGTCGTCGACGGGCGTCTCGATGCGCTCGTCGCCGCGCGGCCAGTCGACCGGGGCGATCGGCGGACCGTCGGCGGGATCGCCGTCGCCGGACGGGAGCAGGTCGTCGGCCTCCGCCTGCCGGCGGGCCGCGTCGATGCCCTCGCCCAGCTCGTCGAGCCGCTGCTGCATCTCGTCCGACCGGTCGTCGACCTCGTCGATGTGGTCCTGCACGCGCTCGACCGGGGTGGGTTCCGTCTCCGAGCTGTCTGCCATGACGGAACCCCTACCCGGTACGAGCCCCCGCTAGTGCCCGGTGCCCGCGCCGCGCTAGCGGAACGGCCCCCGCACCTCGTAGGTGATGCCGACGCCGTTGCCGCGCTGCGAGTTGAAGTACAGGCGGCTGCCGTCGGGCGAGAACGCGGGACCTGTGATCTCCGAGTCGTTCTGGCCGTTCACCTCGACCACCGGCGAGACCGAGCCGTCGGTGCCGAGGACGACGATCTGCATGTTGCCGCCGTCCTCCGCCACGAACACGTCGCCCGAGCGGGCGACCGTCACGTTGTCGACCCCGCTCAGGATCGGATTGCACGACGTGGCGATGTCGTAGACGACCGTCAGGACGCCGCTCACGACGTCGTAGCGCCACACGCGGTTGTCGCCCTTGGTGGTGAAGTGCAGGACGTCCGCGCCGTACCACGCCCCCTCGCCGCCACGGAAGTGCGTGGCCGCATCCACCTGATGGCGTGTGCGAGTCGACCCACCCGACGGGTCGGGGACGGGCAGCCAGGTCACCTCACCCCCGTCCGGGCCGGCGACCGACGCCACCTCGAGCGTGCCCGACGACAGATCGCCCGCGTTCGGGTAGCGGAACCGGTAGAGGCAGCCGTCGCTCTCGTCCTCGGTGAGGTACACGGTGCGGCGCGGCCCGTCGACCGCAGCCGCCTCGTGCTTGAACCGGCCGAGCGCCGGCCGGCGCGCCGGCGCGTTGCGGGTGACGTCGCACTCGTAGACGTAGCCGCGGTCGATCTCCTCGCACGACAGCCACGTGCCCCACGGCGTCGGTCCGCCGGCGCAGTTGACCGACGTGCCGCCGAGGATGCGGCGGGCGCCCCGGATGCGCCCGTCCGCAGCGAACGTGACGCTGCTCGCCCCGCCCACCAGCGGCACCTCGGAGTTGACCGCGTAGATCCAGCCGCCGTCGGCCAGTGGGAACGTCGCCCCGCCGTCGGGCAGGATCGGCCACAGGTAGAGCGTCCCGGGCACGAAGTTCAGCGACCGGGCGATCACCCGCGACGTGAACCCGGCGGGCAGCCGGATGCGGTTGCCGTCCTCGGCCTGCAGCGGCCCGTACGGACCGTCGGGCGAGCACGCGGCCGACGGCGCGGCCCCGCCCAGGCGGGCGAAGGCGAGCGGGTCGAGCGCCAGCGCCCCCATGCCGACGACGGTCGAACGCAACACGGTCCTGCGGTCCACGGTTCCCCTCCCGGTCCCCCGACTCTGGTGGCCGCATCATCCGCGGGAGCGGGCCGGCGGGCAAGCGACCGTTCAGGAAATCCTTTGGGACCGCCGCGTGTCGGGACGGCGACCGAACCGAACGCCGGATCGGCCCGAACGACAGAACGGCCCGACCGGCCGGGTCAGCCGAAGAGGACGCCCTGCGGATCCGGGCGGACGATGCGGGGCACGCCCGCCCACGGCAGGCCGTCCATGAACACCCAGCTGCGCCGATGGATCGCGGAGGGGCCCATGCCGCGCAGCACCGCCTGGTGGCGCGGGCACGGGTAGCCCTTGTTGTGGTCGAACCACCAGTGGGGGTGGTGCTCGGCCTCGGCCTGCATGATGCGGTCGCGGGTCACCTTGGCCAGGATCGACGCCGCCGAGATCGACAGGCACCGGGCGTCGCCCCGCACGATGCGCTGGGTGATGCCGCCGCCCACGAAGTCCCACTTGCCGTCGATCAGCACCCGGTCCGGCCGGACGCCGAGGCCTTCGATCGCCCGGCGCGCG